>JBLIMP010000177.1:0-9819 GCA_047638855.1 Cellvibrionaceae bacterium | reverse complement strand
CCAACTAACCAAAAATACTATGCCCAAAATCAGCCCTTTGGCAGAAAAGAAAGTAAGTGCGGGTGCCTTTGACATTTGGCACAAAGCCAATCAAATGCAGCAACGTGGGATTGATGTGATCCGGCTCGAAATTGGTGAGCCAGACTATCCAACCCCACCGCATATTGTGGAAGCGGCCGAACGCGCGATGCGGGCGGGCCGAACCGGCTATGATGCCGCAAACGGGACTATTGGATTGCGTACCGCCATTGCGAATTATCTATCACGTACACGCAAGATGACAGCGAATGCAGGCCAGGTTTCTGTCTCGCCTGGGGTAAAAGGGACCCTTTTTACCTCGATCATGACAACCGTTCCACGAGGCGGAGAGATGCTTGTGCCTGATCCTGGTTATCCGATGTATCAGTCGATCATGGCCTATGTCGATGGGGTTTCAGTGCCCTATCCCCTTCGGCCGGAAAATCGATTTGAGCCAGACCCGGCCGAAATTGAAAAGCTTATCACCCCCAAAACAGCCGCCATACTCATCAACTCACCTAGTAATCCGACCGGAACGCTGATCAGCCCAGAGGTGATGGGGAAAATCGCTGAAATCGCAGTCAAGTATGATTTGTGGGTATTGTCTGATGAGGTTTACGCCCAAATCTATTTTGGTGATGAATTTCCGGTTAGCCCGATCTCGTTTCCTGGCATGGCCGAGCGCACGATTTTGATGGATGGCTGTTCAAAGGCGTACAACATGACCGGCTGGCGGGTTGGATTTGGCTATTATCCAAAAGAGTTGCTTTCACCCGTGGCACAGCTTGTGGTGCATACCCATTCGAGTTTGCCCCCGTTTATCATGGATGCGGCCGAAGTCGCTTTTAACGGGCCGCAAGATTGCGTGGCTGAAATGGTCCAGGTTTATAAGGAACGGGCGGCCGTTGTGTGTGACAAGCTGGAGTCTGTGCCAGGAATTAGCGCCATTCGGCCGGACGGCGCATTTTACGTCATGGTTGACGTCTCGAAAATCGCTGGAAAAGATGATCGAGCAGCGGCCGAAAAGGTACTTGAAAACGGGGTGGCGATTCTCCCCGGTAGCGGCATGGGGAAGCAGAGCGAAGGATTTTTCCGTATTTCGCTCACGCAACCGGCGGATGTGATTAGCACCGCAATAGACCGTATTGTATTGGCTTTAAAATAACTAGTTACTAGTGGTTAGTCACTAACCACTAGTAACTCCCCACTAAATATATGATCGCAGGCGAAGCATTAATTAAATTACTCGAAGACTACGGTGTTGACACCGTTTTTGGTATTCCGGGTGTTCATACCCTTGATATTTATCGGGGGCTACCAGGCAGCAACATTAAACATGTGTCAGTACGGCACGAGCAGGGGGCGGGCTTTGCGGCCGATGGATACGCACGGGCCACAGGCAAACCGGGGGTGTGCCTTATTATTTCTGGCCCTGGGGTCACCAATATTACGACTCCATTGGGACAAGCTTGGGCTGATTCGATTCCAATGTTGGTGATTTCAAGTGACAACCCGCTGGAGACACAAGGCAAAGGATTTGGCCTGTTGCACGAAGTGACCGATTTAGCGGCCGTGACTGCGCCACTGACAGCGTTTTCGGCCACGGCCGCAACCGTTGCGGAAATTCCAGAGCTAATTGGCAAAGCGTACGAGAGCTTTGCGACGCAACGCCCTCGGCCGGTGCATATTGTGATTCCAACGGATTTGTTGGCTGAAACGGTGACAGATGAGTGGGAAGCGATTGTGGTGAGCGAACGGCCTGCGCCTGCGGCTGAGCTGGTGATGCAAGCCAGCAACCTGCTCATGGGGGCCGAACGGCCATTGATCTTACTGGGTGGGGGTGCATTGGGCTGTGGCAAGGCTGTGACGGCGTTGGCCGAGTGGTTGCCAGCCCAAGTGATTTCGACCAACAACGGCAAGGGCATTGTGCCAGACAGCCATCCGTTAAATGCGGGTGGGGTTGTCAGCCGCCCAGCCGGGCACGATGCTGTTGCTGCGGCCGATGTGATTTTAGCGATTGGGACTGAAATGGCGGACACCGATAGCTATACAGAGCGATATGGGATCAATGGCAAGATTATTCGCGTAGATTTGGATTCTGCTCAATTTGACCGGATGTATGCAACTGAAATCGGCATTGTGGCCGATGGGGCGAAAACGGCTGAAGCGATTTTAGTTGATATAATATCGCGTAGTCAAAAAGAAGACTTTGAAAACATGGCGGAAGAAGTGGCCGAAACAAAGCAACGGGCCAAATCAGAATTAACCCCAAAAGAACTTATCCATCAAAAAGTGTTGGCTGCGATTCAAGCGGCATTGCCCATTGGTGGAATAGGAGTCGCGGATATGTGCGGTTTGGGATACACAGCGACGGCGTTGTGGCAAGCGGGGGCTGAACGCCAATGGCATTATCCAGGTGGTTTTTGTACGTTGGGCCCGTCTATGCCGATGGGGATTGGGGCGAAATTAGGATTGCCGAATTCGGCAGTGGTGGTGATGGTGGGGGATGCTGGCTTCCAATTTACGTCACCTGAGTTGGCTACGGCGTATGAACAGAAGTTGCCATTGCCGATTGTGATTTGGAACAATGAAGGGCTTGGGGCGATTGAAGAGCATATGAATGACGCGGGGGTTCCGCTTTCGGCCGTTGATTATGCGGCCGGCAATCCGGACTTTGTCGCTTTGGCGCAAGCTTATCATTGTTACGGGGTGCGGCCGCAATCGTTGGATGAGTTGACCCAAGCGATTGAGATGGCGTTGCAGGCGGACCGGCCGACGATCATCGATGTATGGGAAAATGTTGATTGGTAGCGTTGTAAAAAGCTATCAAAGCCGTTTTTAGCGGAAAATATCTCTTTCATGGTAACCGTTCAGAGGGGTGTAAGGCCGTAGGCATTCCCTTCGGTCGGGACGGGAAGAAAATCTCTTCTTCGGGGCTTAAAACCGCCCCGCCCCTTTCACCCCTACGAAGTTATGCGTATCAATGACAGGGGGACTGAACGGTTACCTTTCATGGCACAGATTTCTTTAATTGGACTAAATTTGCAACACTGCCCAGGAGAAAGGGCAGGTTAGATGGACTTGGCACTGGCGTAAGGAGCTAGCCTAAACTTGGGCTAGCTCCTTACGTTTATTCACTGTTTGATTCCAAATTAGAAATTCTAAAGGTCTTCAAGTTTTGGATACATACTTGGCGGGCGAATATCCACAGTTGCAGAGCGCTGCTGTGCCAACATACCACCATCTACAATAATCGCTTGACCTGTGATATAGCGAGAGTCATCTGAAGCTAAGAAAACGGCCGCACCTACCATGTCATCAGGCTCTCCGACCCGATTAAGAGGAATGTTCACCCCACGCAGTTTGCGCCCTTCTTCATCAATTCCGCTCGTATCAATCGACCCAGGAGTCAGAATATTGGTACGGATACCATAGGGTCCAAGATCAAGAGCCATCGCTCGGCTCATCGCTTCGATTCCACCTTTTGTTGCGTCATACGCCGCAAACATTCGGTGGGCACGGGTTGCTCCGCCTGACGACATGTTGATGATGCTTCCACTGCCATTTTTTGCCATGATGTGGGCGGCCGTCATACAGCACAAGAATGTTCCGGTCAGATTCACACCGATAATCATGTCCCACCAAGCTTTGTCAGCTTCGAGAAAATGTTTCATAGGTGAAACCAATCCAGCATTGTTGACAAGGATGTCAACCGTTCCAAATTCAGCTACCGTTTTGTCAAATAAGGCTTTAACTGCATCCTCGTTTGAAATGTCAGTTGGTACAGAGATGGCGGTGCCACCGGCCGCGTTAATGCCATCCGCTACTTTCTGGCTATTTTCAGCATGAATGTCAGCGACGACGACTTTGGCCCCTTCTTGGCCGTAACGTTCTGCAATCGCTTGACCAATCCCTTTGCCAGCGCCCGTTACGATGGCAACTCTATTTTCAATACTTTTGCTTTTAATACTCATCTAAATTCTCCTCTATTTCTTCAAACGTTAGTTGTTAATTGATACATGCATGGCAATGGTTGACGTTGACTTTGCAAAATGCTCTTCAATCGCTTCGATGGCGATTTACGTACCGCCCATTTCGCAAACTTCTAATATTAGCTGATGTTGTCCATCAACCGCATTGCTCTGGTAGTGTGCTAATGGTGAAACGGTACAACTTGTACCATCAGATTAGCGGTGCTCAAAACTTGACCTTTTTGTTTTTATGCGTCTACAGCAACCTTTTCACCAAGCAGTGCAATCCGCATTCGATTGGTTAGATACGGTCCGTTTCGAGGTGGCAAAATGCGGGGCACTTCGGTATTTGAGATTCTGACGATGGCTACAAATGGCCCTTCATATTGATGAACGTCTTCCCGAAGCCCAGCCAATTGATCTTTTTGAGTTACGGTGTAGGTGTGGCTAATGCCACATGCTTGGGCAATAGATGGTGGACATCGTGAGACCAGTGGTGAGAATCTTGAAGAGATTTAATCATGCTGAAACAAGTTTTCCAAAAGGTTAAGGTTGTTGATAGCTTCCTTTTAATTTGTATTAATTGTATCCGTTGGATTAAGACTATGCACAAGGGTGGGAGCACATATCTAAAAAAGAATGGACTTCTGAGTTTGCCAAAAATCATAACCTCAAGAAGCAAAAGAGATTTATTTAATGTGGATTATGCTGGAAACGATAGTACTTGAGCACGCGATTCCTAATCTGGCCCAAAATGCCCTCATGGTGATTGCCGTGGTATGGCAGTCGCTATTTTGGTCTGACGGCCGACGGACTGGATTTGTCCAAATTTCTCTTTTCGAGACATTGGCAGTTGGAGATGAGTCACAGGCAATTGCCTGTTAAAGTTGATTAAACCAAAGCGTAGTTGGATAATCGGCTGTAGAAGCTGGAGTGGGTCGTTGGCATACCGATAAAGAGTCAACGGTCTGATTAAAATGGCGATCACGAGGGTGGCAATGCTCAATATTGCTCCCAGCCAAACCGGCCGATTTTTTAGATGTAGCTGCGCTTGTGCCACAAAATTTCATTTTATAATTTGCAGACTGTCGTTGACGGTTTGCTCCTACGTCATCAACTGCGACTTCTGTACGCGATCAAACTAAACTCCGAGGAAAAATGCCCAATATTTTTGAAACTGATCTCGATAAAAACAAAGCCAACTACACACCGCTTTCCCCTTTGTCATTTTTAGCCCGTGCCGCCTATGTGTACCCGGCAAAAACATCTGTGGTGCATGGTGAACGACGTTATACATGGGCACAGACCTTTACTCGTTGTCGCCAACTGGCATCGGCCCTAACACAGCAAGGGCTGGGTTTGGGCGACACTGTTTCTGTAATGGGTTTTAACACCCCAGAAACGTATGAGGCTCATTTTGGCGTGCCGATGATGGGCGGTGTGCTGCACGCGATCAACACTCGACTCGATGCGAAAAATGTCGCTTTTATGCTGGGCCATGCAGAGACAAAAGTGCTTATTACTGATAGAACGGTGTCGGCCGTGATTGGTGAAGCTTTGGAATTAGCTGAACAGAAACCATTGGTGATCGACATCGATGACAAAACGGTTTCAGGTGGCGATTTGTTGGGTGTTATGGATTATGAAGCGTTTTTGGCAACCGGTGACCCTGAATTTGAGTGGCAATTGCCGGCCGATGAATGGCAAGCGATTTCGCTCAATTACACGTCTGGCACAACGGGCAATCCAAAAGGGGTTGTTTATCACCATCGGGGTGCTTACCTGAATGCAACCAGTAATATTGTAGGATGGGAGTTGCCGAAGCATCCGGTTTACCTGTGGACATTGCCGATGTTCCATTGCAACGGATGGTGTTTCCCATGGACAATGGCGGCCGTGGGTGGCACAAATGTCTGCTTGCGTCAGGTGGGGGTTGATGCGATTTATGATGCGATTGGGCAAGAAGGGATCACTCATTACTGTGGTGCGCCGATTGTGCATCAAATGATTGCGATGGCACCCGATGAGCTGAAGGAACAAAAGACGGGTTTGATTAAAGGGATGGTGGCCGGTGCGCCACCTCCGGCCGCTGTATTGGCCTCTATGGCTGAAAGTGGCTTTGAGGTTACGCATGTGTATGGATTGACCGAAACGTATGGTCCGGCGGTGATTTGCGACTGGGACCCAGCTTGGAATGGCAAAACAGTAGCTGAGCAAGCAGAGATCAATGCGCGCCAAGGGGTGAGGTACCATATGCTTGAAGATTTGATTGTGGCGAACCCTGAAACATTGGAGCCGGTTCCGGCCGATGGCCAGACGATGGGCGAGGTGCTGTTTCGGGGTAACGTGGTGATGAAAGGGTATCTTAAAAACCCGACAGCCTCATTAGATGCTTTTGACGGGGGCTGGTTTCGGAGTGGGGATTTGGCCGTGCTCCATCCTGATGGCTATATTGAACTACGTGACCGCTCGAAAGATATTATTATTTCCGGCGGAGAAAATATTTCGACCATTGAGGTTGAAGGGGCGATCTTTAAGCATCCGGCCGTGATGGATGCGGCCGTGGTTGCGATGCCGCATGAAAAGTGGGGCGAGACTCCGTGTGCGTTTGTGGCATTAAAAGAGGGATACACGGTGACTGAGGCGGAAATTATTGAATTTGTGCAAGGCGAGTTGGCCCGGTTTAAAGCCCCACGTAGAGTCATTTTTGGGCCGATACCAAAAACATCAACGGGAAAAACACAGAAGTATGTTTTGCGGGATTCAGCAAAAATGCTGGAGTAGGTTGTTTAGAGGTGGGACTGGGTAGGGAGATTTCCGGCCGAATGATACGGTAGCGATCATGCGTACAAAATGTAATTAGTACCTTACAGAAAATGGGTGGTTTCGACCTTGACACTGATTTGTTGAATGCTATAATTTCATCCGCTGTCGAAAAAAAAGACACATTCCTCAGTAGCTCAATGGCAGAGCATTCGGCTGTTAACCGAAGGGTTGTTGGTTCGAGTCCGACCTGAGGAGCTGACTAGGGGCTGGTTTGCGAAAACCAGCCCCCAATCAAAAAACCTAACGATTGTTTATTCGATTGTTAAGGTGCGCAAGAAGATCAAACCATTTGTTTATCAGGCAAGGTGGTTTGGTCTTTTTATTGTCTACAGACTGGGCGAGCCAATCTAAATACTTTATCTAATCTAAAAAATTACAAGCCGCAGAATTTCCGCATCGCTGTGTGAGTACGGCTGTTCATGCCACCAGGTATTTGCTCTTTCAGCTTTTTGCGATTAAGGCCACCTGATTTGGTATCCAAGAAACGCTTTAACTCTTCCCGAGCGATTTCGCCACCAATTAATAAAATTCTACTGCCTTCAATCTGCTCCCATTCATCTTCGAGTGTTGCTCCTTTCAGAGCGATCACCAAAACACGATCATTTCGTGTGCCAAAGTTGGCAGTTTGCAAGTTAAATTGTGGGTCAATAGTATTAAACATCATATTTGGTGCTGTTGAGTCTCGATCATACCACTGCTTTGTTAAATAACAAAAAATTGATTTTTTACTATTGACCAGTGCCTTCTTCGATGACTAGAAGACAAGTATCATGCATAATTATGGCACGTCATTTGAAGAACTAACAAGTCTAAAGTGAAAATTTCGATTTGACTGCTTACGCATGGGTGTGTATGATCGAAAAGAAGTATAGTTATGGTCTATACTTCTAGAGTTTGTATAGGATATTTAGATGTACACGTTGCCGGAGAAATTACAAGTTTCTGCGGAGACCCATAATTTGACTGGTTCAGAAGTCGAATATCAAAGTAGATTAGCCGGAACACGGATATCATCATCACTTTGGTATAAAATTCTCGGCACTGGATATTCAAATATTAATAGACCACGGTTGCTATTTTTGAGTCGAATATGTGGCCTTCCAATTAGATTTTTAGCTGATGATTTAGCAGAAACACCCTTACAAGCTGTTCAATTTGAGGCTTCATATTTATCTGACGTTGATAAAAAAGAGCTTATAAAGACTCTACAACGGGATACGCAAGGGCAATGAAAGAATCACAATCCTTCACAGAAGAAGAAATGTGGTTGATACGGAAAATAAGGAATTTACGAAAAGAAGGAAAAACAGGAATCACGCGTTTGTTTGTCGAGTGCGAGCAAGGCGAATATCGTGTTTCAGCTCTAACTCCTAAAGGCAAAACAAGAACAAAGAAGGTTGAATCAGTAGCTTAAGTTAAATAAGCCAAGGCTTTTTTATACAGCTTTATTCAACCAACAATCAAATAGCGACGCGCTACGGCCGTCCAAAAGCTGATTAATTTCAGACTTTGGACGGCCGTTTTTGTTTCCTAGCATAAATTCCAGCATCAGCCATTGAAACAAAAATGAAGCAAGAAGCTTGTTTCCAAACAGAGGGTAGTCCCCTCAATTTTCCTCCCCTAAAGGGCTGGGTCAAAAATTGGCCCAGCCTATTTTAATGGCTCTGTCCGTATCTTCTCAAAAAGTCAGGGTAAACAGTGTTTTTTCAAGTGTTTTCCAAGTACACAACGGCTCTACGTGAGCTGTATAGCACTTTTTTCGACCTAGCACAAATGTTCAACCCGCCCTTTTTGAGAAGATACCTCTGTCCTTTTTAATATTCAGAGGATTACATATGACACTTTGGCTTATAAAAAAGCTTCCCATTCTTATTCCAATCCTGCTGTTATTGGGGCTTTGCCTTATCGGCATCGTCACTGTAATTGCAACCAATATATCTAATGGATTCGGGATAACAGAAGAGGTCACAGACCCCGATCCGGTAGTAGGGGAACCGGGTGGCCCCATTGTTGTCGAGCCGCCCATCAACACAAGTGAATATTGCACCCGTGTTGGAGATGCTGGAGTAGGAAATCCATTCTCTGGATATCCGACCAATGCTAACGGCGTTCAGTCACCAGGGTATATCGGAACAGATTTTTGCGACCCTTTGTACCCATTTTCATGGGGGCATGAAGGGCTAGATTTTCTGTATTGGACCGGCATTCCGGTCATTGCAACCGCCAATGGAACAATTCAGCAGGCGGGATTTGATACCAATTTAGGCAACGTTGTCATTTTGTGTAGTGGGTCATGGTGCGCCAGATTTGGCCATATGAATAGCCTCAACGTGAGCACAGGGCAAACTGTAACCCAAGGGGAGCAGATCGGGGTTGTAGGGAACACTGGCGCATATACAACGGGGCCACATTTGCACTATGACATGTACAACGCAGACGGATTTTGGGACCCATTCCCCACATTGAATTAGGCATTGAATTAGGAAGAAACGAAATGTATTTACTCGCTCAAATTGGGTTCGCACTAACCGCCCTTATTTCACCTATACCAGCACCTGAAACGACGATCACCCTGACCATGCAGATGGAAGAGATTGGGGCAGCAATGGTTGGTATAGACGCTCACCTTGTCGATAGGGCTGATGAAACGATTGTTTATGGCCGTTGTACCTCAGACGGGACCGGCTTATGTGTCATGGAAGTCAATGACACCATTACACCAGAGGTTGTGCGCGGCCGATTAGATTTAGGGATTAGCGGCAGTCGGACGTTTATTTTCGAGAGGGGGAAGGATCAAGAGATCATCATCCCGTTTACAGAGTTCGGCAAAGTTGTGGGAGGGGTAAATCATGAACCGCACCCGACCATAGAGAGCTTTAACCCTGATGAGGGGCTAACAGCATTGCCTCCGCAACAAGAAATGGCGACCTTGGTCCCAACAACTGAATGGGTTGTTGTAGATCCAGCCGGATAGACTACATCGACACCAATCGACGAGGTCACA
>JBLIMP010000176.1:0-9834 GCA_047638855.1 Cellvibrionaceae bacterium | reverse complement strand
CCGATGATGTCTGGTGAGTTGCCACCAGATATTTGAGTATTCAAAATAGTTGTCGCTTGATCATTGTCAACGTACTCAATAACCAATTCAATCGCATCTTGTGACGCATTGAATTCAGCAACAACTTCGTCCTGGGCGGGAATTTGATCTTCGTTTGAACCCGTTCCAAGACCAACAAACCAACGAACGGTGACTTTTTCACCGTCAGCCATCGCTTCCTCTTCCATCGCTTCTTCTTCAACAGGGGCAGGAACAAAGTCCGCACCATCAAAGATTGATTGAAGATTCGCCTGAAGTTCAGCTAAACCAGCTTCTACATCGAAGTCAGGGTTGTTGTTCATCTGCTCAGAAAATGCAGCAAGTGCGTCACGCGCTGGCAATTCGTTTGGATACCCTTCTTCATGGTTTGGATTGTCTGGGTAAGCCATGCTTGCTGTTACAACATCCCAATTGATGTCTTTGTCAGCAAATGCGTCAGCATCCAACTTATCAAAATAAGCTGATTGCAATGACAAGCGCGCTGGCAAACCACCATAAAGCTGGGTCAGCTCATCGGCCGCTTCATCAATGAGGTAGCTCATCACTTCAAATGCTTCTTGTGGGTGCTCGCTACCTTCGAGAATAGCAAAGGTGTCAGCATGCATTTTTGCAGTGATTGAACCGTCTGGAGCGGCTGGCATTACGGCCAAGTCCCAATTCGCTTCTAAGCCACCTGTACAACAGGTCGCGTACCAAAGGTGAACTTGATCCATCGCCATGTTGCCTGATTCAAACCAGTTACCAGCGTTGAGTAGATCAGATCCACCGTAAGCGCCGTTTGGCATAAATACATCGGTCCACATCGCATCATGGTACCACTGCATCGCATCAACCCAATGTGCTGGAGTTTGTGCGCCACCAGCGCCATCATGGAATGAGTCAGCGCCAAATAGAGCCGCTTGACCGCGAACGTCAGCCCACTGCACACCATAACCGAACTGAACGATCGCTTCTGGATCAAAGCCATCCATCGTTGCATCGTTACCGTTTTCGTCAACGGTCAACAACAGGCCGATTTCACGAACGGTGTCCATGTTCCAAGGCACTTCTTCGCCATCTAGAATGTAAGGTACGCCATATTCTTGTGGAGGGTATTCAAGGCCAGCTTCATCAAACAGGTCAAGATTGACATAGATGAATGATGGGAAGATACCGAATGGTAAACCGACTTGACCTTTGTTTTCTAATTCATAGAAATCAACCATTGCTGGGTCAAAGTCGCTCAAATCGTAATTATTAGCTTCCATTAATGGACGAAGGTCAAGGATCGCATCGGTGAATGCCGCACGGCCAGCAACACCAACAGGTCCGATGATGTCGGGCGAGTTACCACCAGATATCTGAGTGTTCAAAATTGTGGTCGCCTGATCATTGTCAACATACTCAACAACCAATTCAATGCGATCTTGCGAAGCATTAAATTTCTCTACAACACCATCTTGAACAGGGATTTGGTCTTCGTTTGAGCCGGTGCCCAAGCCAACAAACCATCGAATGGTGACTTTTTCACCATCAGCCATCGCTTCTTCTTCCATGGCAGGTTCTTCTACAGCAGGTTCTTCTACAGCAGGTTCTTCTTCAACAACTTCTTCGGCCGCAGGTTCTTCTACAGCAGGTTCTTCTACGGCGGGTGCTTCTGGGCCACCACAAGCAACTAGAAATAGCGCTAAGATGACTAAGAAAGTAAGCCAGAGTTTGCGAAAATTACTCATTTTCAATCTTCTCCTTTGAATTGATAGGGTTTATAAAACCCAAGTAACAACTGAAATAATCAGTTCGATCTTTTAAAAAAGGTGCAAAATGTTTGTAACCGAATGGTTAAAAACAAACCCAGCGAAAGTTTTAATACTTCCATGGGCAGATATATCAAGGAATTAGGGGATAATAGGGTTTATCTTACTGATTCACCTCCGGGTGTTTCGTGAGTTTCCGTGGGCGTCACAGGCTTTTATGGTTGGCAGACCGAAACCTGTGACGCTTTTTATTAGATTATCTAGCTAATAAATCGCAATTCAGTTGGATTAGCATTATTTTTGTAATCCAATCTGATTACTAGAACACAATCTTGAACACTGCTGTTTTTAGCGGCTCAAAACCATTGGTTCTTTTTGAAATACATTAGTAGAGCTTGCATTGTTGGAACTGCGATCTAAAGCGATAGCGACAGCCCCCCATGCTCCAGCCTTATAGTCGGCCGGACATAACATTAATCGTTCCGGCAAAAGCACTTCAGATGCCATAGCTGAATCTGAGCACATTTTTGCCCATTCTTTTAGAATCGGCCGCAACAGTGTTTCACCCGCTCGTGAAACCCCACCGCCGATGATGATCTTCTCTAAATCAAAAGACATCACCATTCCCTGAATCGCTCTTGCCAAAACAAGCCCCACGGCCGCCACAATCTCAAGCGCAATAGGATCATTCTGGTCAGCAGCTTTAAACACGTCTTCCGCTTCAAGTTTTTGAAGATCAACCAACGAAGTTGTCGCGGGGTTTTGCAAGTATGCAGTTTGAGCCATTCGAGCAATAGCGGGGCCAGCGACAAAGGTTTCCAAGCAGCCATAATTGCCACACTGGCAACGAATATCACTTTCTTGAACAAACATATGGCCGATTTCACCCGCCATATTGCGTGAGCCATGAAATATATTGCCGTTTAAAACAAGACCAGCACCTACTCCTGTTCCAATTGTGATAAATGCCAAATTTTTAACAGATGAATCAACAAGAAATTTAGAGGCGCCTAAAGCGACCGCGTTGGCGTCGTTTTCAACAAATACAGGTCGGCCGAAATGAGTTTCGAGCAGTGCGCCTAAGGGCATTGATGTTTGATCTAAGTTAACCGCTAATTCAACTTGACCCGTAAAAGCGTCAACTAAACCAGGAACCCCCACACCGATCGCCGCGATCTGAGAAAAATCGGAAATACCAGCTTGCGAAAGTAAATTTCCTACAATTTCAATAATGACCGCAATAGAACTTTGCCCACTTTTTGATCGAATAGGTGTAGTCAAAAAACCTTGAGTCTGAAGTTGATGATCAACAATCAAGGCGTCTACATTGGTCCCGCCGATATCGATTCCAATGAAATAGTGGTTATCCATTGTGCCCTCCGATGGTTGATTCACGAATGGTTGATTCACGAATAATAAGCTCGGTTTTTAGTTCACTATGCATCTCAACCGGTTTGCCTTCAATTAAGTCTAATAATTTTTGAGCAGCTTCAAAGCCAGACCGATGAATGGGTGCACGTACTGTCGTTAATGCCGGCGTTATATACTGAGACATGTAATCGTCATTAAAACCGACTAGGGCTACATTTTCAGGGATACTTAGTCCATTTTCTCTCAATGCGTCCATCACACCTATCGACGCGGTATCATCACCGCAGAATACGGCATCAAATTCAACCCCATCTAGTAGCAACTGCCGAATCGCATCAGCCGCTTGATTGGCAGCAAAGCCTCCACGGCCGATTAAAGATTCATCTTCTTCAATGCCTGCGTTTTGAAGTGCCTGCCGATATCCCATTTCACGCTGGCGTGAGTCCTCATTGCCTTCTGGTCCTTTGAGGTACACAATGCGCTTGCGGCCTATCTCAATTAAATGATTCACGATTTCGAAAGCCCCTTGTCGGTTTTCAAACATCACTTTTGGAATGGGGAGTCCGGCCGGTGGTGAACGATGCAACATGACAATGGGCAAATTACGCTCATGCAAATATTGAATCGAATAATCATCTAGGAAATCTGTAAACACAATCAATCCATCTGTATTGTGTTCGCCCAGTGGCAAAGGCTTTCCACTAGCGACGCTGGTTGGATGTGGATCTGCATACATCAACAATGAATAACCTTGTTGGTAAATACAATCATTGATTCCTTGAATCAATGCAGTAAAAAAGAAAGTCGTCAGCCCAGGTAGAACCAATCCGATTGTATTTGTTTTGGATCCGGCTAAACCTCTAGCAGAACCATGAGCCACAAACTTCAAATCACCAATCGCTTCAAAGACCTTTTCAGCTGTACTATCCGAAACTGTGCCTGTCCCATTGATAACACGACTCACTGTAGCGGTTGATACCCCAGCCAAGCGAGCGACGTCGTCAATTTTTACACGTTGGTTGGTTGTTTTCTTAACAGACATGATCAATTAGGTTAATTTAACTAATGTAAGCGGTTACTGTAACCGCTTACATTGTACAAAAGTGTTCGTATTCGTCAAGAAATTGGTCTTAATTTAGGCATTGAATTTGCGAACGCTAGTTTAAGAGGTGCTATGTAGGTTGATTTCTAGGTGGCAACAAGGCGTTTTAGTGGATTCGTGAAACAGAATCGCGGATCATCAGCCGGGCTTTAAATTCTTGAATCACTTCCGGCCGGTCTTGAATTCTAGCCAAAATGCGACTGGCTGCTGAATGCCCGATTTCAAGTGCAGGTTGCCTGACTGTGGTTAAAGGGGGTGTCAAAAATGCAGATGCTGGCTGATCATCAAAGCCGATAATCGATACATCTTCTGGAACTCGAATGCCGCGCCGATAAAAAGCCAGGCGGATGCCCATTGCCATTTGGTCATTGGCGGCAAAAATCGCTGTAAACGTAGGACCTGTGGAAAGTAGATGTTCGGCCGCCATTACCCCTGACTGCTCCGAAAAATCCCCTTTAATAATAAATTCATCAGGGACATGTAGCTCTGAATCTAACATCGCCTGACGATATCCGGCTAAACGCTCTAGGGCATCTTCGTGCCTCAAAATACCGGTCAAATGAATGATGTGCCGATGTCCTTGTTGAATTAACTGTTTAGTGGCGGTGTAAGCGCCGCCGAAATTATCAAGTGAAATGCAATTGTTTTCGATTCCGGGAATGTCCCGGCCGATCACGATTAAAGGCAACCTTTGAGCGATCATCCACAGTTCATCCTCTGGCAGAACACCGCCCAACACAATCAACCCATCTACCCGCCGGTCGATGAACATTTGCAGACTACGACGTTCTCTTATCACGTCCCACTGCCCGTCGGCAAATAGTGCATGGTAATCACTGCCGTTCATTTCATCTAAAATGCCACGCAATATCAAATCGAAAAACGGACTCGCAATATATTGGGTAATAATCCCAATCGTTTTTGACCGTCCTCCAGCTAGGCTACTCGCAAATATATTTGGCTGATAGTCCAATTCATCAACTGCATTTAAAACGGCTAACCGGGAGCTTTCTCGTACCGATTTATTATCGTTGAGTACGCGCGAAACGGTGCTAATCGACACGCCAGCTTTGTGAGCAATGTCATGGATGGTTGTCTTCTCATCAGGTGTCATATGCCTCCAATTTACCACAGTCAAGGGCTAAAACCCACGGCTACAAACGGCCGCCTTTGGCTACAAATAAATCAAAAAGGTCCGTGCCATTTCAATAATGGCACGGACCCTCAATCTGTTCTCGGTCAGCCGGTCAAAAAACCCAGTTAATTGGCTTCAACCGCACCTATATCACAACCAGCGCCTTGCGGCCGGGCAACGCCCCGCTGGTCCGTGACTGGACATACTGCACCATTTGCAGCATCAATTGCGGGACTACCCACCAACAGTGCATGGGTCAATGTCGGGCCACCATTGTTAGCCAAAACATCAACCCCAGATAATCCAGGGCCAACGATGATGTCGCTGGCAACTGCCGCACATGAAGCATCGCTAACCATGTTGTTACCCAACGAAGTCAAGCTAGCCAAACCGCCTTCTACCTGACAGCTATAGGTCGTATTGTCAGCAATGATGTTATTTTGCAACGTCGCTGTTACTGCGGCTCCGAACGATGCGATCATCAGACCACCAGTCGTGCCACCTGGAGCAATATTCCCCACAATAGTACTGTTCGTAATTGAAACAATCCCATCGGTGCTGAACAATGCGCCACCGTGCCAAGCGGTTGAGGTATTGCCACTAATCGTACTGTTAACGACTGTAAGGTTACCTAGTGTTCGTAGCCCACCTGCGACATCACCACCCACATTACCGCTAATGGTACTGTTGGTCACATTAATCGTACTGTTAAAGAAACCGTAGATACCACCACCTGGTTGAGCCAGTGTGCTGTTATCACGAACTGTACTATTGGTTAGATTCAGGGTTGCGCTGTCAGCGTTGTAGATGCCGCCACCGCCGAAGTCAAAGCTGGCTGGGGCAGCGCTGCTTTCTGTGTTGTTACGTACAGTCACATAGTCGAGGTTAAGAACACCGTAGTTCAAAATACCCCCACCCTGCGGTGAGCCAACACCATCTGCAATTGTCACGTTGTTGATGCTAACAGTCGCGACCGCTCCGATTTGGAACACACGGGATGTGTTATTGCCACTAATGGTCAAAGAAACCACATCGGTTGCATCAATTGTCACGCTGTTAACGACGTTCAACTGGCCAGAGGTTAAAGCGATTGTGCCACCCGTTATACTTGGATCAAAGTTAATTGTTCCGTCTACCGCAACAGCATCGATCGCATTGCGCAATGAGCCTTCGCCGCTGTCAGCTAGGTTTGTCACTGTTACTTCGGCCGGTTTCGGGATTGGAACCAAGCGAACTTGGTCGATCATGGCGTTGCTGCCTACTGGAATCTCAAATCCGTACCCACGCATTTCAGTCAGAGTTAACCCATCATTTGGGGCCCCTTCTGGCTGTTCTGCGCTACGGCTGAAGCCGCCAAATGGCACAACTACTTCTTGCCAACCATTAAAGTCATCGACAAAGGTCGTTTCGAAACGTTCTGCTGTATCTGGACCCTGGTAAACCCGAATGTAGTCAACGGCCATAGATGCTGGCAACGTGATGTTAGGATCAACCGTACCCCCGAAGTTACCGCCAATGGCGACGTTCATGATCAAGAAAATCGCATCGTTAAACACCCACTCGTTCGGAGCTACATCAGCTGGGGTTGCTGTATGGTACAGAATGCCATCGACATACCATTTGATCAAGTCGGGTTCCCACTCAACCGTAAAGGTATGGAAGTCGTTGGAAACCGGTTCGGCAAAGGTGTAAATATTGCCAAAGCTGGCACCACCAGCGTACCCTGGACCATGAATGGTTCCGAAGATTTCGTTTGGCAGACGGCCGACAAACTCCATGAAGTCTATCTCGCCAGTTTGAGGCCAGCTCACGACGTCGATATCAGTTCCTAAACTCCAGAATGCGGGCCAAATACCTTCACCGTCTGGAACTTGAATGCGGGACTCAATCCGGCCGTAGGCGAATTCAGCTTTGCGCCAAGAGATCAAACGGGCCGATGTGTATTCACATTCGCCGTAATAGCAGTCACGGCCGCTTTCGTCTTCACGGACAGTGAGAACCATGTTCCCCTCGCCGTCGGTGGCCGCATTGGCAGGGTCGTCGGTGTAGTATTGCAACTCGTCATTGCCCCAACCGTTTTTGCCATCGGGTGTGACATCGCCAATTTCATAGGTCCAATAATCAGGATTTGGAACAGTTCCGGCCGCTTCGTTAAACTCTTCAGCCCAAACCATTTCCCAACCGGAAGGACCAGGGTCAGCTGCACGGTTGTCTTTAAGATTAACGGTGATTTCGTCACCATTATTATTGCCGTAATACCAAAAGGCTAATGCTTCGCCATTTGACCAATCATCACCATCAGGAAAGTCTCGGCTAAACGTGTCAGTTGATTCGCCCGCGACAATCAGTTGCCCCGCAAATGTTTGCCCAGTCAAAGGGATAACAGCCGGATTGCAGCCAGAATCTATTTGATTAGAGCGGAAATGGAGGATGATATCTATATCACCATCATTGTCTACATCATCTTCATGTCGTTTAGCGATCCCTGTCTTTTTGACGACATGTGCTTCAGACGCATTGCCTAGCATAACCGTTGTGTGATCAACAGTTGTGGCATCAAATGTGTCGGTGCTCAAGATCACGACCGGGACAACACCGTTGCCTTGGCTACAAATGTTACCTTGAATATCAATCTCTACCGCTAATGATCCTTCGACCTGCAAAACACCTTCCAGTGCATCTTGCCCTGGTCGAGCGAGTGGATCGTTACTAGCCAATTCTGGGTTCGACAGCGTCAAATTACCGCTGGTTTCCCACATAAAGACACCATTTTCAAAATCGTCGATAAGGTTTGGATCATACGCATCATTCTCGATGATAAAGGCCGATGCTTGCGTTGCAAAACCGGCCTCAGCATTAACAATGTTTGACAAGCGTAAAACGATGCGCTCGTCACCTTCCCATTTATTGTCATCAAATGTTTCAATCGGGAAGGTAAGTTCAGAGGGACCCCCGTTTACGAAGGTTAGCGTGCCTGAGGTTGGAGTGTATTCAATGCCAGGAAGCGCAACACCAGGTGCAGTTGTGAAATCAACGGTCACTTCGGCCGGGTCTTCGCTGTTCATTGCCCGATTCAATTTAACCGTGATGTCACCCGTTGTCCCTTCTTCAATCTCAAAGCGAGCTGCATCAAAGGTAACGGTCAAGCCAGGAATAACCGCTTCACCATAAAGGGCTGCATCATCAATGTAGTAAACAATTTCGCCCGGTGTGTCTAGCGTACCAAACGCCCAACCATTAACTTCAGTCAAGTTGAAGCCGTCGTTTGGTGCCCCGTTGCCAACCTCTTTGCGAGCTAAGCTAGCAAATGGAAACTGTACGAGCTGCCAGCCAGAAAAATCATCTACAATTTCTGCAGAGAAACGCTCAGCGTCATCTGTGGTGGAGCCTGAGTTACGATTATCAAGGACATCGACAAAAAGCTTTTTGCCGGTGTTTAGCCCATACAACCAAAACTGAAGCCCTTCATAGCTGCTCCAATCTTGAGTAACCCAGGTATCAACGGCCGGGTTTTCAAAAGAATGAATAAAGCCAGCAAACGCAACAACGTTTACGGTTAGCGCCATGACATCATTGTCAACGGCCGCGTCAGGAACTTGCTCTGGAGGTGTATTTGAAATCGCAGGTGAAACGGTACTACCACCATCGCTGAAGGTAGAAAAGCCGATTGCAACACCGTCACCGTCTGTGCCAACAGCTAGTCCGTTTTCAAAATCGTCAACAATTTGGGTCGGATTGGGGTCAACAATGGTAACTTGATCAAATACCCAATAGTCGGTTTTGAAGTTTGCATCTGTCCCTGTTCCAATCACAGCAACAACGATTGCAACAAGTTCTCCATTGCCACCATTGGCGGCCGATACAGCGTCTAAAGTACCGTTTCCGCCACTAATTACTGATGTATCTAAGAAGAAATCAGTAAAAGGGATTGTGACGAACTGCCAGCCACCACCGGCTACAGCACAAGGGCCAGCGGCCGAAATCACACAGTTGAATTGGAACTCATCATCAGGTCCACCATCTGCGTTGTCGTCCTCTTGCAGGTTAATTTCGAGAGTATATTCTTGACTCGCATTTGGATTAATCCAGAAACTAAAGCTGTTGGTTCCGCTTAAGTCGGTCAAAGCACCTTTACCAAATCCACCATAAAATCCTGGATTTCCACCAGACCCCCAACCCGTTTCAAGTGAAATGCTTCCACCGTTGACCGGTGGCAGATCGGTTGTGTTCGCATTCATGCCACCGCCGCCAACAGCGCCGTTAAACGCAAACCAGCCGGTGTTGTATGGATCGCCAAGTTCCATGTCGTCAAACACGGTCAGTGCGCTCACTTCAGGGCCACCAGAGCTAAATGAAATGTCATCAAAGTCAACTTCAACAACCGATGGATTTGCACCGACAACGCCAGCAACAACAATCACGATTTCATCAAGATTGCCATTGAAGACCCCATC
>JBLIMP010000175.1:0-9848 GCA_047638855.1 Cellvibrionaceae bacterium | reverse complement strand
GAAGAATGAAGAATGTTAGAAAGAGGAGTCTGGCCCCTGCATAAATTCAATTTCTTCGGCCGTCGATTCCCTGCCTAAAATCGCGTTCCTGTGTGGATACCGGCCGAAACGATCGATGATCGCTTTGTGCTTTACTTCAAACTCTAAGCTGCCTAATGCTGTGAAAAGCTTCATCGCTTCTTCATGAATCACAGCCGACTCGCTGTGCATAAACGGCATATACATGAAGCTAATATGCTCTGGGTTGACTTCTTTGTCAGCTCCGGCCGCAATCGCCTCTTGTGCCAAAATCAAAGCGATTGTGTCGTACGCAAACGCTTCTGGCTTATCGCGAAACATATTGCGTGAAAACTGATCTAATACAATGATTTCAGCTAATCGGCCGTTTGGGTTCTCGCGCCAATGATACAGTTCACCTTTGGTAGCGGCCGTATGCACATCTCCAAAGCGAGTTCGTAAAAGCTGATCAAATTCAGGGTCTTTGATCCAATGTTTTACTGGTTCAATTTCTTCAAACCAAAAGTTGATAATTTCTTCCCATTTCATAGTTGTTTCTCCTAATAAAGTCATCACTTGATGATAATCGTATAGATTTGAAGACTTCTTCAATACACTTTCAAATAGCCTGATGCATCATTTGTTTTTTCTTAAAAGAGCTTAGATAGTAAAGTACTACCTAAATCATGATATACGAAAAAGGGTTACCAATGAACAATAACGATTCAAAGTTTATAAAATCAGCCATTGAACTGGCTCGGAAAGCGAGGGAAAACGGCAATCATCCATTTGGCGCGTTACTTGTTGATGCCGCTGGAAATATCCTACTAGAGGCAGAAAACACTGTTGTGACCAAAAATGATTGCACCCGTCACGCCGAACTCAACCTCATGCGGACCGCATCTAACAAATACGACGGTGAATTTCTAGCAACCTGTACGCTTTACACCAGCACCGAACCCTGCCCGATGTGCGCAGGGGCGATCTTTTGGGGGAATGTTCGACGAGTTGTTTTTGGACTTAGCGAAGAGGGACTCTACAGCCTGATCGCTAAAGATGATGAGAATGTGCTTTATCTACCCTGTCGGGATATTTTTAAGCATGGGCAAAAATCGATTGAAGTCGTTGGCCCCGTGTTGGAAGAAGAGGCACTCAAAGTACATTTAGGCTTTTGGGAGTAAGGCAAAACCGATCTACCAATTACTGAATACCAATCCCGATATTCCCTGGTTAATTTTCACCGCTTGGGTAACATAATCTAAACCATATTCCTAAATGTAATTCAGAGGAATAACACGGGCATACCAGTTACCTTTTTTACCGGCCAGTGGGCCGATTTACCTTTGGAAACACTTGCAGAAAAAGTCAGCGAATGGGGCTTCGACGGCCTCGAACTCGCCTGTTGGGACGACCACTTTGAAAATGATCGGGCAATGTCTGAAGATGGCTATATTCAAAGCCGTCACGACATCCCCGATAAATACGGGCTGAAATGCTACGCCATCAGCAATCATCTTGTCGGCCAATATGTGTGCGGCGTTAAATTTATTGAAAAAGTAGTTGAAAGCAGCCAGAGCGACGTGAAGTGGCTTAAATTTTAGATAATAGCTATTAGATGCTAGTTGGGTTGTCCACTAACATCTAATAGCCAACATCCACCTATGACTCCATTTAGACTAGACGGAAAAGTCGCCATCGTGACCGGTGGCGCAAAAGGGATCGGCGAAGCGGTTTGCCGAGTCTTTGCCCAACAAGGTGCCAACGTGCATTTGCTAGACCTCGATATTGAAAACGGGGAAAGAGTTGCGGCCGAAATTTCTGCCACCTTTCACCATTGCAACCTAACTGACCACGAAAAAGTTGGCGAGATTTTCAACACCATCTTTGAAAAAGCGGGGTCGCTAGATCTGTTGGTCAACAACGCCGGAATCGCGCATATCGGCACGGCCGAAACAACCATGCCTGACGATCTTGACAAGATTTATGCGGTTAACATCAAGAGCGTTTATAGCTGTTTGCACTTTGGCACCACCCTCATGAAAAAGTCGGGCGGTGGCGCAATTGTGAACCTAGCATCGGTTGCTTCGGTAACCGGTATCACCGACCGCTTTGCTTATTCGATGAGTAAAGGAGCGGTTTATACGATGACATTCTCAGTCGCAAAAGACTTCATTGGCGACAATATTCGCTGTAACATGGTCGGTCCCGGCCGGGTACACACCCCTTTCGTCGATGGGTACTTGCAGGCAAACTATCCTGGACAGGAAGCAGAGATGTTTGAGGCGTTGTCGAAGACGCAGCCAATCGGCCGGATGGGACAACCGATGGAAATCGCTTGGCTCATCAACTACCTTTGCTCAGAAGAGGCTGGTTTTGTAACCGGCAGTTTTTACCCGATTGACGGTGGATTCTTGAAGCTCAACAGCTAACAACCTCGTGCAGGGGTCGAAGGGGGCGGAACCCTCTCTTCTCTTCGGAGCCAAATTGAACCCGCCCCCTTCGACCCCTACAGAATATTTTCATAATGGAAAAATCGTTCGCAAACAAAGTTGCCATTATCACAGGTGCCGGAACCGGCATCGGATTTGAAATCGCCAACCAATTGGCCCGTCAGGGTGCGGCCGTCATGCTCAATGACATCGACCCAAATGCGGCCGAAATCGCGACCCAGCGGATCAAAACGGCTGGAGGCAATGTTACGGCCGTCGTGGGTGATTCAAGCGACTTGGCCGTTATCGACAAAATGGTGAGTATGGCTGTGAGCAAGTTCGGCCGACTTGATTTTGCAATCGCGAATGCGGGTATCACAACTTTTGGCGAGTTTCTGACCTATTCGCTAAAAGATTTTCAAAGATTGGTTGGGATCAATTTACAAGGGACATTTTTTCTGGCGCAAAGGGCGGCAAGACAACTGCTTGAGCAAAAAGAAGGCGGCCGAATCATCCTCATGTCTTCGGTAACCGGCTATCAATATCATCCAGACTTAGCCGCTTACGGCATGTCCAAAGCGGCGATCCGGATGTTGGTTAAAAGCCTTGGAGTCGAGTTGGCAGGTAAAGGTATTACGGTCAACGGTATCGCCCCAGGTGCGACCGCCACAGAACGCACACTAGAAGATGAAAGCTACGAAGAAACGTGGGCAAAGCTCAATCCAACCGGCCGGACAGCGACAACAATGGACATCGCTAATACCGCCTTGTTTTTGCTGTCTGACGGGGCCAGCCAAATCACGGGGCAAACAATTGTTGTCGATGGCGGCTGGACGGCGGTGAGTCCGGCGCCGGACCGGTAACAAGTAACCAGTGATCAGTAGATCAGTGTCTGCATTTCGGCAAATCTTGGTTATGAGGTTGACAGCCATTTGGGCACGGTGGGCTTGCGTGAGTCAGGTGGCATGATTCTGACCACGGCCGAGGGGCTTACCTTAACCGCTGGCTGGAGGGGGGTTTAAAATCCAAGTTGGGCAAACGGGACAAAAACGTATCGATTTAAGGGGTGAGAAACATGGTTTATGACTCAGTACAATTCTTCTCTATTATTTACCGAAAAATATTACTGAGTTATAAGCGGCAGATAAATCACGTTAAACCCATCAGTGGCACCTACTAAACGGGTAAAGCTAAAAGCTACCCCAGCCGGAGTTACGTTCCCGGCCGTGTCTTCCGCTGAAATTGCCCACTCATAAATACCATTTGGCAGAGCAATGCTAGGGGTAAAGCTGGTGTCGGTTGTGGTGAACGTATAGCCTACCACTTCGCTAGCAATAGAATCGATGGTTGCAGCCCGAGTTGGGACAGTCACCGTCATACTTAATATATATTGCTTGAGCGGAGCCTCTCCAGCCTGCTCAATTGCACCCTCCCAATTAAAGGTCACTTGCTTTTCTGTTACTGTGTTTCCGGCCGCTGGCTCGTTAAGCGGCTCATGATTGTTAAACCCCGGACCGGGCAAATCTACAAAAGTCGCCATAACTGATAGGTTGGCATCGATTGTGATAGTGCAGGTCGCGGTGGGTTCCGCCGCACATGCGCCCGACCAGCCGCTAAAGGCTGACCCAGGAAAAGCTACAGCAGTTAAAGTTATAATGGTTCCAAAGGGATAGCTGGCCGCATCTACCGATTGACCCACGGCACCTTTCCCATTACCGGTTGTGCCTGTTGTAAGCGAGAATTGGTTGCTGGCAACCGTGGCGGTCGCGGTGCTTGTTGGAATTGGTGTGGGGGCAACCGTGGCGGTCGCGGTGCTTGTTGGAATTGGTGTGGGGGCTTCAGACGTGACATTCCATCCTAGGTCATTGAGTAACCCTTTTATGATTGGTCCCGGATTGTGTTGAACTTCACCCGGTGACAGTGAGTAGGTCATAAGTGCTTCGTTTGTGCCATTAAAGATTTCGTCTAAATGTGAGTAGCTGGAGCCGCTTCTCCAAGTTCCTGGTGAATAGAGTTTTACAGGGCTGCCTCCGTTTGCGGCCGAGGCTTCTGGGCCATCAAAGAAAACATTGCCCCCTGTTAACTGTGAAGTCAATGCGGCCGAATTGTTGGGAAAAATCACTGTATTTATTAACGATTGATTTAATTCATTTTCAGTGAACTGATCATATGTCAAAGGGTAACCGCTTAATCCCCAGAAAATAGTCGTATTCGTTTTTGTGTCTAGGCGCATTGACCCACTAAATCCTAAACCATGCCCAATTTCATGTAGTATGGTGGTTGTAAAGTCGTACTGATTTGAAGCCGGGTTGCCATCTGTTCCAAAATACCAGCTTGAAAAATTGCTGTTAAAATTGGCTAGAATATCGGAATCATTTGGTGCTAAATCTTGATCAGCAATCGCATTTGCCACGGCTGCAGGGTACCAGACAAAGTCCGAAGGAGCGTTTGTAAAATTTCCATGGTAAGTGACAGATCTGGCCGATCCTAGGATGTTTGAATCCAACACGAGCCAGCAGGCATCAACTTCGATTATTTGGCTAGATTTTAATATCGCCCCCCAAATGCTTGTTGCCGTCTCAAAGGCATTCTGCGCATCAGTCGGCCAAGCTGCAACTGAGTCTCCACATGAGGCCGGATTAAAGTTTACATTGAAGGTAGCGGTTTGGGGCGCCCGCCGAGAGTTGCTGCTTGATAAAAATCGGGGAGCATCTGGAAGGATGTCGGCTCTCAGCTCAACCAGTGTTGTATTGCTGAATGAGGTTGCAATCTGCTGGTTGGCGGAAGATGTTTGGCCCATAGCGCTTTCGACAAACGTGCGGCCGAAAATGACTGATCCCGAAAGACCAACCAATATGAGAAATAGTATAGGGCTTAAAAAATTTTTCTTTAACGTCTGAATCATGTCTCACTCCCGCTAAATAGATGATGATTGAATAAAAATGACAGGGTGCGTTAATCAGCTCGGTCAATGTCGAATCCATAGTCCAGAGCATGATGGTTAGATAAGTTTCATCTGTTGTACTTTGGCACATTGAGTTTCAAATAAGTAGAGGACATGTGTACAGCCTATTGAACAGTCCTGCATGACCAACGACTCACAGCTACAGCTAATGACTGTAGGGGTTGGCTTGTTTTGTTGAGTTACTAAGTTTCTTTAGAAGATGAGTTGTAAAGCTCTTATTTGGGGAGTCTAAGAAAAGTAGTAGGCCGCCTGAATATCGTGTTGCGCAAAGTTCTAATCTGACTAAAAATCATGCGTAAAACAATATTACATAATATTGGGTATCGCGGTTTGTGGGACTTACGAATCGCCGCTCGACAGCGAATTACAGACGTAAGGAACGCTACTATCTGCCCTAGACCCCACCTTCTCTATATGTAGTGGATTAGGGTTATTCACACTAGCTGAACGGCCGAATCATGTAAGCACCGGGCAAAGGATCGTTATCTTAGCAAAGCTTGTACTTAAAAGAACAAGCAGAGACAATATCGAAAAATACAGAATAACCGAACGGTTGTAAACTAAATTGATTTTCCTTTCAGCTAAGCTGTAAAATTCATCTATACGGACTAGGAAGTGACGGGGTGAACAAGCAATCGGTTATTTAGAGTTTAATAACAAGAAGTGAATGCTCTGGTAGGATCGGGTTATGTTTAGACTTTAAAAGTGGGTATATGCATGGCTTCTCTTCACTTGTAAAGTAGACCAGATCACACTCGATTAACAAAAGTAGTCGGTGAAAAATTTAGGAGATAAAGAAAAGTTTATGAAATTATTGACATTTTCTACGAGCACTAATCCAGCAAAACGGCTGGGAATCAAAACAGACAACGGGATTATCGACGTGGCTCAGGTTTCGGCCGCCCACAACATCGCGGCCCCGGCCGATATTGATGCGGTCATGAGCTTTGGCACAGCCAGCCTAGACGCAATTGTCGCTGCGGCCGACAGCTATTTGGCAGAGTCAGACATCTATTTTGCCCCGTGCGTCAACAATCCTGAAAAAATTATTTGCATCGGACTCAACTACAAAAAACATGCGGAAGAAGCTGGAGCGACATTGCCAGATACCCCCGTGCTCTTCTCGAAATTCAACAACACACTCGCCGCCCACACCGAAGATATTCCACTGCCCAGCAATGCGGTTCAGTATGATTACGAGGTTGAATTAGGGGTCGTTATCGGCAAAGAGTGCCGCTATGTGAGCGAAGAAGATGCGCTTGATTATGTTTTTGGCTATTGCACGATCAATGATTTGAGCACGCGTGAATTACAGATGCGCACCAGCCAATGGTTGTTGGGCAAAACAATGGACAAAGGGCTGCCCATCGGCCCGTATTTGGTCACGGCCGATGACGTGGGTGACCCGCACGCGTTGCGTTTGACCACACATGTCAATGGTGAAAAACGACAGGACTCAAGCACGGCCGATCTCGCATTTAATGTCAATCAAATTATCAGCTACATCAGTCAATATTTCACATTAAAACCAGGGGATGTGATTTCAACCGGTACACCTGAAGGGGTAATTTTAGGGATGACCCCGCAAGTTTGGTTGAAACCGGGCG
This sequence comes from Cellvibrionaceae bacterium, assembly GCA_047638855.1. Classification (GTDB taxonomy): domain Bacteria; phylum Chloroflexota; class Anaerolineae; order Promineifilales; family Promineifilaceae; genus WTJY01. Next base: position 2,850 of record JBLIMP010000175.1, on the reverse strand, counting down.
ATGAGGTTGTGGTAGAAATTGAAGGGCTAGGGGCGTGTATCAACAAGATGGTTTCAGAGTAGTAGCAGAGTAGTACAGGAACCCTGTGTCGGTTTCCAACAGCGGATACGCAAGCGGACACCCACAAGGGGTTCCCCTACAAAATATCATACCGGCCGGTCAAAAATCACCTTCCCTCATCCTTATGAATTGGAGAACGTTATTAGCGAAACAAAACAAGACAGACACGAAAAGACCAAGCGGAAACGCAGCGGATGCATCCCAGCCTTGCTGATAATCTTCCTATTTGGATTGGCGCTTTTTCTAATTGGGGTGAACCCGGTATTACAAACGTTACGCCAAAGCAAAATCGCGCGTGACGGTGGAGCCGATCATTTGACCTCGGTTGAAAAGCTTTATTTACGATATGTTCTCACTCAACAGACTGAGACGCTTTTTGGCACGGCCGGAAACGCTCTAGAGCCAACTGTCTTTGTAATTGAACCGGGTCAGGGAGCTGGGCAAATCGCTTCCGGTTTGCAATCGGCCGGACTGCTCAACAACAGCGAGCTGTTTCTAAATTACGCCAACTACTATGGATATGACCGCCAATTTGAGGCAGGGAGATTTCTCATCCAGCCAGGCACAACGATAGCCGGTTTGGCCGAACGGTTGACCAACGCCCAACCGTTTGAGATCACGCTACGCTTCTTAGAAGGATGGCGGCTTGAAGAAATGGGGCAAAACTTCGACCTGCTCGACGCGCCCCATATGTCTACGGCCGATTTTTTGCGGCTGACCCGCTCGCCTAAAGCGGAATGGCTTGCTCGTTTTCCCGCCTTGGCCAGCCTTCCCCCTGGCGGCTCGCTAGAAGGGTATTTATTTCCCGATACCTATACCTTTTTACCCGAAGCCACAACAGAGGATGTCATCGTAGCCATGCTTGAAAATTTTGAGTCAAAGGTAACGCCCGATATGCGTCAAGCTTGGGGCACGGCCGGGTTATCGATCCATGAAGCGATCACAATTGCGTCGATTGTGCAGCGAGAGGCGGTCGTGACGGCCGAAAAGCCAACGATTGCCGGTGTGTTTCTAAATCGGGTCGCCATTGAAATGAAGCTGGATGCGGACCCCACTGTGCAATATGCTCTTGGGTACAGTGACGAATGGGGCAGTTATTGGAAATCTCCGCTCAGCCTAGATGATTTAAAAACCGATCACCCTTGGAACACCTATGTTTATCCTGGAATCCCCCCCAGCCCGATCAATTCGCCCGGGCTCGATTCTCTGCTAGCAGTTGCGAATCCTGTTGCCAGCAACTACTTCTTCTTTGTAGCTGATTGTGATCCTCAGGCACCCAGCACCCATTTATTTGCCCCAGATTTTGATGAGCATGTGGCGAATGTAAATAAATGCCGATGAGTATGAGAAGGGGCATGGAGCGAGTGGCATGGGGCAAACGCCGTGTTGAAATGGTTGCCGCCAAATGGCAATTTCTATGGGGCATACGGCCGGAAATTAGTCATCCTAAATATGTCACTGTTGCCATACTCTTATTCACATACCTCATAGGCTGTACCCAAACACCAGAGGTCGTTAAGATCGGGTTTGTCGCCCCGTTTGAAGGGCAAGAGCGTGAGATAGGGTACGACGGAATCTATGCAGCCCGCTTGGCCGTACGGGAGTTTAATCAACGTCAGAAAAATGGCGAGGTACGGCTTGCGCTGGTTGCGCTAGATGACAGTGCAGAAGCAGCCATGGCGGCCGGAAACGGGCAAGCTTTGGCCGCTGACCCAGCCATCATCGCAGTGGTTGGTATAGGCGGTGAAGAGACGAGGTTAGCCACGGCTGAGAATTTGGCCCAATCGAACATCTCTTTTATCCATGCTGGGGTTTTTCCTTTTGAATCAACTGATCCGGCTAAATTACCGGCCGCTTTCCGGCAAGCGTACGCAGAGGTAACCCCGTTCGATGAAGAAGCGGGTGAATGGGCCGGTCCGGTGTATGAGGCATTTGAACTTGTGCTAAATGGAATCGAGTCACTTGAAGCGGAAAATCGATCAATCACGGCCGAATCAATGGCAGGATTCCTAAAATCGGCCAAAATTAAAGGGATAACAGGAAAGGAAATATTTTTAGCTGAATGATGCAAGTTGCAGGATGCAAGATGTAAATACCGCTGGCTAAAAAGTGGTATGCGCTGGAATGCTGAAGTGCTGACATGCTAAAAAGCTTTTATAGGAGTGAACCGATGAGAATAATACGGATGTTTTTCGGGGCGATCATCATCATTGCAGCATTAATCGGGTTAGCACTTAGCGTAGGTATTGTCTATGCTGGCAACGTATATCTTGATTCAATTAGTGAACGCGCACAGGCGGCCGTTAGTCTGATCTCAGAGAATTTAGATACGACGGCTGATGCTCTTGTTTCAATTAGAGGCACAATTGAAGTAGTCAATGATTCTGTACATACATTATCAGGTACGGCCGCCGCATTGTCAGAGTCGGTCAGCAGTACCGAGCCACTTTTTGAGCAGGTTAAAACGGTAACAACTGAAGATGTGCCTAAAACCTTGGAAACAGTGCAAGAAACAATTCCTAACATCGTCACCGTGGCAGGCACAATCGATGACACCCTAACCGCTTTAAGTGGGTTTGGTTTTAACCAAAAATTCTTCGGCCGGGAAATCAACATCGATCTGGGCATAGACTATGACCCAACCCAACGATTTGACGATTCGATGCAGGCATTGGGTGACAGTTTAGACGGTTTGCCAGAATCACTTAGAGGCTTGAGTGAGAACCTTGACACCACGTATGGCAGTTTGGAAGCGGTTAGCACCAATATCGACACCCTAGCTGTTGACCT
>JBLIMP010000174.1:0-9873 GCA_047638855.1 Cellvibrionaceae bacterium | reverse complement strand
ATATCTTTAAAAGCCTAAAGTGCACGCGAAGAAAGCAAGTTTATGGTTTTTCTGCGCGAGGAACCACATTCAGCATACAAGTAAGGCCAACCCCGAAAAATAATTGTCTAGCAAACTAGCTCAGGGGAATTGGCTGTGTCAATCAAGTTGACCCTGTGAGGCGATTTTGTTGATGCAATTGTATGTTTTATTCTCGGAAATCGCCTAAAACCAACGTTTATTTAAATACGATAGTCGTCCAATTCAGTAGGCCACAAGCGCCAAATTAATACCGCATAAAAAATGCCCGTAACTGTAAAAAAAAGCGGGTTGTAGTTTGTTTCATTAATAATTTCAAACGGCGGAATCAACTCCCAAACAGTTAAGCTTTGCATCGCTTGCACAATCACAATCCCTAAAATGCTTCCTGTGCGTAACCGAATCATCCCATATAGAATTCCCCATGTTGCCATATAAAGAATCGCGACGATAGTGAGCCACACAGAACCAAAGAGGGGTTCTAAAAATCGAGCTTCTTGAAAAAAGAAAAATGCGACACCGGCAAACAACAGCCCACTTACCACGGCCGCGGTCAAACCACCCCACATATCTGATACGCTTTTAAACACGAGGCTGAAGGCCCATAGCTGAACAGCAAACGCTTCAAATATAAGCAGATAGAAAAAAATCGGCGAGAGCGCTTGAACCAGCAGCGAGCCTTCATCAATGTCGATATAGAAGATGCGCAGGATTAAGATTGCAACCCAACCCAAAAACGTAAATCCCAAACCGGCAAACATCGGCCGGCCGCCGCGCAGCCCCATCCCACCAGTCCCATATTTCTGCATACCGTAAAACATCGAAATCAAACCTAATCCGGCAAGAACAATTGAGCTGCTTGCCAATGAACCATCAGAGGCTCCCGATAAACCGATAATAGCTTGCCCTAAAAAAAGCGCCCCAAGAAGTGGCACCCCAATTGCAAAAGCAACATTAAAAATATTTTCCGGCGGCCGATCTTGAGACACCTTGTTTTTCTTCGACTTTTTAGACATAGCAGAAAGTTTATCATCCATACCTTCATATTCCAGAACAATCCAGTAAGAATACTGACCAGGATACCCCCTATATGTAGGTTGAAAATATCACAAAATCTTCACAAACACCCTAACTATGAGGGATATACGAATAAATCTACTGTGGATAACTGCCCATAAACTGTGGAGTAAGACCTCTTTTAGTGGATAACTTTTTGTTTTTTCCCACAATTCCCCTTATACCCAACCTTTTGTAGTTATGAACATCTTCTGTTTATACGTTATTAATACCCGTATATGGGGGGTACCCGAAAAAATTACTTTTTTCGGGTTTTATTTTCATCACAGTTATTTCTCACTTTCTCCGAAGGTTATACACAGTTGATTCAAATAATAGTGCTGACTTAAGCCCTGTATCCTGGGCTTAAAAAAGCTCTCCCCCCAGGATACAGGGCTTAAAGAAAGTTATCCCCACTTTCCACACCCCCTACTACGACTTCTAAATTCTTATACTTATATGTTTAAGTTATACATTATTTATTAAACTCTCTCTCAAACTGAAATAAGTCCATCGTCGTAAGAAACAAAATACTCAAATGATGAAGGGACAAAACTAAACTGATAAAAAATAAAAGCCGTTCTTCTTTTAAATTGTTGTGTTTGCCCCTCTCCTGCTAAACTGGATCGACTCAACATCCCAAAAACCATTTAGGATTATAAACTTATGTCAGACGAAACTTTTCAGCGATTTGTTGCACGATATGAAAGCAATCAACTCCCGTGGGATGATGAACTTCCTCCCCCTGAGGTGATTGCCCTTGTTCCAAAGCTCGAAGTCGGCCGTGCGCTAGATTTAGGCTGCGGCTACGGCCGAACCGCTATTTATTTGGCAAAACATGGCTGTCAGGCTGACGGAATTGATTATGTGCCAGCCGCTGTAAAAGGCGCAAAACATCGAGCGGAGATAGCGGGTGTTGGGGATAGAGTGAATTTTTATGAAGGATCAGCTTCTTCTCCCGATATGCTAACCGGCCCCTATGATTTAGCCGTAGACATCGGATGTATGCACTCCTTTCCAGATGAGCAACTGATTGAATATCGTGATAGTTTAAAGCGGCTATTGCTCCCCGGTGCCCGGTATTTACTATTTGCACATGTGCGTGATCAAGACTTAGCTGATGGCGAGAGACCACATGGGATTACCGACGGCCGAATAGATACACTTTTTGCAGACGGCTTTAAATGTGATCATCTTGAGGTCGGCTCAACACAGGTTGAAGATCGAGCACCTTGGCGTTCTGTCTGGTATTGGTTTACTAGGGTGTAGGCACAGGCTATAGGCAAAAAAAAAGCATGATTTCTCATGCTTTCTAGCGGGAATGGATGGGAGTCGAACCCACCGCCGCCTACTCAGTGCAACCGGCCACTGGTTTTGAAGACCAGGGCAACCACCGGGTCACAACCACTCCCCTAACTAATCGTCTAATTTGATCAGACAAAATTAGTATACCAGAAGGGTAGATGGCTCCAAATTCTTTTCCCTTAATTTCCGGGCTTAATTTGATTGTGTAAATGCCTTTAGGAATTATTTGACTTCCACCTCGTTATTTAATAGAATTCCGATCTCTTTTATGAGTTGCCGAGATAGCTCAGTTGGTAGAGCACTGCACTGAAACTGCAGGTGTCCCCAGTTCGAGTCTGGGTCTTGGCATTAAGACATGGTATTATTACCGTGTCTTGTAAATTGCGGGTGTGGTTCAGTGGTAGAACGTCTCCTTGCCAAGGAGAAGGTCGAGAGTTCGAATCTCTTCACCCGCTCAGACAAACAGCAGGATTAGCCTGCTGTTTTCATTTACGCTATTATTGTTGAACTAGCGTTTAATTTTACAATAGTAATTGATATGTGAGTGGCGACGTGGCCAAGTGGTAAGGCAAGGCTCTGCAAAAGCTTCATCACCGGTTCGAATCCGGTCGTCGCCTTAAGTGATTTTCAATCAAGCAAAAACCCCCTAACTTAAGGGGGTTTTTTTTTACCTGAAATTTTTAATGGAGTGATTGACATGTCTCATTCAACTAAGCAGATATTGGAAGCTGGATTAACTGATAAATGGGAGAGCTATGAGCCTGTTTTTTCAGAACTTCTCAAACGATTGCTCACAGAGCAATCCATTCCAGAATGGCTAAGCGATTGGTCAGATATTTCAAGAATTTTTGAAGAAGCCTATACACAGACCTACATCGATTCGACCCTTGATACATCAGATGAAGATATTCGGAAGCGCTACTTGAGCATGGTCGAGAATTTAATTCCCAAAATGACCCGAGCGGAGCAAGACCTAAAAATGCGCTTACTTGAGAGCGGGTATCATCGTGATGGCATCCATCTAATGTTGCGCGATATGCAGAATGAAGCTGATCTTTTTCGTGAAGAGAATATTCATCTTGCAACGGAAATCACCAAGCTCACCAATCAATATGATCGTATAACCGGTGGTGTCACAATTAACTGGGGTGGGGAACGGCTTAATATGAGCCAGATTTCTATTTATCTGCAGGATCAGGACCGAGCAGTTCGAGAACGTGCTTGGAATGCGATGAAAGACGGGTGGCTTGAAATTCGTGGTCAACTGAATACGATTTACTTGAAGCTACTGAAGCTGCGCAAACAAAAAGCGACCAATGCCGGTTTTGACAGCTATCTGGACTTTCGCTTTAGAGAAATGGGACGGTTTGATTACACTCCGGCCGATTGCACCTCTTTCCATCAAGCGATTGCGGAAGCTGTCGTGCCTGTAACCGGAACCATTCTTGAGAAGATCAAAGTCGGGCGAAAATTAGACGATATTCGGCCGTGGGACTGGTTGCCTGAACGAGGGACCATAGTTCAGGCCGAAGACATGCCCCCGCTTAAACCATATCAAACCGAAGATGAGCTGATTCAAGGTGGGATTAATATATTTAACCGGCTAGATGCTCAACTTGGCCGCCATTTTGCCGATATGGCAGAGCATAACCTGCTTGATCTTGAATCCCGTGCAGGGAAAGCTATGGGGGGCTATTGCACTCGTCTGGCTCAACAGCGCAAAGCGTTTATTTTTATGAACGGCATCGGTAGCCATGATACAGTGCAGACACTTTTACACGAAGCAGGACATGCCTTTCATGATTATGAAGGACATCAGCCTCTGACTTGGCAAGAACAGGCACCACTTGAGTTCTGTGAGGTGGCGTCAATGAGTATGGAAAAGCTAGCGGCCCCGTACCTTGAAAAATCGGCCGGTGGTTTTTACAATGAAAAAGATGCTGCCCGTGCGTTCCTAGAACATTTGCGGACCGAAATGCTCTTTTTACCTTATATGGCAACTGTTGATGCTTTTCAACATTGGGTATATGCCTACGATGAGAGCGAGGGGGAGCTGACGGCCGACATGCTCGACAATAAGTGGTTAGAAATGGAAGAACGCTTTTTAGGAGCAATTAACTATGGGGCCGATACGGAATTCCGCAAAGCCGGTTGGCATCGCAAACTCCATATCTTTCAAATTCCTTTTTACTATATTGAATATGGTATGGCACAAGTTGGCGCGATGCAGGTGTGGCGTAATAGTCTGGATCAAGGGGCTGAAAAGGCTTTAGCTGATTACAAAACCGCTTTGGGGTATGGCGCAACAAAGACTTTGCCAGAGTTGTTTGAGGCGGCCGGGGCGGAGTTCCGTTTTGATGTACCGATGTTAAGTGGAATAGCTGAGATGGTGCAGGCGAAAATTGCGGAGTTAGAAAAAATTGTAAATAGTTGATAATTTAACAGATTTTAATCTGGAATATCTAATACTCTGTAACGTAAGTAAGTTTAAATTTTTGCATGAGAGACAAATCGGCTTCGACAGGCTCCGCCTACGAGCTAGCCGCCGCCTAAGCTTGTCGAAGACAAAGGGGACTCTTGCTAAAGCTTCAGAATATATACGTTACAGTGTACTGAAGGCTTTAAGTCAAATTGCAAATTCTGCGTATCAGATAGCCAAAGCGTTCTCAGACTTAAACCAAACGAGAGGATGGTCTGCAACAAATCGAGCCTGTACTCGTGTCCCTTCTGCAATGCGGTTTATATGAGGCTGAATGGTGTGAACACGGCTTCCATCTCCTAATTCGATTTCATAAATATAGTGCATTCCGATAAATTGTGATGACACAATGCGTCCGTTCCCGCTATTTGCTTCAGCTTCTTTGAACGTGATATCGTCGGCTCGAATAGCAACATCGATGTGAGAGCCTATGGGCGCATTGACTTGCTGAGGAACCAGCCCCATCGCTGTGATCAAGCCTGAATCGGCCACTTTGCCAGGAATAAAATCAGCTTGGCCGATAAAGTTAGCCACAAAACGGGTGCGGGGGAGGTGGAATATGACTTCTGGTGGGCCAACTTGCTCGATATGGCCCTGATTCATAACCGCAACATGATCACCAAGAAATAAGGCTTCTTCTTGATCATGTGTCACGAAAATGGCGGTTGTGCCACTTTTGCGCAGAAGCGAGCGGACTTCGTAACGTACTTGTTTGCGTAAGGCCGCATCCAGATTTGAAAATGGTTCATCCATTAGCAAGATGGCTGGTTCTGGAGCTAACGCTCGTGCAAGGGCGACCCGTTGTTGCTGACCACCAGATAGATCAGCAGGCATTCGATTACCTAGCCCATCTAAGCCAACAAATGAAAGCATCTCGGCGACACGATCTTTTACGGTCGGGCTGCGTCGTATGCCAAAGGCGATATTTTCCCATACAGATAAGTGGGGAAATATCGCATAATCTTGGAAAACCATGCCGATACGCCGCTTCTCGGGGGGAAGAAAATAGGATTTCCGGCCGTTGACCCGCGCAACTTCTTGCCCTGCAATTTCAATCCTGCCTTTGTCCGGGGTTTCAAAGCCCGCCATTAACCGTAGGGTTGTTGTTTTTCCACAGCCACTTGGACCCAGCAACGCTAGAATTTGCCCTTGATTCACTTGTAGGTTTAGGTTGCATACGACGGGTTGGTCTGTCGTAAATGATTTTGAGATATCTTCGCACAAGAGAGCTGTTTCAGACATAGTGTTTCTCTGCTTTTTTCGGTTAGCTTTTTGGGATTAGAAAGAAAAGTATAATAAAAAGTCTGTGACCCGCGTGGGACTCTTAAAATTACCGCATGAAGCTGATTTATGTGATTACCCATCCTGAAGTTGTGATTAACCCAGACGTACCTGTGCCAAACTGGCGGTTGTCTGATTTGGGGCGAGAACGAATGACACATATACTGAATGCGCCTTGGCTGAACTCTGTGACGGCCGTCTATGCGAGTGATGAACAAAAAGCGATTGATGGTGCTCAGATTGTAGCGGACCAATTAGGCTTATCTGTGACACAAATGGCTGAGTTGGGTGAAGTAGATCGCTCTTCAACAGGTTACATGCCTCAAAAGGAGCATGATTACAATGGGCGGATGTTGTTTTTGCACCCAGCAGAGAGTGTAGATGGATGGGAAACGGCCGTCGCTGCACAAGAGCGGATGGTAATCGCAGTGAACCAACTGATTGAACAGGATTCAACGACTGGCTCGCTAGTGATTGTGACCCACGGTGCGGTTGGCTCATTCTTAATGTCTCATCTCAAAAACCGGCCGATTACATTGGATGATGCCCCAGAGGTTGAAGGTGGCGGCGGACTATTTTCGTTTGATGGTGATAGTCTTTCGATTTTGTCTGAGTGGCAGAATATTGATATTTTTAAGTTGTAATTAGGTTTGAGAACAAATGTATAGTTAGCAGATCAAAAAATCCTGCTAAAATAAAAAGATATGTCTTTGAGTGCCGCAATGCGAGAATACCTAGCCGAAATTTATCGGTTACAAGAATACGAGCCAATGGTCAGCACCACGAGTTTGGCTGAAAAGCTAGAGGTGTCGCCTCCGGCCGTGCCGCGTATGCTCAAACGACTGCGCAACGTGGGATTGGTGCACCATGTTCCCTATGAAGGGGTAACCTTAACCGAACGTGGAGAGCAAGAAGCTTTAAAAGAATTAAGGCGTCATCGTGTGCTTGAAGTTTTTTTGGTTCAGGTGATGGGGTTTAATTGGGACGATGCTCATGAGCATTCCCATGAGCTGGGACACGGGCTAAATGATGCGGTTGCTGAACGGATGGCTGAAATGGCGGGGCAACCGGACAGATGTCCACATGGTGAGCCGATACCAAACATTGACGGGGCGATGCCAGATTTTTATGACACCTGCATTAATAATTTGGGAGTGGGACAACGAGGTGTGGTCAGCCGGGTCAGAACGCATGATGGTGAGAAATTGCGTTACTTAGCGACTTTGGGAGTGAAGCCGGGTGAGTCTTTTGAAATTATCGGCCGAGCGCCATTCAATGGACCGATGCGACTCAAAATCGGCCGGGATGAGCAGGTTGTTGGAATTGAGCTAACCAAATCACTGTGGGTGACTCCAGAATCAATGGGGAAATGACCCGAATAAGCCAGTCGTGAATAATGCCCTACACCACATCAATATGAATATAGATCAAGCTATTTTGCCTACACTTTTCTGGGGATTACTCTCATCGCTCATTTTTGGGAGCGGGGACTTTTGTGGTGGCATTGCCAGCAAAAAGAACAATGTCTTTACGGTGGTGGTGGGCGCTCATATAGTGGGCGTCGTGGCGATGCTTTTGATCGCTTTGATTGTCGGGGAGGCTTTTCCATCATGGGCTGATATCGGTTGGGGAGCTGCGGCCGGAGTTGCTGGAGCGGCCGCTTTAATGCTTTTATATAAAGCACTTGCCGAAGGACGCATGGGGGTGGTTGCACCGATAGCGGCCGTTGTTTCAGCCACTATCCCGATTATTTGGGGTGCGGTGTTTGATGGATTTCCAACTTGGGTTCGACTTCTTGGTTTTGCGTTTGCTTTAGCTGCTGTTTTGTTTATTTCGTTAGATGCCGATAGCGGCCGGCCGAAGTTGAAAGAAGTCTGGATGCCATTTTTGGCTGGAGCAGGTTTTAGTCTTTTTTATATCTTAGTAGATCAAATTTCAGCTGGCTCTGTCTTTTGGCCATTGGTGAGTGCGCGGGTGGCTTCGGTCACATTATTTGGAATTTATGGTCTGATATCGGGTAGCTTAAAGTGGCCAGCAAAAGGGACAGTTTCGACAATCGGTTTGGCTGGGATTTTTGATATATTGGGGAATGCATTCTTTGTTTTGGCAACCCAAGCGGGTCGATTCGATGTGGCTTCGGTGATCGGGTCACTTTATCCAGCCTCAACTATCTTTTTAGCACGGATTTTTCTGGATGAGCGCTTGGTTTTTGTGCAGTGGATTGGGGTTATTTTTGCGGCCGTTGCTATTGTTTTAATTGCTCTTGCGTAAGAGGGATATACCACTGAAAAATCGAACATTCGTTCTTGTTTTTTAATTTGGCTTGATTTATAATTACAGGGTCGACATTTAGTTGGCAAATACATAAAAACATGTAGCATTTAGAAAGTTTATTTAGCACAAAAGGAGTAGCTAACATGTATCAAAAAATCACAATTGTAGGAAATTTAGGACGAGATCCTGAAATGCGCTATATGGCAGACGGCACGGCCGTTACCAGCTTTAGTGTCGCGACCAGCCGTACATGGTCTGGAAAAGATGGCCAGAAGAACGAAGAGACGCTTTGGTTTCGTGTAAATGTGTGGGGCCGTCAAGCAGAAACTACCAATCAGTATTTGGCAAAAGGTCGCCGGGTTTTGGTTGAAGGGTCTCTTCAAGGCGATGCTGCGACCGGCGGGCCACGTTTGTGGTCGCGTCAAGACGGTTCTATGGCGGCTTCTTTTGAGATTCGCGCCAATGATGTCAAATTCTTGAGCAGCCGGAATGAATCGTCCGATGGTGGTGGTTATACCCCTCCTGGCTATGATGGCGACGGCTCAGCTGTTTCAGGCGGAAGCGCGGCTGAAGAGGATGACATTCCGTTCTAGGATAGTAGAAGCAACGGTTAAAATATGATCGTTGAAATAACTTGATAAAAAAGCGGGCGGTTGAAATTTTTCAACCGCCCGCTTTTTGTTTTAACAACTGCAACGCATATTTTGAAATGTTGTAAATGGGTGTCATGCTGGCAAAAGTTTGTGACAGTGTCCCGTTTGCCCTAGCATTTTGTAGTGCCCTAGCTTGCTAGGGCTTCTTCTAGCTTCTTCTAGCACCAGCAAGCTGGTGCGCTACGATGCGACTAATACCTTTAATAGCTTGCGGGTGACCGCTTTGGTGTCGGGGCCGATTTCACCTGGTGGGCCGATGCAGGCGGGGCAACCATCGAGGCATTTGCAGGAGCTGACCAATTCAAGCCCGGCCGCTAACAGTTCATGATGAATCTCAAACAGTTTTTCGCTAAAACCGATCCCGGCCGCCACTTGTTCATAAATGACGATAGTCGGTGCGCCGGTAAGCGGGCTGCGACTTTCGGCCGTCACTTGAATGTCTGACGGGTCGCACATCAAGAAAAGCGGCGCAAGGTTGCGCAGCAGATACGCCATCCCGCCCATAGCTGAGCGAGCCTGTTGCCCTTCTTCGGCCTGTCGATGGCATGACGGGCAAAGCGTGACTAAGTTTTCGGTTCGATTGGCATCGAGGTAGTTGTCGTTTTCGCCAGGGGCATAGAAGAATTCGCGGAACGGCCGGATGTGATGCACGTGCAAAAGGGTGTCGGTTGCGCCACAGGTACGGCAGGCGTGTTTGTCACGGTCAAGGGCTTTGAGTCGTTGTGATTTCCAGTTGGGGCCGTAATCGTTCGGCCGGAGCAAAACCCCTTCTGCATAAAGCTGTTCAGTCAACTCTTCCCCAAAAAT
>JBLIMP010000173.1:0-9910 GCA_047638855.1 Cellvibrionaceae bacterium | reverse complement strand
GCGCTATGTGTCATCAGCTCTCTGCTACACACAAAAGGAGTTAGGAAAAATGACTTGGATTCAAACTGTTTTGCCAGAAAATGCGACCGGGGAGTTAAAGGAAATCTACGAGCAAACAAAATCACCACATGGTACATATGACAATGTATACATTTCGAAAAGCTTGCGGCCGAAGGCGATTTTGGGCCACGATACGCTTTATCGGGGCGTTTTACATAACGATGATGTGACCTTGCCGTTATGGTTTCTTGAGCTAGTGGCTACCTATACAAGCGTTTTAAACGCTTGTGTTTATGCGGCGACGCATCATGGTTCTAACTATCGTACCTTACTTGGTGACACGGCACGGGTGGCTGAGATTGATGCAGCCATGGAACGAGATGATTTTGAAGGTGCGTTCGACGGGAAAGAGCTTGAGTTCTTACGTTACACTCGCAAGCTAACAAAAACCCCTGGAGCAATTGTTGAGGCTGATATTATAGCCATGCGTACGGCCGGGGCTGATGATGGGGAGATTTTAGAAATATGCCAATGCTGTGCGCTGTTTAACTATTCTAATCGGTCACTATCTGGCTTAGGGGTAGATGTCGGCGAAGATCGAGTTGGTTTTTATTAAACTGGAGTCACTGTAAATATCATGGGCTTAACTGTTTAATATGCTTAGCCCATGATATTCAGCACTGGTTCGGAGTAACGGCTTCAGTCATTTTTTGCGGTTGCTGAATAACTGCGAATTGCCTACTTACTACTTACATTGAAATAGAACCTTTTCGAAAGTCTGTACTACCAATCCACGCATTCACCAAAACCGGTACGCCTGATCTTGATCGTGACTGAGCCGTTTCAAACGCCTCTTGCAAATCGTCATCATGTTGCACTAGCAACCCCTCGGCACCATACCCTTTTGCCACGTCGTGATAGGCGGTCATTGCCAATTCTGTACCTAATGCAGTACCTAAAATTTCTACTTGCTCACGCGCGATTTGTGTCCAACCGCCGTCGGTGCCAACAACAGCAATGATGGGCAGATTATGACGTGTAAAGGTGTCGAATTCTGCGATGCTATACCCGGCCGAACCATCCCCGTACAACAGCCAAACCTCAGCACCAGGATTGTGCAACTTGGCTGCCAGAGCAAAACCTGCTCCGGCGCCAAGCGTGCCAAATGCCCCAGGATCAAGCCAGTTGAGTGGTTTGCGCGGCCTTACAATGTACGAAGCGGTGCTGACAAAGTCACCCCCATCTCCGATTAGAATGCTATTTTCGCCAATTGTTTTCTCTAGTTGTAAGCAAACGTTGATCGGATTGCAGTGTTCAGTTTCTAAATCACCCTGCAAAGCGATTTCTGCATCACGTGCGTCATTACGAACCTTCAGTTGGTCGTGCCAATCACGCCACACATCGTCTGGTTCATTCCAAAAATTTGCCAAATCAATAAGCGCATCGCATGGGTCGGCGAGCACGCCGATGTTCGGCCGACGGTTCAGGTTTAGCTCTTTTTTGCTTCGGTTGATCGAAATATAGTTTGCATTGCTCGGAATCGTCTGCCCGTACCCCATCCTGAAATCGCATGGGACTCCAGCGAGTAGCACCAAATCAGATTCTTTTAGTGCATTTGAGCGTTTATGGCGAATGTGTAGCGGGTTTTTGCCTAGCAACCCACGGGCCATGCCCGACAAAAATGTGGGAACCCCAAGCTGGTTTAATGCATCAGCTAAAACAGAGGCTTTGCGCGGTTGCTGCATTGCGCCGGTACCCACGACGATCACGGGGTTTTTAGCTTGAAGTAATGCATCTCGAATTTGGGTGATTTGTTTTAAATCGGCCGTAGGATACTGGGGCAAACGGGGTGGTTTGGGCTGAAATTTATTTTTGTCTGCAAATAAATTTCGAAGATGACGGGCAATATACCAACGAATCGCTCTGCTAGAGATGCTCGTTCCTTTGGGCGTTTGCCCGGCCGTTTGCTCACGTATCAAAGGCTCAGAGTAAAGCGTGTCGATTGGTAGCTCAACAAAAACCGGCCCAGGCACGTCTGATTGCGCTATATAAAATGCCTGTTCTAGCGCAGGAACAATGTCTCTCACATGACGTACCTGTTTCATCCATTTCACATGGGGTTTGATGAGCGATTTTTGATCGATGTCTTGTAGTGATCCTCGGCCCATCAATAATGTCGGGGTCGCCCCACCCAGTAGCACAACGGGTGACTGTGCCATTTCTGCATTTTTTAGAGCGGTGATTGTGTTGGTTAGCCCTGGCCCAGCCGTGACGGCAGCTACGCCAGGAATTCCGCTGAGTCGGGCCGTGGCATCGGCCGCGAACACGGCCGTTACCTCGTGCCGAACATCGATGACTCGGATACCATTTTCTTCTGCACCCGTCAAGATCGGTGAAATATGACCACCACAGAGCGTGAACAAAAACTTAACCCCATGTCGGGCCAAGACTTTTCCAACCAATTGCCCGCCATGCGTATTATCGTTATTTTCTACCTGTTGATTACTATTCTGATTATTGCTCATTGAATGATCCAATTCTTTGTTAATTCTGAAGCGATTGTTCTACTTCCTCATCGGCCCAAAGAGAAACGCTCGCCATTAACTTCTAACTCAACCGTATTAATGACCCACGCATCATTGCTTCGCACTGCGTTCAAATGAACCGTACCAGATGATTTTGGACCGCTAACTGGAACTTCTATCAGGGCGGTGCCACCCCCGTTGCTTCTTTCAACTGAGAATTGGGTGACTAGCAACCCTCCCTCGATGGGTGCTCCAAGAACATCTATTGCGCGTGGATTTTCTTGGGCAGCTTCAACCGCCATTGCATAAAACTCGCTATTTGTAATGTAGTACAAAGCCCCTGCGCTTATCGTGCCGATACATCCAAAGATGAGAACGACAAGTAGAATGCATCCACCACAGCCAAGTTTACGATTTGATCGCATGATATTTCCTCCTTATATATTGCTACATATTGATGAGAAGGATAGAGAGCGGGGGATAATGTGGAAGCAACTGCTTTTCTGTTTTATTTAAAACAGAAAAGCAAACGATTTTTATGCCTGTATCCCTATCCCTACAGAATGCCCAACTTTGAATTATCACCGAGTGTAAATTTGTGAATTTTCGGTTTGTTGGCCGATTTGCGAATCTCGACATTAAATCCGATAAGGCTGTCTTGGATACGCCCTTCAATGCCTACAATTTCACAATTGCCAAGAATCATCGAATGTTCAATCTCACTGTTTTCGATCAGTACATCGTGATAAATGCTAGTGTATGGGCCGACATAGCTATTCACGATCCGACTGTTTGCGCCGATGATTGCAGGTCCGCGTACAATGCTATTAATGACTTCTGCCCCTTTTTCGATGGTTACACGCCGGCCGATGGTACTTTCCCGATCAACGTATCCATCAATTGAATGTTCCATTTCTTCGAGCACAAGATCATTCGCCTCGATCATATCATCTTTTTTGCCGGTATCAATCCACCAGCCTGTGTGTACATAAGGATGCACAGAGTAGCCGTTTGTCACAAGCCATTGAATGGCGTCAGTAATTTCTAACTCACCACGAGCGGATGGTTGAATTGCATTGGTTGCTTCGTGGATTGTCTTATCAAACATGTAAATGCCAACAAGGGCTAAGTCGCTAGGCGGTACTTTTGGCTTCTCGACTAGTTTTTCGACTTTGCCGTCTGCACCAATAACCGCTACCCCGAACTGAACAGGATCGAGCACCTGTGTGAGCACGATTTGGCTATTCCAATCATTTTGGGCAAAATCTTTGATGAGAGGACTAATCCCGCCTTGTATGACATTGTCACCTAAAAACATGACAAATCGGTCGTCACCTAAAAACTCTTCGGAGACTTTGACCGCGTGGGCCAGCCCTAAAGGTTGATCTTGGATAATATAAGTTACTTTAACCCCAAAGCGAGAGCCATCTCCAACCGCTTGCTTGATCTGCTCGCCGCGACTGCCCACATTAATCACGATGCCGATTTCTTCAATGTTAGCATCCCGAATCGTTTCAATAACTCGAAACAGGACTGGCTTGTTGGCAACGGGTATCAATTGTTTTGCACTGGTAAAAGTAAGGGGGGCTAAACGGGAGCCTTTCCCACCGCTAAGAATAAGACCTTTCATAAATTTTTTAAAAATCAGATACTGACTTTAAGACATTCTGGGTTAGAACGATGATGTCTAGTATTTGATTTTTAACCATTAGTAGTCACCGAATCCGGCTTCAGTGGCTGCGTTGATAAGGGTGGCACCGATGATGCGCACGTGGGCTTTCGCCAAGGTTTCTTTGGCCTGTGTGGCCTGATCTCGGCTTGTGATACCCGAATTAATAACAAGTAAAACCCCATCTAGCCGAGAGCCTAGAACGGCTGCATCTGACACAGCATTCACTGGTGGGGCGTTAAAAATAAGAATATCGTTGTCAACTAGAAGTTGTTCAACCATTTGTTTGATTGCGCCTGACCCTAGCAAGTCGGCCGGATTCGGGGCTTTCTGTCCTCCAGTCAAAACCTTTAGATTTTCGATGCCGGTATCTTGCAAAGGCAGTTTTCCGTCGGCCGCAATGAGCGCATCGGTTAGCCCTGGCTCTTGTTTGACATCAAACAAGAGGTTCAGGGTGGGTCTACGCAAGTCGGCCTCAACTAAAACGGTTTTTTTACCACCTTGCGCCATCGTTACCGCTAAGTTTGCGGCCGTTTTTGCGACTTCTTCATCAGGTGTTGGCGATGTGATCACGATTGATCGAATGGGGGTATCGAGGCTGTAAAAAGAGAGATTCGTGCGCAGTGTGCGGAACGCCTCAGCTTGTGGCGAACCGGGATCCGTTATTGAGATAAGAGACATAAATTTCAAATGTTACCCGTATTTGGTAAGCTGTAGACTTGCTCACTAAATACAAGTTACTGGGCCATAGACGGCCGGTTTAATTTCGTGGAATCGAGCCGATGACGGGCAAATCAAGATGTTTTTCAATATCTTCTTTGCGGCGCAAAATACCACTGTCTATCCATTCAAGCAAAAAGATGATGATGACACCCACTAATGCTCCAAATACGCCGCCGGCCAATGTATTAATTCGGACATTAGGTGTAAAGCCAGACTGGCGAGGATCATCAACTAATTCAATATTGATGCGGTCTTCTTTACGCAACTGAGCATTATTAGAATCAACCCACTGAATGAGCAAGTTACCCCAAGTTCGAGCGATGTCATTGGCATTTTTTAGCTCAGAGTCCCGTACCTCAAGTTGGATAACAAAACTTGATTCATCGGCCGAAATGCCGACATTCCCTAGCAACTGATCGGGCGTTCTGTCTAATCCCAACTCATCAATCACTTTTTGGGCACGCTTTGAGCTGCTCATCCATTGGGTATAGTTGCGCAAAAGTAGTTTGACAGTTTGAGTTAACCCAAAATCGGTACGAGAGGGCGAAACTAAAATTCTGACAGTTGATTCATATTCGACCGGCTGCATACGACTGTAACCGTACGCTGACCCGGCCGTGATAACCGCAAGTAAGATGAGAACCCATCCTCTTTGCCTAATTATTCTGACGTAATCCTTTAATTCCATAAAAACCTATTGGTTGATGAATGCTGAGTGATGTGAAAGTGATGTTTAGTCACTATTTCCCGCCCAACAATCCTTTTGTATGTGATTCAAGTTTGTTGTTGATAAAACTATCTAGCTTTTGTTTGAAAATAGTTGTGTCATATTGGCTTGCGTGAATTGTGATGTCGTCTGGTCGCCAGCTAAGTGTTTCAAAATAGTTAACGGCATCCATCATGCCCGACACGGTTTGATCGCTAAACAAAACGCCGGTTTTATCAGGAATAATCGTGTCGAGAGCACCACCGGCCGCATATGCGATTACAGGCCTTCCGGCCGCCATCGCCTGAATAGGCGCGATTCCAAAATCCTCTTCGCCTGGCCAGATAAAAGCTTTTGCCTTTGCAACCACTTTGGGTAGTTCATCATCAGGGACAAAGCCTAAGAAATGAATATTGTTATTTGAAAGCGATTCTAGCCGTTCACGATCACGGCCGCTTCCTACAATATAAAGGGGCTTTTTCAGCTTGTTAAATGCTTCAATTAATAAATCAAGCCTGCGATAAGGAACCAATCGGCCGACAAACAGATAGTAATCTTCAACTTGATCAGAGCTGACAGCCGCGAATCGAGTCGTATCAACCGGTGGATAAATGATCTCAGCATCGCGACGATAGTATTTGACGATTCGTCTGCGTACAGCCTCTGAAATAGCCACAAAATGATCAACCCGATCAGCCGCTAGTCTGTCCCATAACCTTAAATAGTGCAGAAACGGCATCAACCCTTTCTGTAGTATGGGATTCATTTTCTCACGCTCAGAGTATTGATTATACCGCCAAAGATAGCGTGTTGGGGTTAGGCAGTAGCAAATGTGTAAGGTTTCAGGCTCGGTGATAATGCCATGGCAAAAGCCGCTTTTATTGGTCAGGACTAAATCATAGCCCCTAAAGTCAAACGTATCAAAAGCCATTGGGTAGATGGGGAAGTAGAGCTGCTGCAGACGTTGGGCAAAAGGGAGATTGTTGATGAAACTGGTACGGATGTCCCAATCCTTCCAGTGTTCTGGCATCTTAGACTCCCAATATATCGAGGTGTACAAAGGCGCCTGTGGATACATTTCAACAAGTACTTCAAGGACATCCTCTGCCCCGCCGATTTGATTTAGCCAATCATGAACGAGTGCTGTTTTCATAGATCAGGTGCCAAAAAACAACACATCGCTTGTTATGATTGTATAAATTAGGGTCAAAAAGAGGTTTTTTGATTTCTTTTTCCTCAATAACATAAGGCTGGAATTATAGAACCATCAAAGCTTGTTTCAAACCGATGTAGCACATTCATACAGGGTAATCTCATGAGAGATTGCATACAAGAGGCAAGCAAGTGAAATATAAGCATCTCATACTGGAGGTGATTGAATTGAAGAAAAAAGAAGACGAAACGTCAATTCATCAGGCGTTTGACAATTGGGACGATCTAAAGTAATTGTGAAAAGTAGAATATCCAAACAGCTTGGTCCGGCCGCTCCCTAGGCACACACTTCTAACGAAAAGCCGAGCGGCCGTTTCGATCTTCGATCACGACCTTCAGCAACTTTGCAAGCAAGCCCGTGGCTTCCAGCTTTTGCCTCCGTATTTAGATTGACGGATACTGAATTTAGTGGGGAGAATTAGAAGCCAAAGTTGCTGATTGATTTTTTCCAGTAACTGTCAGGGTAGAAAACCGGCTTCTACTCACTCTTTTAGCTGTGGTTGTTGGAAAAACGGCTATTGATCTGGGGCTTGATCAAGGCTTGAACTTGTTCAACATTGACCACCCCTTTCATGGGAAAGAGCTGAGCCATTTGAGGTTCAAAGGGGGGGGTGGTATGTAACTGTTCAGCAGTAGGCCCACCCGCACTTAAAACACCATCCTGCATAATGACAACCCGATGGGCGATCGTGGCGACCAATTCAACGTCGTGGGTGATCAATAAAAGGCTAATGTCTTGGGCTACCAATGCCTGCCAAAGAGCCACCAAATCGGTTTTCGCAACCGCATCTAGCCCTCTAGTTGGCTCATCGAGAATAATTAAACGTGGTTTTGTGATCATCACGGCCGCCAGCGCGACCCTTAACCGTTGCCCAACGGACAAATCTCTGGGATAGCGGTCAGCAACCGGAGCCAGCCCCAACTGATT
Source organism: Cellvibrionaceae bacterium (assembly GCA_047638855.1). GTDB lineage: Bacteria > Chloroflexota > Anaerolineae > Promineifilales > Promineifilaceae > WTJY01. Next base: position 2,147 of record JBLIMP010000173.1, on the reverse strand, counting down.
GAGCAGTTCATCAATCATGGCCCGGTCTTCTGGAAGCTGGTGATGGCGTAGCGTAATCGCCGGTTCCTCCCATACCGTGTCTGCGTACAACAAATCATCGGGATTTTGTGGCATGTAGGCGACCTGACGACAGATTTCGGCCGTGGTCATTTTGGCGGTAGAGCGGCCGTTGAGTAAAATGTCTCCCCCCATTTTAGGAAGCAAATTGACAATCGTTCGCAAAAGGGTGCTTTTACCTGACCCATTCCGCCCTAAAAGGGCAACCACTTCCCCAGGATAAATCGACAAATCGGCCGATGTCACAACTGGCTGGTCGTATCCAGCAACAATGTTTTTTAAGGTCAGCACAGCCTGACCTGGCTTTGAACCGGTGTCGGCCGTGGATGACTGGGGCAAAGCGGGCAATTCGATCTGTTCGGCGAACGGCCGGGCCGCTTCAACCGTTAGAGGGAGGGGGTCCCATCCCAGCGCAGCGGCCAACTGCACCAATGGCGTACTGTACGGCATTTTGAGGATAACGTCGGCCGCTGGGCCATCAGCTAGCACCTGACCATCGTCCATATAAATGAGTCGGTTGGCGTAAGGTAACAAACGATCTAGCCGATGTTCAGCGATGATGATGGTCAGCCCCAATTCACGATGAAGCGTTTGAATCTGCTCCAGAAGCTGACCGGCCGATTCCGGGTCGAGCTGGCTGGTTGGCTCGTCAAGGACGATGATTTTGGGCTGAACGGCCAAAACAGAAGCGATAGCCACCCGTTGCATTTCTCCCCCGGAAAGGGTGTGCAACTGCCTGTAGCGTAGATGTTGTAGGTCTAATTGGTCTAGCACCTGTTCGATCCGGCCGGGAATGTCGGCCGATGGCACCCCGATCTGCTCAAGCCCAAAAGCGATTTCAGCTTCAACCTGGTCAACCACCGCCTGCACCTCTGGATTTTGAAAGACAAAACCGACAAATTGGCTCATGATGCGTGGCCCGACTTCAATCGGCCGATGGTTTGCGACCTCCACATCTCCCACAATTCGGCCACCGCTAAAATGGGGAACCAGCCCGTTTAGAACCCGCAAAAGGGTTGACTTGCCACAGCCTGACCGACCGGCCAACAAGACAAATTCTCCTGGTTCAATCGTCAAATTAACCCCATTGAGAGCCGTTTGCGTTTGTTCGGGATAAGTGTATGAGAGGTTTTTGATCGTGATCATCGGCCTGTTTGCCCCTTATCATTTTGTTCTAGTTGTGAAGATTGGGCCGGAAGCAATGCAGGGGCGGCCAAAAGTAGCAACACCATCCCGACAAATGGGTCAAATGGGGGCCAAGATAAGCGTGGATAGATGTTGTATCCTAAAGCGGGAGAGTAGAGGGTAAAAATCAGCGGAACGGCTAAAGCCATCAGCAAAAGCAGTGTATCGGCCGTGCTCCATTTGCGGGGTCGATATTGGGTACGCACCACGTCTAACCCCAACCGCCAAATAATGGCTAAGATGAGTGCCCCGCCTGCGCCGACGAGCAGCCAGCCGGGCCAACCGACCCATAAAGCGGCGATCCATCCGGCCAATGCTCCGGCCAATCCGGCCGCTAGCCCGACCTGCATCCAGACAGAACGGCCGGAGGTTTGTGTCGTTCCAAATCCACGCGCCACCATCGCCTCTGCCAGCCCCATTGCCCGTTCGAGGCCGCCGATTAACAACGGCAACAAAATCGGTTGCCAGCCACGCACCCCTTTTGGCTCATACCCCCGTATCGCTTGGGCTTCACGCACTTGGTTTAACTGCCGTTGGGTTTGCGGGATGTAGGTCAGGGCGATGAGTAAGACAACGCCCAGATCGTTCAATGCTTTGGGCGTCAATTTGATCAAAGAATCGGTCGGGATGATGCGATTGAATGTGACGAAGGTGGCTAGAAGTGACAGCAATATCATCCCGTTGCCTAAGCCGTATACGGCCGCTTCGAGGGTAATAATCCCCCCGATTAAGGGCCATGAAGCCGGTATGCGAAACAGCACCGTTTCGCCAAAATGAACAAAGAGGGTGTTGAATAAACTTGAAATCGGAAGGATAAAGAGGGCCAAGCGGCCGAAGCTGATCGGCAATGCGTCTCGCTGGTCTGGATGGGCGTGGACAGTGGCGACCAACCGTGCGCTTAGAAA
>JBLIMP010000172.1:0-9948 GCA_047638855.1 Cellvibrionaceae bacterium | reverse complement strand
ACGAGTCATTCCATTCATGGCCTATGCCAAAACCGCTAATCCCAATACCTAACTGTGCCGCCTTTTCAGCTAAATCCAAACATAGCTCGCTGTCACCATAGGTATGCCCGTCTGTAAGCAAAATGATGTGGTTAACGTGTTTATCCAGCTCGACTTTACGAATTTCTCGATAGGCAGCAGCCAAGCCTTGAAATATTTCAGTTCCACCAGACGGCATAATGCCATTAATTCGCGATAGCAGGTCGCTTGTCGATTCTGGTTTTATCGAAGGGACAACAATATCAGCACGATCAGAAAACGTAACAATCGAAATAAAATCTTGAGACGATAGTTTATCAATAATATGTGCAACTGCTGCTTTCACTTTATTGATTCGATCCCCCTTCATTGACGTAGATCTATCAATAACCAATGATATATTCAATGGTAAATTATTTTGGGATTGTACATTAGCAGGTGGTCGAACATCCAGGAGCAAGTAAAGCTTCTGGGCCGTTTCTGTCTGCCGTAATTGACTTCCAGAATCGAGTAAACTTACTTGAATATTATCGATGTTAGCGTTGGCTGAATTAAGCTTGTTTTCTGTCATATCGATACCATTTTACCGAAAAAGAAGCGAGAATGTATAAATTGAGACCTTCGGGTAGCAGTCCTTAAAAATAAACAGGGTGATCGCTGTGATAGTAACTAGTGCTTCACCAAACTTCTTTTGACTGATAATTGTTTTCAAATGACGAAGCCTAAAATGTTTTTCAGAGTTTCTAAGTCGACAATATTTCTTTGGCAAAACACCAGTTAGCAAGAGAAAAATCGTTTTACAACTATTAAAATCGAATATAGACACCTTAACCTTAACAAGGCTATTTGGGTATTTTGTTATTCTTTTGGTCAGCCGTAACAAAATCCTACAAACGAAACTCAGTTAATACAACTGAGATATTGTCGGTTGTTCCACCTTCTATTGCCAAAGCAACAAGTCGTTCACATTTCTGTTGGAGCGAATCTTTTTTTCCTGCGATTATAGCTTGCATCTCTGAATCTGATATAGAACCCCAAAGACCATCGCTACAAATCATAAGAGTCCCTGTTTGAGGTAAAGAGCAAGTAAACATATCAATTTCTACCTCAGCTCCTGTGAGAGCCTTGAAAAGCAAATTTCGCCGAGGATGAACAGCCGCCTCTTCATGTGTAATCTCTCCTGAATCGATTAACTGTTGAACATATGAATGGTCACGAGTTATCTGTTTCATTGCCTCATCTGTTGCATTATAAAGATATGCACGTGAGTCACCAACATGGGCAAGAAACAAGCGTGTCTTAATGATGACGCCACAAGTTAACGTTGTGCCCCCAAGCTCTTCAGCGTTATTTGATTGAATCACACGGTTTGCGTCTTGAACAGACCGTTGCATAATCGATTGCACCGGCTCTGTTACAGAAGAGTCATTCATTAGGGGGACAAGTATGCGACTAATGAGATTTTGACTAATGTAGTTGGCAACTGACCTGCTCGCCTTTGCACCATCGGCATGGCCACCCATTCCATCTGCAACAAGTGAAATCGAGAAAGGGACAATCGGGGTTTCGCCACCACTGAGAGATACAAACGACATCGCTACATCTTCATTTTGTTTGCGATATATCCCAATATCGCTATGTTGCCCTGTACGAATATAGGGCTCCTTTTGAATAGAGGAGGCGATTGTAGCATCGAAAGAGTCAGCAGGAATAATAATCGCTCTTTCTGCTTCAGATCGATCGTCTTTACCAAATGGTTCTGTTTTTACTTGATCCTCATTATCTAAGCTTGGCATAAAAGGTTTACTACTAAAGGGATGGGAAATATTCATGAAATGTCAAACAGGTAGAGCATATAGATAATGATCTGATGATCCAATAAAAACTGTCCTGTTTTCGATAACAGGGGAAGAGATCACATGGCTTCCAGTTTTAAATTTCCATCTAAGTTTACCCTGTTTAGTTGTTAAACTATAAACATAGCCGTCTGTCGATCCAAAATAGACAGCGTCTTCATATATGGCGGGAGATGAGGCAACTTGCCCCTCTGTCTCCCAAGACCAAATTTGACGGCCAGTGTATATATCTAAAGCATACAGCTTGCCATCAGCTGAGCCGATGAATAAAGTTTCGTTATGCACGATAGGTGATGAGATAACTGGACGATTGGTTCGTGCACGCCAAACAGCCCATCCAGAGTTTTCATCGAGTGCATAAACGGTATTATCCATTGAACCAACGAATATCATGCCTTCGGCCGCCGCAGGGCTTGAGACCACTGCGCGACGAGCTTGAAACTGCCATTTTACTTTGCTTTTAGGGTCAAGGGAAAAAACATACCCTTCATTTGTTCCAAAGACAATCGCATCATCTGTTATTAAAGGTGAGGAGCGAATCGCTCCATGAGCATCAACTTTCCAAACAGGACGGCCGGTTGTCGTACTGACCGCGTGAAGGTGAGCGTCATCAGATCCAAAAAAGACGTAGTTATATCGCGCGGCTGGGGATGAATAGACCGCTCCGTTCGTTTGATAGCGCCAACGTAGACGGCCGGTATGCCGATTGATGCAATAAAGATGTTGGTCAGAAGAACCGATGAGTACGTCATCTTCATGCACGGCTGGTGCCGAACCGATCCCGTCTGTTGCAGGGTACTTCCATTTAAAACTGCCATCTCGCAAATCAACCGCGTATAAATTATTGTCGTATGCACCCACATACACCATCTGTTCAGAGATTGCCGGTTTCGAGCGTATTTCGTCTTCGCACTTAAACTTCCAGATCGGTTTTATTTCCGGGAATTCATTTGAATAGCTCATTCCCATTGATTGCGGTCCCGCAGGTTGCTGTTGAACTACCTGCTGTGGGTGAGTTTGTCCAGGGTTCTGAAATTGTTCCGGTGCTCCAGCTACTGAAGGGGGAGCAAAACCTAAATTCAAGTCAGCGGCATTTGCCTCAGTTGGAGGTGGAGAACCTGCGTCACGGCCGGGCCAAAGAAAACCGGTCTTCCCTGTGGGTAATACATTGAGTTGGCTCAATGCCTGCTTGAGTTCACCTGCGTCTTGGTAGCGATTGGTAGCTTTATATGAAATACAGCGATTAACAATAGTGATGAGTCCGTCAGAAACTTGATCATTCAATTCCTTTATCGGCCGTTCATGCCAAGAGAATGGAGGCTCCATTCGTGGGTCGCGGTGTGTTAGCAAATGATGCAGAGTAGCCCCCAACGCATAGACATCTCCAGCAGGGCTCGATTCCCCTTTATATTGCTCAGGCGGTGAATATCCTTCTGTCCCGATCATTGTACCGCGCGCACCTTCTTGGAAAATCTTCGCGATGCCAAAATCGATTAAACGGATTCGATTATGTTGATCAAGCATCAAATTAGAAGGTTTTAGGTCACGAAAAACAATTGGTTCGGGCTTTTGATTATGCAAATAGACCATTACTTCGCAAATTTGAAGTGCCCAATCCATTACTTCTTCTTGAGAACAAGGTTTTTTACGACTTGCAGATACGGCTTCTAAATCTTTCCCTCTAATAAACTCCATGACCAGATAGTAGCTGTCACCTTCTGTGAAATAATCAAATACCTCTGGTATAGCAGGGTGCTCCAATGTTGCTAAGATACTCGCCTCTGTCTCAAAAGTTTTCTGGGCCAATTCTTGGCTTGCCTTACTTTTTGAAACGGTAAGCATCTCTTTAATTGCACAGAGTCGGGTAACGGCCGCAAAGCGCATATCACGCGCTTGGTATACAGAGCTAAATCCACCCACTCCCAGCGTGCCCATAATGCGATATCGGTTCTGAAGAAGGTAGCCTGGTTTGAGTTGAGAGCGGCTACGTGAGCTTTTTTTAGAATTGTTATCTGCGTTGAGTTGGCGAGTAGTTGAACCATCCATAAAAAATCAGTTTTATTACATGAAATTACAATTATTCAGACAAGTCATAAAGAGTGGATTTAAAACTCTGTTTCTATTATGGAAGCAAGTATGGAAGCAAGTAATAATTAACGACTATAGTTGCTTCTTGCGCCTCTAACTGATTGTTGCTGAACAATTATGTATTACAAGTTAATTAATAATAGTAACGAATAGAATACTGGCTATTATGAGGGACCGCAAGTGGAGTGCGATAATATTTCGCCACATTTCAACCTGCTTTGCCCAAAACCAATAGGAAATTACACTAAAAAGGCTATTGAGGCGGTTTTTGAATAGCTTAACACCCTTGTTCTTACCTGCGCTCCAATTGGGTGTGAGGCATACCAAAAATGATTCTAACTTAAAATATGTAATTGCCCTGCTGAATGATTATTGATTGGATATAATCAGTTCATGTCAGAACTTACGCATTTAGATGATAATGGCCGTGCCCGTATGGTTGATGTGGGTCAGAAAGAGATCACAGAGCGTGTAGCTATCGCTCAAGGTTCTGTGATAATGCAGCCCAAGACCCTCGATTTAATAGTGGCAGGGAATATGAAAAAAGGGGATGTGCTCATGATTGCTCAATTAGCGGGGGTGATGGGGGCGAAAAAAACATCGGATCTGATCCCCTTATGCCACCCTTTATCACTGAACCAAGTTACAGTGACTTGCATACCAAACCATGAGAATCATTGTATCGATATTGAAGCGGTGGCCCGCGTTAGTGGTAAAACGGGCGTTGAAATGGAAGCGTTAACGGCCGTGTCCGTATGTGCCTTGACAATTTACGACATGGCAAAAGCGGTCGATAGAGAAATGCAATTGAGTGAGATTCGCCTTGTATATAAATCAGGTGGAAAATCTGGTAAATTTCAAGCTGAAGACTATATGCTGGAAGAGTGATAAGTATGGAAATTGAAATAAGACTATATGCAACCCTGCGTGACAAAGTAGGGGAACGACGAATTACAGTTGAGCTTAGTGAGCCTTTTAATGTCAAAAGCCTTACTGAAGCGGTCAAATCTAAGTACCCGATTATGTCAGCCTCGGTAGACTCGGCCGTTGTCGCAGTTAATCGGGCTTTTGCAATCATGGAGACTCCAGTCAAAATGGGTGATGAAGTTGCGATGTTTCCTCCGGTTAGTGGTGGCGGCGATTTCCCACATCCCACTTACTTTGCGCTTTCTGAAAATGCGCCAGATTTAAATGAAATCAACCAAGCTTTGGTCCGGCCGGACGTTGGGGCTGTGATTACATTTACGGGTGCTGTTCGTGGCAGCACCCAGCGCGATGGAATGCCAGAGCAAACGATTCATCTGGAATATGAGTCCTATACTGAAATGGCAATTGAGAGAATGGAACAGATCGCCTTTGAAATTTGGGAAAAGTATCCAGATGTTAAGGGGGTTGCAATTATCCAGCGCGTAGGGAAACTGGCTGTAGGAGAATGTACAACTCTGGTTGCGTGCGCAGCGGGACATCGAGATCAAGGGGCATTTGAAGCCGCCCGATATGGGATTGATCGTTTAAAGGAAATTGTCCCTGTATGGAAAAAAGAAGTTGGGAATGGAGAAACCGTTTGGGTTGAGGGTTCCTATAAACCAACCACGGCCGATAATTTTAACTAACAAAGATGTTTTTACATTCTAAACGGGTGCTTTTTTAAAAACAAAATCGCAATTCTGTTCAAAAGCATACTTTAAGACCAAGCAGCATTCGTGCGTACAGTTTTGTAAATGTGCACAACCACAAGCGGTGTTTCGGTGTTTACGCAGTAGTAAACCTAAAATATTAGATAAATTTTAAACGGTCGGGCCAAGGGTAAGTCCCTTGTTACGATGCGTTATAGGAGAAAGAGGAAATGAATATTGGAATCAGACGTGTTGTTATCACAGGGTTAGGGGCGGTAACTCCGGTGGGCCACAATGTGACTGAAAGCTGGGCTGCGATTTTGGCAGGCAAAAGTGGCTTTTCCAACACAAGTGAACAAATTGATATCTCTGATATGCCAATTGGTGGTGTATGTGAGGTGAAGGGGTGGGTTGCAGAAGATAAAGTCGGCCGCAAAGAATCACGGCGGATGGATCGATTCCAGCAATTTGTATCTTATGCAGCGGCAGAAGCGATGGCGCAATCTGGCTTAAAGGTTACAGATGAGAATCGGCATCGGATCGGTACCTACATGGGGACAGGCGTTGGTGGTGTTCAAACACTTATTGGCACTGAACATGTTCTTCAAGAAAGTGGTCATCGCCGTGTGAGCCCATTTGCAATCACAATGATTATGCCCAATGGGGCGGCCGGAATGACTGCAATTGAATATGGGCTACAAGGGCCAGCCATGACGACAACAACCGCATGTGCGGCCGGAACTGACGGAATCGGGAATGGCTTTATGGCGGTACGTCTTGGCCTTGTAGACGCTGCCGTTGTTGGGGGAAGCGAAGCTCCAGTTACTCGGGTCACCATGGCTTCTTTTGCAAAGGCAGGTGCACTCTCAAAACGAACTGAAGGAACACCTAGTCCTTTTGACAAAGACAGAGATGGGTTTGTAGCAGCTGAAGGTGCGGGGGTTTTGGTCATTGAAACACTCGAGCATGCCAAAGCACGCGGGGCCCATATCTTGGCCGAGATCGTCGGATTTGGGCAAACTTGTGATGCATATCATATTACCGCTCCAGCTTCAAACGGTGCAGGTGCGACCCGTGCAATTAACAATGCGATTAGTATGGGCGGATACCGGCCGGAAGATGTTGATTACATGAACGCCCATGGCACTGGAACCCGGCTAAATGACTCAATTGAAACCACTGCAATCAAAGCCGCTTTAGGTGATCATGCCTATAAAGTGGCGATTAGCTCAACCAAATCAATGACTGGACATGGAATGGGAGCAACCGGCGCCATTGAAACCGTGTTCTGTGCATTGGCAATACGTGATCAAGTTGCCCCAGCGACGATTAGTTTAGTTGAGGCTGACCCCGAGTGTGATCTTGACTATATTCCAGGCAGTGCTCGAAAAATGCCAATAAACTTAGTAACAAACCATGCTTTTGGATTTGGTGGTCATAATTCGGTTCTTGCGTTAGCTAAGTATCAGGAATAAACTTGCAGCACAATCAAATGAAATGATAGAGGTTGCGGGGTTTCTCGCAGCCTCTTTTTTTTGGCTCATTCTGCGGCCGCGTTAAAATTAGTTGGATATCGCAGGATCACATGAGAATCTTTATTTCAATGTAATAAATACAAAGTGGGCAGTTCATTTACAACTTGCTAAAAAGAGTGAGTTGCCCTCTCTATATTTGTTTATTTCAAAAATCATATGTATTCCAGAGGTTTACCTTAACCGACAGAATATGAATAGACACTACCGGAGAATAAATGGAAGATTTACTTGTACTTGAGGATCGGTTAGGGATACCGATTAGCGATTTCGCCCTGATGGGGAAAGCACTTACGCATCGATCATACTTAAATGAACACCCAGACATTACAGAAGACAATGAGCGGTTAGAGTTTTTGGGAGATGCAGTGATTGACTTAATTGTTGCTGATTACCTATTTTCCACCTTTCCTAAAATGGATGAAGGCGAAATGACCTCATTGCGTTCTGCCCTTGTACGAGCAGAAACATTAGCCGAATTTGCCCAAGAGCTTGGTGTAGATACGGTACTCAGACTAGGATCTGGAGAAGTAGATAATGGTGGGAGAACGCGCATCCCGACTTTATGCGCCGCTTTTGAAGCGGTAATGGGCGCAACTTACCTTGATGCCGGTTACCACGAAACCCAAAAGTTTTTAATTAAAGTCATCAAACCCAAACTATCCTTTGTTATGGAAAATGGCCTACACAAAGATGCTCGTAGTGAGTTCCAAATATGGGCACAAGCAAAGTATGGTGACACCCCCAAATATGATGTCGTAGAGGTGTCTGGCCCTGATCATGACCGCCGATTTATGGTACAAGTATCGGTAAAAGGGGCCCCATGGGGAAAAGGGTCTGGTCGATCAAAACAGGTCGCGGCTCACGAAGCGGCCAGTGGTGCGATGCAGAATATCCAAGATTTTGAGAATGGGACGGGTAGTGCTCCCCCATCGTTGGAAGCTTTGGAAACCAATTAGACTTAGGGCATATCAATCACGATTTTAATCGCCCCTTCATCTCGTGTGCGCTGTAAATCGTAAGCTTCTAGCACTTGATCGAACGGGAAGTGGTGCGTGATGACTGCAGAAGCATCAACTTCGGCCTTCGCTATCATCTGCAAGGCGGCTAAAGTTGAAGTGTGCCCCGGTTCAGCAGAGGCATTAACAATGGCTTTGAGCGTGATGCATTTACGAAAAATCTCACTGTAATTGATGACAAAACTCTGCTCGTGAGGAACGCCAAACTGAAGCACAAACCCATCCTCTTTAACGATGTCAAAGGCTAAGTTGATTGATTCGTTTAATCCGGCCGCCTCCACAACTACATCTGGTAGCCTTCCATCTAAAATCGCTTTAAGCGAGGGCACAGGGTCGGCCGATTTGTTGTGAATGGTGTGGGTTGCCCCAAATTGCAAACCCGCTTTAACGCGATGTGCCTGCAAATCGATGCCGATGACTTCGGCCGCTCCCATACGGTTAAGCATCGTGTTCCACCAAAGCCCGGCCGAACCTTGACCGATAACAGCAACACTTTTTCCTACAATGTTGGGCAACTGCTTACAAGCAAAAATAACCGTGCCTAGCTGCTGAGCCTGAACTAAGTGCTCGGGCAGAATCCCGGCCGGAACCGGCAAAACATTCTTAAACTCAGCTACAAAATACTCCGCCATTCCCAACTGGGCCGGGTAAATGGCAAGCGTCATATCTCCTACTTGCATACCGGGTAAATCACCGTTGATCTCTTCGACAATGCCGACAATTTCATGGCCACTTGATCCGGCTGGATAGGGGAAATTCTCGATAGGAGAATATCGCCACATCCAGATGTCACTGGCACAAAGCGAAAGCTTGACCGGCCGGATTAAGGCTTCGCCAGGTTGTGGAGAGGGTTTAGGGGTTTCGACGAATCGGGCTTCGCCGGGAGCAAAAATTTGAAGTGCTTTCATGAGGTTAAATTAGGATAGGAGATAGAGAAAAGAGATAGAGAAAAGAAATTGGTTAGACACCACTCTGTATCTAGATCCCTTATCTTTTATTGAGTTTTAACTGCTTTGCGATTTGTTTATCAAGAAAACGAGCTGGCAAAAATCGTGCAATACGCTGAATAACATCATTGTATAAGCCATAGCGGGTTTTTGGGGAAGGATGGGTAAGAGCGGTCAAAATCGCTTCACTGACCCTTTCAACCGGCATTCCGTCTTCATTTCCTTGCCGAGTGATCTCCGTTAGCATGCCGATATTGGATGCATAGTCACTGTCTAAGAATTTGCCATCTGTGATACCGCCTCGTTTATTCCATATGGGTGTTTTGACGGAGGCTGGACCGATGATAATCACATCGATGCCGTACACCATTAGCTCGCGTCGCAATGCATCTGAGACGGCCTCTACACCGTATTTTGAGGCGGCGTATGCCCCGAAAAAGGGGAATGACAATCGGCCGCTGACACTACTGATATTGACGATTCTTCCAGGTGAGTGCGGTGCGTCAAGCTGTGCGCCCAGCAAGGGCAAAAACTTTTGAGTGACAACCAAAAGGCCGAAGAGATTCACCTCGAATTGCCATTTAAATTCTTCGATGTCAAGATTGAGCAGCGGACCGGCAACCGCAATTCCTGCATTGTTAACTAAACCAGCCAACCCATTAGCACCAACCTTTTCAGCCACAACTTTTACGGCCGCATCGACGGCTGGGTAATCGGTGACATCGAATAGCAGCGGAATAAACGCCTCACCAAGCTCCTGTTGAACCCGTTTGCCGTCTTCGGCCGTGCGTACGCTACCAAAAACTTGATAGCCTTTTTCGATTAGTAGCCGACTGGTGTCATAGCCTATTCCGGTTGATGCGCCGGTAATT
>JBLIMP010000171.1:0-10008 GCA_047638855.1 Cellvibrionaceae bacterium | reverse complement strand
ACGACACGTCGCTTAAATCAGGTGCAATTAGGCAATCAGCTTGCTTTGGCCCTCGGTTGCTGTTTCTAACCATAATCTCAATTGCATTAAGCCCAACCCTAATTGGGCCGCCAAAACGACGCCGATGCGGTGCAAAAGCATCCACCGCAATCACAAAGTCGGCCCCCAATGCCCGCACAGAGTCAGAAGGCGTGTTGTTGCTTACTCCCCCATCGATCAGAGAATGATAGCCCCCATGGCTAACCGGCCGGGCAAAACCTGGAACCGCACAGCTTGCATGCACGGCCGGGGCAACAGCTCCTTGGCTAAACAAAACCGGTTCGCCCGTAGCTAAGTCGGTCGTCGAAACGACCAGCGGAATCGCTAAATCTTCGAAATGCAGATCACCCACAAATCGGATGAGGAGTTTCTCAATCGGTTCGAACGAGACAAATCCTGTACGTGAGAAAATCGGCCGGATCATTCGCAGCCAACTGATTTGCTGCGACAAATCAAGAATCTGCTGACTGCTTAACCCAGCGGCCGACAGATAAGCGATAATCGAACCGGCCGAAGAGCCGCCAATCATATCCGGCCGAATATTTTCTTCTTCAAGTGCCTGCAAAACACCAATATGCACAAATCCCCGAACCACCGCACCGCTCAATGCCAAGCCAATCTTTATTTTACCAGTTGGCTGGCTCATGATTGGCAGCAACTCTTCTTTGCACAAAAACACGATGCATTAATCTCTATATCTGCCCGTGCCAATGCCAAGTTAAGCCGGTTTTGCATCGCCTCAGCTTCGGCCACCTTACCCAGCTTCTGCAAACAAGCGACATAACCGTGCAAGCTCCAGACATTATCCGGATGCTGTAACGGCCGATAGACCGTATTGTCCAGCCCCAAGTCAGCCCGATAAACGGCGGCCGCTTCATCGAGGTGGCCTTGCTCCAACAAAAGCGCACCCAAAGCGTGGCGTGTGGGCATCATCCAGCCCCACGGCTCCGCATAGGCCAAGTTGTCATCGAGCTCAACCGCGTGACGCAAGTGTCCAAACGCAATGCCATAGTTTCCTTTGTGATACTCAACCTCACCGTTTAACATCGCCTCTGCCACCTTTAGAATATCGGCACAGGTGTTGTTAAAAATGTATCGGTGCTTGTGCAGATTACCTTCCGCAACCTTAAAGGAAATCTGCTCAGCCTCGGCCGCGTCAAAGTCACCCAACGTAGCAAACGCAATCCCTTTTGCATAATGCAACATCGCTACCGTATTGCAGTACAAATCTTTTTCTTCAGGAAAAGGTGAATCGATGATTTCTTGCCATTTTCCAAAGCGAATCAACACATGCAACTTCATCGAAATCATCCCTTCAAGCGTGAACGCCATCGGCGGCCGTTCCATGTGCAAAATCTTGTCATTAGCCAGCTCAAGCATTTGATCAGCCGCTTCTAACGATGTTTTGTATTGCCCCAACAGCATCGCCGCATAAATTTTAAAATGGATGTCGTGGGACCGGTAAAAGGTAAATTCATTTAAGTCTCCTCGATGGGCCAAATATTTATTGTTGGCTTCATGCGCCCGGTTGTTGGCTACAACGGCCGAATGGTAATCACCGCAAAGAATGTCAATGTGCGAAGGCATATGCTTGAGATGGCCCGCATCTGGCACAAGGTCGCGCAGAATGTCGGCCGCAAGCAACGCCTTTTCAGGGGTAGGCGACATCTCCATCACATGAATGTAAATGTGATTCAAGCCGGGATGAGGGGGAGCACCGGCCGCTTCACCTTCGTTAATCCCTCGCTCTAACACCTCAATCGCTTCCAGCGTGTCAGCACCGTCGGCCGGCTTGCCCGTTTTTAAGTTCCACAACTGCCACGGGGTTCGATTGATGAGTGCTTCGGCAAACAAAGTGGCGACATCCCAATCGGTTGGAAATCGTTGATAGACTTGGCGCATTTCGGCCGCAAAGTCGTCGTTCCACGCACAAAGCTCTTCTTCACCCGATGTTTCGGCCGCCTGAAATCGCTTTTCGAGCGCCAAAAGCAGGCCTGCCTCAAGTTCAGTGGCCAATGCCAGATGCTGTTTACCCACTTCAATCGCCTCACGCGCCTTCGTTAAAACCTTGCCAACTTCCCGTTCTGAAAAAACCTTCCACTCCTTGTTGTAGTTGCATCCCAGCCCATAGGCAATCCCCCAATATCCCATCACACAGGTTGGGTCGATTTCAACAGCACGTTGAAAACAGGTCACCGCTTCTTCAAAGTTGTAGCCATAGTTCCACATAAGCCCACGGTTAAACCAGAGTTGGGCTTCGTTGCGGCTGGTTGATATTTTGCGAGCGTAACTTCCGAGGTCATAATAGTTTTCCATTCTTCTTTCTCCATTATTCATTGCCCATTTGTCTTCTTTCTAAATCGCCAATAGGCTAAAACTCACCTGGCTCTAGTTTTGTGGCAACGACCGGCCTAAAATTTTAGTTGCGATTCCGATCCGCTGAATTTCGGCTGAGCCACCCGCCAAAGTAAAGCAACGTACATCGCGAAACATACGCTCCACCGGCAAGTTCCGGCCGTACCCTTGCGCACCGCAAAGCTGAATCGCCTCACTGGTGACCCGCACCGCCATTTCAGAAACAAACACCTTTGCCACACTTGATTCATACCGGTCAGTAATGGCTGACTTCGCATGGCTGGCGGCTCGGTAAATCAAAAAGCGGGCTGCGTCTATTTCGATCGCCATATCAGCCAGCTTAAACTGCATCGCCTGAAAATCGGTAATGCGCTTGCCAAACTGAGTCCGATTGTCAGCATAGTCTTTAGAAAAATCAAACGCGCCTTGTGAAATACCCAAAGCCACGGCCGAAGCCCCGACCCGCTGGCCGTTATAAGCGGACATCAAATTGCCAAAGGCGCTGCCGGGGGGCACCACAAGATTCGCTTTTGGAACCCGCATATTCTTAAATTCCAAGATACCTTCTTGCACCCCGCGTACTCCCATCGATGGAATACGGCCCGCATAATTGAAACCGTCCATATCCATGTTAACCAAAATCGCCCCAACCCCTTTAGCCCCCGCAACACCGCCAAAACGAGCATATACAAGGGTGTACTCACGCTCACCTGCTCCGGTAATCCAATGTTTGGTCCCATTAAGGATATAGTGGTCGCCATCCTCGCTTTCGGCCGCCTCTGTGGTCAGATCAGTCAAAGCCGACCCCGCTTCTGGCTCTGTCATGCCAATACTCATCAACGTTTGGCCGTTGCACACGCTTGGCAATATCTGCTGACGCTGCTCTTCATTGCCAAAATTCAGGATGGTGATCGCCGCCCCAAAATTGTGATCGACAATTAATCGGCCGCTGATGCCACAATGCCGCGCCACTTCTTCAATCACAAGAATCGCGTCGAGTGCGGTAAGTCCACGGCCTCCATATTTGATTGGAACAGTCATCCCAAAGTAGCCAGCGTCAGCATATTTTTGAATCTGCGAGCGGGGGATATGCTCATCCTGGTCCCATTTGGCCGCATAAGGGGCGATTTCTTCTAAAGCAAACTTACGGGTCTGGGCAACTAGCTCTTTTTGTTCGGGTAATAGGTCAAAGTTCATAATCTAGCATCCAACATCTAAGTAACTATTCAGCACCTGTTCGTAGTAATGGCTTCAGCCGTTGTTTTCCGGTTAAAGCGACTAAAGTCCCACCCACAAACTCGATTTTCTTAGGCTACTGAACAATTACATTTCTAATATCTAACTACAATTTTAACCCAGAAACAAAAAACGGCCGTGCCTATATGCAACCGGCCGCTTTACTTCCATAGATCGAGAATCTATTAAACTGCTCGCCCCGCCAAGTAGCCCGACGCCCATGCCCACTGAAAATTAAACCCACCAATCCGGCCATCCACGTCTAAAATCTCACCACAAAAATACAGATTAGGGCAAATGCGTGACAACAGGGTGTTCAAATGCAGCTCGTTTAACGGAACACCCCCGGCCGTTACCTCTGCAAAGTCAAATCCCCGGTTCCCAGCGACTGGCACCGGAAATCGAGTCACCGTCTCGACCACTTTCTTACGTTCAGCTTTAGACAACTGATTAGCTGGCTGTTGAACCCCATGTGCTTCTAATAAATCGCCCAGCGACTGCTCTAACAGTGTTCGAGCCAATCGATCTGGCATCTTATTTCTCAAAATTTGTTGTACAGATTGTTTCCGCTCATTCTTCAGCATCCCTGCAAACTGCTCGCTTTCCCAATCCGGGACCCAATTCAGCGTCAACTGAACTTTAGAATCGTGCCCTAGCGCCTCTAAATAGTAACGGCTCATATCAAGCACTCCTGGCCCGGACAATCCAAAATGGGTACACAGCATAGAATTGGTAAACGACTCAAGCCGCTTGCCGGTTGAGGTCCACAGTTCTAACGTTGTAGGCACTGTAATCCCCTTTAAATCTCGAATCCAATGCTTACGTGGCACTGTTAAAGGAACCAAGGCTGGAAAAATACGAGGGGTCAGTGAATGGCCTAGCTCTTGAGCAATCTCATACCCACGGCCGTCTGAACCGGTTTTTGGAATACTTTTACCGCCTGTAGCCAAAATTACCTTTTGAGCCGACATCTGCCCAAAATTGCCCGAAACAATAAACCGATCCCCGTTGCTGGTAATCGTTTCAACCCGATGATTAGTCAAGAGGGTGGCATAAAGGCCGACCTCTTGCATCAAGGCCTCCAAAACCGTGCTCGCCTTATCAGTCGTCGGGAAAAGTTTCCCCGTTTCTTCTTGCTTAAGCTTGACTCCCAGCCTTTTAAAAAAGTCGATGGTTTGGTCTACATTAAATTGGCGTAGCACTTTTTTAATCGCATTGCGCGAAGCTCCTGCGTAAGCCTGCTCCGTCACCTCATGATGTGTGACATTACATCGACCGCCCCCGGCAATAAGAATCTTCCGGCCGATTTTTGGTGCCCCATCCAGCAACACAATACGCCGATTCGGGTTGCTACGCCCCGCCCAGATTCCGGCCATGAGTCCGGCCGCTCCTGCCCCAACAATGATAATTTGTGCATTTTCCATTCTTGTGATTTTCAGCCAAAGCAACGTGTTGCGCAAGGTTCCAGGTGCAGACGGTTACAGGAATGCAAGGATGTCCAACCGAGTTTGTTTATCTAGTTAAAATCCGCCCATGTCAAAAATCATAATCGGCCAACAAGCTCCAGACATCACGCTACTTACAAAAGAAGAAGTACCAATCCAACTTTCGTCCGCTTGGGGCAACGGACAACACGCCTTCGTTATCTTTTTACGCCACCTTGCCTGACTCCCCTGACAAGAACATGTGGCGCAGGTTGTGCCATTCACAGAAGAGATCAATCAGCTTAACACCAATATCGTTGCCGTCTCGTTTGGGACCCCTTACTGGGCGAATGCTTGGCTTGAAGAAACCCAAGCCCCGTTTCAGGTCTGGCTTGACCCTAAAAAAGAAAGCTACAAACTTTATGGTATGACAAGTTCCACGTTGCGTGCATGGGGGCCACAGAATTTATGGTTTTACACACAGGCCTATATGCGAGGCGAAAAAAGCAAAGGTAATCGTGGTAGCACTGATCAAATGGGAGGCAATTTCATAATCGATAAAAGTGGCATTGTACGCTTCGCTTACCCGAGTAAAAGTCCGACCGACCGGCCGAAAATTTCAGATCTAGTAGAAACCCTCAAAAAACTGTAATTATGTTTGCTTGACCCTCAGCAAAAGTAAGCTTGAATCATCCCAAGTTTTCAAATAAAAAGAGTTGGGAAATCGGCAAAAAAAGCCTCAAGACTCAAAACAAAAAAGCCCAACCAATGGTTGAGCTTTTTTTGAGTCAAGATTCGAGATGACTCGTGCTTTATATTTAGAGATTTCTTTGTATTAACTAAAGAATATCTTTAATCGTCATCCCTTCAGCTTGCAAGTAGTTCATCAAACCACCTTTTTTATCCATA
Organism: Cellvibrionaceae bacterium; assembly: GCA_047638855.1. Lineage (GTDB taxonomy): Bacteria > Chloroflexota > Anaerolineae > Promineifilales > Promineifilaceae > WTJY01. The sequence continues at coordinate 4,045 of JBLIMP010000171.1, read as the reverse complement.
GTACGGATCGCACGAGCTGACATTTTAATTGTTACTTTACGTCCCAATTCAGGAATGAAAATGTTGCGAGTCTGCAAGTTTGGCAGAAAGCGACGTTTGGTTTTTTTCTGAGAGAAAGATACGTTGTTACCGCTTAACGGTCCTTTTCCAGTTAGTTTACATTTGCGAGACATGTCTATTTATCCTTGATCTTTTCATATAAAAACCCGTCCTTTTGCCTCAATCAATCTAGATCAAACAAGAGGTCGGATTCTTGACGTGCTTACTATTTAGGTACGGCCGATAAATATACAGATATTTATCGGAACAGTCAACTTTTTTACAAGATATTTTTTATAATAATATACGAGAAAAGTCGGCCGCTAGTGAAAAAATCCACAACCAGGAGTGTTGACGTTTCCTCCAGAAATCAGAATTCCGGCTCGCCCCCCCTTAATATCATAATTACCTGACAAAATGGGGGCTAACGCCAAGGCAGAGCTTGGTTCTACGACGATTTTCATACGCGCCCATATAAACTGCAAGGCTTCTAGAATTTGCGCCTCTGTAACAGTTGTCATGTCATGGACATATTCTTGCATCACAGCATGATTCCGTTCACCAATGAACCGGGTTCGTACACCATCCGCAATTGTCTCAGGCACTTCATCAAGTGAAACGATCTGGCCCGACCGCCATGAACGGCCAGCATCATCACCTGCGACTGGTTCTACACCAATCACTTTACATCCTGTTGAGCGAGCAGCCGTCGCTAATGCACAGCCGGAAATAAGCCCGCCACCGCCAACGGGTACAAACAGGTAGTCAAGATCATTCACTTGATCAAACAGCTCCCATGCCGCAGTTCCCTGCCCCAAAATAATATCCTCGTTATCGTAAGGGTGGATAAGTGTATATCCATGTTTTTCGGCTAACTCACTTGAAACACGTTCTCTGTCACGAGCAGTTGATTTGACAACGGTGGCTCCGTACTCGGCCGTTGCAATCATTTTTACAGGGGTGGAATCTTCCGGCATAACGATAGTTGCTTGAACATCGAGCATAGCGGCCGCTAAGGCGACACCTTGAGCATGGTTGCCACTTGAGTGAGCGATTACACCTCTTTTTGAAAGTGAAGGGTCTAAGTTCGAAACCGCATGATATGCACCGCGAAACTTGAAGGCACCCACCTTTTGAAAGTTTTCACATTTTAGAAAAACTTGTCCCCCGACTCGTTTATCAAGCGTTGTCGAAGTCATAACTGGGGTTAAGTTGACAACATCCTTTAATTGACTCATCGCTTGGCCAATGTTATTAGGGGTTAACCTGCTATATTTTTCAATCATAATGACTTATTCTTTATTGTTCCGTACCATTTCAATGCGGCGAAAAGATTCAAAATAACCTACCCGTAAATATCCTTTTATTCTAAGGTCATTCACTTCAAAGTTTTCACATACCGCATCCTGCATCGGATACTCACGATGTAGCCACGCAAGAACCCGAGCGGTCACTTTTTCAGTTGGACCACTTAACACTTGTACAAAGACTCTTTTCAACTGGATCAATGTTCTTTCATAAAAAATCCAGCCCTCCCAACCGTTATCAAAAATCAATTTCCGGACTTCGAGTTCTTTTACATTTCGGAAGGTTTCAGGTTGATTGAGCCAGTTCGGCTGTCCATCTTTGAAGATCATTTGCTGAATCGCTTCGGAAGAGTCTAATTTTTCTATACTAGTTGGAGAGGGCAGACTCGCTTCATCTTCAATTTGGGTCCCTGGCGGCCGGCGTAAGACCATTAGTTCACGTGTTTGCTTAAAACGATTTTTAATAAACAAACGATATGCAGGTTCATTTCCACTGATGACCTCTAACCATGTAAACCCAACCTCTAGTTTCTCACTTATTGCAACCAGTTCTTCAAGAATATCACTACCCGCACCCAGTTTACGAGTATAGGGCAACACGCCTACTCGGGTAATCCAAGATCGATTATCGCGAACTCCCAGCATGCCCAGACCCATAATTAACTCTGGCTCATGTTCATCAATAACTGCACATGAAGATGCGAGATCAACATCGTACATTTCGACATACTCTTTCAAACGAGCAGGCGTCATCGGCATTGGAACAATGTAATCTTGCCGAGTTTGATTATAGGCCTCGGTTAGTTCTTCAATTGAATATCTTTGTACTGAAATGAGTTTCAGGTTGCCCTTCCGCTGCCCGCAATTATGGACTTATATCCTTTAAGTAGGATTCTATCAATGAAGGAAATGTGGAAACATCAATCGGTTTTGAGATGCTTCCATTAAAGTTGTAACGAGAAACAAGCTCTGACACCGCAGCCTCGGGCCAAGCGGTTAAAGCAACAATACGGACATCCTTTAGTTCAGGAATCTGTCGTATCATGGCTCCAACAGTCTGACCGTCAAAATCAGGCAAACCAATATCCATTAAGATAAGGTCTGGCTTAATTTCTCCTGCAAGCCGAAGCCCTGTTTCTCCATCTTCTGCAAAAGTTAAATCATAACGACTATCGAGAAGTCGGCCGATTAATATTCTATTTGCTCTATTATCTTCTACGTAAAGAACCTTTTTCATACTGTTCCAACTACCCTTAAACAAGAGAATCTGTTCAATTTTGTCTTGTAAGCATATACCAAACCTTGTTTGCCTCTATCTATTCAGAAGGTGGCGGGACAGGTAAATCATCGTCGGCGATACCAACCCACTTTTGACCCTCATCAATCAACATAACCGGAATCCCATCACGTATCGGGTATTTCAGACCGGAATCATCTGAAACTAACCAGCTATTTTTAACAATACGTAATTTCCCAGGATCGTCACCATATTTATCGCGTTCTTGTACGGCGAGAGGGCAACGTAGTATTTCAAAAAGTTCTCGACTAATCGGAAGTTGTTGTTCGGTCATAATTATTATATATCTTCTAAAAAACTAGTAATTAAATATTTTCAGGTTACTTATAAGCTGAATAGCCACATTGCAGATTTAACCTAACTATTAGCAAACGTCTCGCTATTCAAAATAATCAATAAAACAGCGAATAGTTTCTATTCTTATCATTAAAAAATAATTTTATCAGGTTTTTACTTTTACTCACCTTAATTAACCAAAAATAATCAAATTTGGCAAAAAAGGGTAAACTAAACAATCGAATTACTTGATCTCGCCAGTGCGTTTAGTTATTTGCAGAGTTATTGTCTGAAAATTGTACAATTTGAAACTAAGCTAATAGGCTGAACCGAAAGACTTTGAAGTTTCAATCGATTCGGGCATATCTATGATTCTTACCAACCAAATCGTCATTCTAAAAATTAGACCCACGAATCCCTTTTCACCGATAATTATATTGGCACATCACACTATAACGTTACTGATGTAGCAAGTTATACAGCTTTAAAATATGTTTACAAAAATTTACGAAGCCTGTTATTGTAAATTTGGGACTATTTCAGATTTACAATAATTATTTATCCGTTTACAATAAAGGTGGTTAGAGTAAGACTTTGTCTAGGAATATAAACAGTTGTCCACATTACGCGTCGGAAATCAGCTAATAAATTTTTACGAAGAAGGTCGGCGGGATCGCCAGCTTGTATTACTTATACATGGATGGTCTAGCTCCGCATATGCAATGTCACCTCTCATGGCGTTGCTTTCCCAAAGATATTGGTGTATTGCGGTAGATCTGCCCGGTTATGGAAATTCTCCACGGATGAAGAATGAAGTAACCATCGAGCAGTATGCAAATGTTTTAGCAAGTTTCGTCGAGTCACTATACGATGGACCAGTTATCTTAGTAGGCCATTCGATGGGGGGCATGATCTCGATTACGATGGCAGAAAAGTTCCCCGAGCTTATTACAAGAATGATTCTAATTAGCCCTACGGTTACCGGAAAATTATCAACTTACATCAACCTCATCGTTTCGCCTATTACAAAACTTGAACAGTTTTCATCAACACGCTTCATCTCGCGGTTTGTAGAGCGGATATCTTCTACCGTTGTTGATCGCATTATGCGTCCCGCTTCGTTTGC
>JBLIMP010000170.1:0-10061 GCA_047638855.1 Cellvibrionaceae bacterium | reverse complement strand
TTGTAGTACTTATTTCCTATTTTCTAAGTGCATCGGCCATATTCACCCCATATCCTAAAATAGTAACTTCTCAAAAAGGGAGGGAGGTATCCTTCGACAGCGTTCGACTGAGCTTACGCCGACGTCTGAGGATGCGCACCCTGAGCTTGTCGAAGGGTGCTTTTCCCCAGATTATTGAGAAGATACCTAAAATAGATATACAATTGGTGCATGAATAAGATCGCTTTGATAACTGGCGCTGGCAGTGGTATAGGCCGAGCATGCGCTTTGAAATTACTAGAATGCGGATATTGTGTAGTGCTTACGGGCCGAAACGTGGCAACTTTAGAGGAGACGCGTGAATTAGCAGGCGACTTTGGCTTGAGCACCTTCATTTACACGGCGGATGTAGGAAAACCTGACCAAGTAGAAAAACTTTTTGCTGCATGTGAGCAAACTTACGGCCGACTTGATCTGCTTTTTAATAATGCAGGCCGCAGTTCGCGATCTGTTTCGCTCGATGAATTAAGCTTTGAAGAGTGGCAATCTGTAGTTGATGTTAACCTAACAGGCTCTTTTTTATGCACGCAACAGGCATTTCGTCTAATGAGGAAACAAGTACCGCAAGGGGGCCGTATTATCAACAATGGCTCTATTTCAGCCACAGCCCCTCGGCCGAACTCAGCCCCTTACACTGCTACCAAGCATGCGATTACAGGTCTAACAAAATCGACATCGCTTGACGGAAGAAAGTTTAACATCGCCTGCGGCCAGCTAGATATTGGCAATGCTGCCACGGAAATGACTGAAGGAATGGCAAAAGGGGTTCCTCAAGCTGATGGATCGATTAAAGTTGAACCGCGTATGAATGTAGCTCACGTAGCAGATGCCTTGTTGTATATGGCCAGCTTACCGCTTAATGCTAATGTTCAGTTTATGACAGTCATGGCGACTGCGATGCCATTAATCGGCCGAGGATAAGCCGCTTGACTCGGGTGAATCTACGCAACTAAGCACGCGTGAGATGGAACAAAGTGATTTCCGGCCGAACATTAAACCTCAACGGGAGCAGATGCCCCAGCCCTTTATTAATATACAACATTCGGCCGTCGTATAAATCAACGACTCCCGCTGCATACCGTCGATTGCTAACGGCTAGAATCGGGGCAGGCAAAAATGGTGGCTTCACCTGTCCCCCGTGAGTATGCCCAGACAAAATCCACCCTTGATAATCCCCCCATCCGTCGCTATCTGCGCCGTCGGGGTTATGACACAACACAAACGATGGCTCACCTTTGGCGATTTTTTCTGTTACCTGTCGCGGAAAATAGCGTGGCGACCAAAAATCTTCCATTCCTCCGATTTTTAATCCCGAAAAATCCTCAACCTCATTCAACAATACTCGAATCCCTTTATCCTCTAAGGAGCTCGCGATAGCGTCTGCAACATCTACCTCTTGCCATCCACGACCGTAATCGTGATTTCCAAGTGAAGCAACAGTTGCGAGTTTTCCTTTAGGGCCAAACGGCATGATTTTATCAATCTGGTCATAAGATCGATCATCATAAGAAACAAAATCGCCGGTATAGACCACAAAATCGGGGTTTAAAAGACCAGCCTGCCGCAATGAATCGATAAGGTAGTCGTCAGACACTCCCTGCCCAATATGCATATCTGAAATTTGCATGAGCGTCTTCCCTTCTAAATGAGAAGGAAGGTTCTGAATCGACATGATAAGTTGGGGAAATTCAAGCCAATAGGGTTCGACAAGAACACTATACCCAAGAGTGGCACTGCTACCTATTAGTAGTGTGGCTGCAGAATAAGTAAGAAATTGGCGGCGAGTGATTAGCATAAATAGAAAAAAAGAATCTTGATCGATTTAGCTTATCAAATACAGCTTATAGTTGAAAGCAATCAGATGTCTAGATTGATGCACTTAGGTGCTTGAGAAAGCACTCATTACTCTCCTTGTTAATCTAATGATAAAAAATATGTCATAGAAGAAAGGATATGACGAACACAACTTGAAGGGTGCTTAAAAATCGTATATGATCAGGTCAACTTATATACAAAATCTTCGGGGCATGGTGAGCGGTTCAATCAATAATTGACCTTAATCAAAACCTAATCGTTTTGATCAGCAATTCATGACCGGCGGTAAATGCACAATTAAATCTGTGCAAAGCCCGCGAGCTGAGTTTTTGAGCAACCGCTAAAAACAAAGCTGATCTGGTGAAACTCCAGAGCCGACGGTATAGTCCGGATGGGAGAAGATTTCGAAAAGGTTTAAGTTTTTCGGTCTGTTTTAATAGCTCTTGCTTTAATCAACAAGGGACATTTATTTAGACGTGAAACACTATCCACCTTAGGTTTGGCCACTGCTTGATTTTTCAAGCAGTACAGCCAGATCGCTCTATACATATGTTCCATGCCCCGTTGATATCGATTCTTGAGATGTTGCGGGGCATTTTCGTTTTGGAATATACACAAACGCACGATCAACACATACTCTATATGCGGCGAGCACTTGCATGTGCCAGCCAAGCGGCCGGGCACACCGCCCCCAATCCGGCGGTTGGGGCTGTTATCGTTAAAAATGGGGTCATTATTGCTGAAGGATATACCCAACCCCCAGGCAAACCACATGCTGAAGCAGAAGCGTTACGCAAAGCTGGCAAAGCTGCCCATGGTGCAACACTTTACGCTACATTAGAACCCTGCAACCATTTCGGAAAGACCCCACCGTGCACCCTTGCCATCATCAATGCTGGGATTACCGAAGTGCATTATGCGGTAATCGATCCCAATCCTAGGGCTACTGGTGGACACCAAAAACTGGTTGATGCTGGAATTTCTGTCTATACGGGTCTACTTGAAACTGAAGCTCGCGAACAAAATCGCTTTTTTTTCCACCATACACAAACTGGGCTTCCGTATGTCATTGCCAAATTCGCTTGCAGCCTGGACGGGAAAATTGCGACTCATACTGGAGAAAGCCAGTGGATTACTGGCCCGATGGCTCGCCAAAAGGGGCATGAATTGCGTCAGCTATGCGATGGAATCCTAATCGGCTCTGGCACTGCAATCGCTGACAACCCTTCGCTAACAACCCGCTTGCTAAATGATGACGGCCGTGAGCCTTCCCATCCCGCACGAATTGTGCTTGCTAGCCAAGGTGCATTACCGGACACGCTGAAGCTTATGAACGGTCAACTCCCCGGCCGAACGGTTGTTGCTATCTCTGATCAGATACTCCCTAGCGACCGTAATAAACTAGAACAATCGGGGGTCGAGGTAATTGAAACCCGCACCACAAAAACGGGACAAGTCGATATTTGGCATCTACTCGAACTTTTGGGGAAAAATGGCCTCCAAAGTTTAATGGTTGAAGGGGGGAGCTATGTGTTAGGTTCATTTTTCGCAGAAAAAGCGATTAATGAGGTTTGGGCATTTATCGCCCCAAAAATTATAGGTGGGCACACCGCCCCTGGGCCAATAGGCGGGCAAGGGGTTAGTGAATTAAAAGACGCCTTTGAACTCGATAATCTAATGATTGAACAGCTTGATCCAGACTTGTGGATAAGAGGAAAAACAAGAATAGGTAAGAAGAAGCTTAATGGGTAAAAAACACCCCTTCTTACTCATCATATAATTATGTTTACAGGCATTGTAGAAGAAATCGGAACCGTTACCCGGCTAAGTCGTGGTGGCAAAGGATATGACTTAGCGATTCAGGCGAAGGTTGTGTTGCGTGACTCAAAATTAGGTGACAGCATCTGCGTCAATGGGGTTTGTCTTACCGTAACCCAGTTTTGGGATGGCGGTTTCACCGTCGGTGTTTCACCGGAGACACGCGAAGTGACCAATCTGATGGGGCTTAGGGCGGGAAGTCGAGTTAACCTAGAACGCTCGGCCACACCAACCTCACGTCTGGGTGGTCATTTTGTCCAGGGACATGTTGACGCAGTCGGCACGATTACTGAATTCCGGCCGGATGAGGATGCGCTGTGGGTAACAGTTGGATTCCCAGCCAACATGATGCGTTACATTGTGCAAAAAGGCTATATCACGCTTGATGGAACCAGTCTGACTGTTGTTGACGTATATGAGAGTAGCTTCACCGTTCAATTAGTCGCCTATACACAAACTGAAATTATATTGCCCCTGAAAAAGGTCGGCGACCAAGTGAATGTCGAGGTTGATGTATTGGGAAAATATGTGGAAAAGATGTTGGGTCATTATCAACCCCAATCTAGTTCACAAAAAAGCGGCATTACGGCCGATTTTTTAGCCAAAAATGGCTACGGGTAAGAAAGAGAGAAAAATAGCGTAGAGTAGAAACATTTTTCGGACATCCGTACTTGCTTTGGCCGAATTTGTTTAAACCTTTACTCTTATGCATGAGGACTTCGTATGACAAAATTAGCAACTATTCCAGAAGCGATTGAAGAATTTCGCAAAGGCAAAATGGTTATCATCGTAGATGACGAAGATCGTGAAAACGAAGGTGACTTGGCGGTGGCCGCCGAATTCGCGACACCAGAGGTTATCAACTTTATGGCAACCCACGGCCGAGGGTTAATCTGTACCCCTTTGGAAGAAAAAATCTGTGATCGAATGGGGTTACCACAAATGGTTCCACCACATATGAACGGCTCAGGCTTTGGGACTCCATTTACACTTTCAGTTGAAGCAGCCCAAGGGGTAAGCACCGGTATTTCAGCTGAGGACCGCTCACACACAATAGGGATTCTGATCAATCCCACAAGCATCCCGGCCGACATTGTCATGCCGGGGCATGTATTCCCATTGCGGGCACAAGCTGGGGGGGTATTAGAACGCCGTGGACAAACAGAAGCGAGTGTCGATTTGGCCCGACTGGCAGGCCAAACACCGGCTGCCGTCATTTGTGAAATCATGTCGGCCAATGGAACGATGGCACGCTTGCCAGAGCTAATTGAATTTGGTAAGGCACATGATCTGGTTACCATTTCAATTGATGCCCTTGCCAAGTACCGCTTACAAATTGAAGATACAGACTTCAGCAAACGCATGGGCCCGGCCGTCGTACGCGAAGTGGAAGCCTCTCTGCCTACCGATTATGGGACATTTACAGCAGTTGTTTACAAAGATTTAAAAAACAATAAAGAGCATATGCTTCTCAAAATGGGCGATGTCAGTTCAAATGCACTTGTGCGCATCCACTCTGAATGTCTCACTGGGGATATTCTAGGGTCTCGTAAATGTGATTGTGGTTCTCAGTTAGAGCTGGCGCTACAAAAGATTAGTACGGCCGGGCATGGTGCGCTTCTATATATGCGCCAAGAAGGGCGAGGCATAGGTTTGGCAAATAAGATCAAAGCGTATGCCCTTCAGGAGCAAGGGGTTGATACACTCGATGCTAATTTGCAATTAGGCTTGCCGGCCGATGCCCGGGATTATCGAGTTGCGGCCGAAATGCTCAAAATGGAGCAAATCGACACCATTCATCTGATGACCAATAATCCTGAAAAAGTCATTGGCTTAGAAGATCATGGAATTACCGTCGAGAAACGTATCCCACATGAAATTGTGTCGATTACAGAAAATGATTTCTACTTGCGCACAAAAGCAGACCGTATGGGGCATATCTTGTCTTTTAATGGGTCTGCGCAAAAGGTCACAAAAAATAGACGGACAAGTTGAAAATAACTCATATAAGAATGTTAATCAAGTTGACACCGTCAGGTGATCTAGAGAGCCACTCTGGCTAATTTAGCCTCATAGATCGCCTTAAAAGCGCAGGTACAAGAACTACCCTGCAAATGATGGTCAAAACCACCGATATCACAAATAAATTTGGGGTCACTCCCGATATAAAACCGCAGTTTGGAGAATTTAAAATGGGAAAATTGTTTTCAGGAGACCTAATAGGGTCTGGGCTTAAAATTGGGATCGTGTCAGCACGTTGGAATGATTTTATGGGAAATCGGCTTTTAGAAGGAGCAAAAGATGCTCTTGAACGCCATGGGGTTGACGATGAGAACATTGATGTTGCTCTTGTACCCGGGGCATTTGAGGTACCTTTGGCAGCCATGAAGATGGCTGAGTCCGGCCGATATGATGGTGTTGTAGCATTAGGTATTTTAATCCGTGGTTCAACCCCACATTTTGACTATATCGCGAGCGAAGCGACAAAAGGGGTGGCCCAAGCTTCATGGCAAAATGGGATACCTGTTGGATTTGGAATTCTTACAGTAGACACCTTAGAGCAAGCGATTGAGCGCTCAGGTTCAAAAGCGGGCAACAAAGGGGTTGAGGCAGCAATGGCTGTTGTCGAGATGATCAATCTACTAAAACAAATCGGCTAATCGAGCCTAATCGGTGTTGAACTAAATATTCCGGCCGTTTCAATATCGCTTATCGATATTGAAACGGCCGGTTTTGCGTGCGATAAAACGACGACTACCTCCGAATCTGGTAAAATTCGCATTGCGTTCCCACTTCTACCCTTCAAGGAATAGTATTCATATGAGAATTGAACAAGATATAAAATTAGGATTTAAGGATGTAATGATCCGGCCGAAACGATCAACTCTTAAATCTCGCTCAGAAGTTTCGCTTTTGCGAGAATTCAGCTTTTTACACACCGGTCAGAAATGGGAAGGAATACCGATTATCGCAGCCAACATGGATACTGTCGGAACCTTTGAAATGGCTCGTGCTTTAGGGGCAAAACGCATGATGACCGCCATCCACAAACATTACTCAAAAGAGGAGTGGGGTGATTTTATCCGTTCAGTCGAGCCGGAGATTCTCGACTATGTAGCAGTAAGCACAGGATCAGGATCAGTTGACGAAGAGATGGTTGGTTTTCTCATGAACGAATACCCTCAGCTTAAATTCATTTGCGTCGATGTTGCCAACGGTTACTCAGAGCACTTTGTTAGTTTCGTTAAAAAGATGCGGGAAAATCATCCCGATAAGATTATATTAGCGGGTAATGTTGTTACCGGCGAAATGGTTGAAGAACTATTATTGGGTGGCGCAGACATTGTCAAAGTTGGCATTGGCCCTGGCTCAGTTTGCACCACACGGGTCAAGACCGGTGTGGGCTATCCTCAGCTTTCAGCCATCATAGAATGCGCAGATGCAGCCCACGGCCTTAGTGGACAAATCATTGCAGATGGTGGTTGCAAAGTTCCGGGCGACGTAGCGAAAGCATTTGGTGGTGGAGCAGATTTTGTCATGATGGGCGGTATGTTTGCAGGGCATATAGAGAGTGGTGGTGAGTTAATTGAAATTGATGGCAAAAAATATCGCCAATTTTACGGGATGAGTTCAAAAACAGCGATGGAAAAACATGTTGGCGGGGTTGCTAATTACCGTGCATCAGAAGGAAAAACGGTAACAATTCCTTATCGTGGCCCTGTTTTGGACACAGTCCAAGACCTATTAGGTGGATTACGATCAACTTGTACTTATGTAGGTGCTAGTAGGCTAAAAGAGCTTACAAAACGAACCACGTTTATCCGTGTTCAAGAGCAACATAATACTATCTTTTCAGAGTAAGCTTCAACTGTTATTTAAACACAAACCTTAGCTTGTTGACTCAAGATTGGGTTTTCTAGTTAATATCTATCTTTTATGTCCGAAGAATTCCCATATCCCCGATTTCCCATAAAGCGCCGTATCTACAAGTTTATTGGGGCCGTTATATTTAAAATTTTCACAAAAGTAGAAATCATTGGCAAAGAGAACCTTCCTGAACATGGCCCTGTTATTGTCGTTGCCAACCATTTTAGTTTTGCAGATCCTGCTATTCTGATCCATCTTCTGCCTTGGCATCTTGAATTTCTAGCAGGAACCAATCGACCCGCTGCACCAAACAAATTAACTGAAAGCCTGCCGGAATTATGGGGTGTCTACAATGTACAGAGGGGTACAAGTTCGCGTTATGCGTTTAATGCCTCTAGTGCAATCATGAAACAAAACGGTATATTGGCCATCTTCCCAGAAGGGGGAGCTTGGGCAACGGTCTTACGACCAGCAAGACCAGGGGTTCCACTGATCGCGGCAATGAGCAAAGCGCCGATCTTGCCAATTGGAATTGATGGAATGACAAACTTGTTTCCGATCAAGCTTTTTAATCGGCCGCAAATCACCTTAACTGTCGGTAAACCGTTTGGCCCTTACACTGTTACCGGCCGTGGAAAAGGGCGCCGCGTCCAGCTGGATGAGATTGGCAACGAAATTATACAGAACATAGCTAAACTGCTGCCTCCTGAACAACGAGGCATTTGCGCAGATGACCCTGCTTTGGTTGAAGCAGCGAGAGCCGTCTCTGAATTCCCTTTTTAAATAAATTACCGCGTACAGATTGCCAACCCACATAGACTGTTTAACTTAAGACATTCCTTTAATCTACATGAAATATATCGAAACGCTCATTATTACGAATCCGGAATCGGCCGACTTACTTTGCAGCTCCTTAGAATCATTTGCAGAAGACAGCAGTGTCATTCAAGAACAATTGGGTGATACGCAAGATCTGAATCCCACAGCAATGTTGCCCAATATGGCCGTTAAGTTTTGGTTTAGTCAGGATAAAGACTCTGAGGCATTTCGTATGGCAATCAACACAACAGTTTCCCAAATGGGATGTGAACCAGCCACCTTTACACTTCTCGATTCAGTTGACTGGACAACAGCGTGGCGCAAAAACTATCGGCCGATTTTGGCCGGCAATTCATTTATCATTCTCCCACCTTGGGAAGAGAACCCAACCCCAGAACGAACACCCATTTTGATTGATCCAGGCATCGCGTTTGGTACAGGTCAACATGAAACCACCCGCCTTTGCATCGGACAGTTAGAGAAACATGTCCAACCTGCTATGCGTATCCTAGATCTCGGCTCCGGCTCTGCCATTTTATCGATAGCGGCAAAATATTTAGGAGCCGCCCACATAGCTGCCGTTGAAATTGATGAAGATGCGGTTGGGAGTGCGGCCGAAAATCTAAAGCTGAACAATATTACAGACACAATCCACCTTTATACTGGCTCTCTTGAAACAGTAGAAGGGCAAGATTGGGATCTTATTGTTGCCAATATTTTAGCTGTAATTTTGATTCAACTTATTGAGGATGAAGGTTTGCTAGAGATTGTAAGACCAGGCGGTCGAATCATATTCAGCGGCATCATCGATCAACAACTTGGGGAGTTTAAACGGGCACTTGATCCAAAGAAATGCAAGATAGAGGAAGTCACTATTGAAGGGGAGTGGGTCGCGGTAACAGTCTGTAGGCTAGCTTAACTTATTAACTTTGAAAAACGCAGGAATAAAAAAGGACCGGTTTCCCGGTCCTTCAAAATATCTATTAAACTAAATGACTATTAGTTAACGTCGAGGTCCAGCACCCTGCTTCTTATACCGATAGGTTATACGCCCACGGGACATATCATAAGCAGAAATTTCAACTCTCACACGATCACCTAAAAGAATACGAATGTAGTATCGGCGCATTTTGCCAGAAAGGTATGCCAAGACTTCATGGTCGTTATCAAGTCTTACCCGAAATTGGGTATTAGGGAGAGCCTCAACGATTGTCCCTTCTACCTCTAACTTCTCTTCTATTTCTTGAATTGAGACAATTTCGGCCAACTCTTCAAAAATTTCCAAACGTACCTGCGCACCCTTCTCTAAACCAGCAACGCTGATGCCATCTTTAACGGTTACGGTCATACGCTCGTTAGCTTTCAGGGTACGAACAGCAACCTTACTCTCATCATCCTCATGAATGAATAGAAATGTGGCGTCTTTCACAACCGCTTGGGGTTTGCCCTTATTTTTGGTTTTACTCTTATTCTTTTTTGCCATTAAGTCTTAATTTATCCTTAGTCTTCTTCAGCTGGAGCTTCTGCTTCTTCGGCTGGAGCTTCTGCTTCTTCAGCTGGAGCTTCTGCTTCTTCGGCTGGAGCTTCTGCTTCTTCGGCTGGAGCTTCTGCTTCTTCGGCTGGAGCTTCTGCTTCTTCGGCTGGAGCTTCTGCTTCTTCGGCTGGAGCTTCTGCTTCTTCGGCTGGAGCTTCTGCTTCTTCGG
>JBLIMP010000169.1:0-10092 GCA_047638855.1 Cellvibrionaceae bacterium | reverse complement strand
GTTCCGCTGGCATTTTTATCGGCCGTAACTGCGGTCACAATCCCCTGAAATATAACTGTTTGATCAACTTGTGTTGCCGTTGAAGTGTTTCCTTGAATTTTGCTAATCGCATCTCCTTCAAACTGAATGCGGCTGTCCTCGCTTTCGTTTAAAGAGGGTTTTGTGGGAGTCAGCTCGATATTGAGGGTTGGACAAATGCCAAACTCTGGAACACGGAACGGAGTTGGGGAGGGTTGTGGACGAAAATCGGCCGCTGTGTCGGTGTCGCAATTAGGCGGTATGCGCTCTAACGAATATTTGACCGCCACCAATTCAATTGATGGATCAAGATAGGTTGTTTTGTCTCCGTAACTCACTCGGTCAACCGGCCGGTTGCGCTCATTGAGTACAATCACCTCGTCCCCAGTATTTGAGAGGGCGATATCCCCTTTGGCTAAAATTGAAACCGGCCGCATGTTTGGCACATCGGCGGTGGAATCGATTATTTCAAAAGTAGGGTAAACCCCAGTCGCAGCGCGAAAATCGACGGCCGATTGGGCCACGACAATCACTTGGCTTGGCTCCAGAAGCGTTTCTTTCGGGAAACGCATCATCCCTTCGCCTCCGCCGATCGTCTCTTCGTCACCTAGCTTATACTGTTCTGCTTCTACTGGCTGTTCAGAGACGACAAGAAGCTCGATCCATTCATTGAGCGCATCGGCTTGCCAAGTGTCATAAGCGATTTCTGTGATTAAAATGGTGGGTGTTTGAGGTTCTGCTTCTTGATAGGCAATAGCCCGAAAAGAAAGTAAGCAGGCAAATAAAAAAATGAATGAGGCTAATTTGGACTTCATGTAGACAAATAGGAACAGCCTGGCTCATTTCAAATGAGCCAAGCTGTTTTTGGTTTTAACCGTTTAAGAACGCTTCAAGATTGGCTTTGCTGATGCGATAGGCCGCACCGATTTTGCGAGCTTTCAAATCGCCAGCCTCAATTGCTGCGATAATGTCGGCCTCGGTGACCTGAATAATTCCGGCCGCCTGTTCTGGCGTCATTACATCGGGCATTCCACCATCGCTGGCAGCAGGTGCCGCGGCTGATTCTGGTGCTGGTGCAGCAGAACTTGCTGACGCAGCGGCTTGTTGGTTTAAAATCTGCTGCTGTTGTTGCTGCATCATTTGCTGCTGTTGTAGAGCGCCCATCCCCATTGCACCAATGCCTAAACCGGCTAAACCATCGCTTCCACCACTATCAGCGGCCGCACGTAGCGCGTCAGCTTGTTGCATTTGGCTATAACTCGTGCCGTATCCCATCTTGGTCACTACTTCAAGTGAGTTAGGGTGGAGTGCGATCCGAATATTAAAATCGACTAAAGATAAACCAATTGCATCAAACTCTGCCTGAAGCAGACCAATTAGCATGTCGTTTAAATCTTTTGAGAATGATTGGAGCTGTGCGGGTCCTAAGTTCTTCGCTTCGGCCAACTCACTCAATTTATCCTGCATCATGACACCCAACATCGGGTCAAGACGATCTTTTAGATGCGGTGCACGTACGCTGTCGCGGAAAGCGTCCATGGCGGTTAAAAAGCGCCATGGATCCGTCACTTTCATGACATAGGTTCCGTTACCAACCATCGCACTTGCGCCTGGACCACGTCCGACATGTTCAATGACGATAGGGTTAGCGGTGCCCCATTTCATGGTGATATCAGTTGTTTTGACAAAAAAGACATCGGCGGTAAACACGTTCTTCCCACTAAAAATCCCTTTGACCAAACGATCTAACAAGGGCAGATTTTCCGTAGTTAGCGTGTGGCGACCCTGGTTCAAGGTCCCCAGTGACTCTCCGCCCCGGACAAATAAGGCGACTTCGCCAGGGTTTACGATACATTGAGAGCCTAACCGAATGTCCCCAGGGCCTCCCTGGGGGACTTTTTGAACAACTTCGTCTCGAAGCCATCTTTCAACCATTACGCGATCTAATATGCGTGCCATAATTTTCGTTCCTCTATTTGAGAAATTAGGAGCCAGAATTCAGTGATGTCTGAGCCCTGATTTCTGACTTAAGCTATCCC
The DNA here is from genome assembly GCA_047638855.1 of Cellvibrionaceae bacterium. Taxonomy (GTDB): domain Bacteria; phylum Chloroflexota; class Anaerolineae; order Promineifilales; family Promineifilaceae; genus WTJY01. The sequence goes on along the minus strand of JBLIMP010000169.1, from coordinate 8,035 downwards.
TTTAATAATTTCGTTTCGAGTTGCGACTTCACTGAGTGAATCTTTAAGAACTGAATCCAATTCTTTAATGGCAGGCCCGATATATGAACCCATATCAACTGCATTTTGCAACGCTTTAACATGTGAACTAATCTGATCAACATGGGCGATCATTGAGCTGTCGTACATATAGATTTGATCGAGTGTTGCTTCGTCAACTTGGTTTGCATCAAAAAAGCTTGAGTAGCCACTAGGCGCATCTTTAATTTTTCCGATAAGCCCCATTAAGCGATTATCAGCCCGGCCGATTGGTTCAGCGTGATCGATGGCTAAGATAATGTCGGCCGACAATGTCTCAGACACGCTGCCTAATTCAAGGCGACTCTGTTCTAAACGAGCTGAAATCGTTTCGCGAATAAGCTGATCCGCCTGACGCCGCTCTTTTTTGTCTAAATATCCTGAAAACCCAGGAATCTTTCTTGCCAGCTTTTCAAGCCAACTGCTACTCTCAGTTTCTTTTCCAATTGGATCAGTCCCAATAGATTCGTCCATGTTTTATTATTCTCACTTCCCTATTAACAGGGTTCAAGACTATCTCTAGTGTCGATTTGACCAATTTGAAGATGGTCGTTAGAGATTTTGATTATATTTGATGTTTGGCAACTGTACCAGACAAATACAAAACGAAATGAAATCATTTAGGTAAATTTGTCTTGGTGGAAAGAAAATAACTGCTCAATAGAACGTCATCACGGGATGATTGTATCAATCAATTTGACGGTGTGAGACGATTTGGGAAATTTGTTCTTTTAGACCGCTTTAATTTGCACACTATATTTCTGCTTAAATTAATGGGATGCTGTGGTTTTTGTCCCATCTAGCCATTTTTCAACAATTTGACTAAGCTCACCAGAGGTCTCAAGTTTATTTAGTACCCTGTTTAATTCAGCCATAAGTTTGTTGTCGTCTTTACGGGTAACAACTCCATAGGGTTCTACAGTAACCGGTTTTGGTACTATTTTGAGATTTGGTTGTGCTTGAATATAAAGCCTAGCATTGACCTGGTCAACCAGTGCTCCATCAGCTTCACCTTGTAAAACAATCCAAAGTGCATCGGCCGCTGTTGGAACTGTCTTGATTTTTAGTTTTTTAACTTGATTTTGGGCGGATAGTGCTTGAACATGCCCTTCGGATCCTGTTTCGACAACAATCACTTGCCCTTCCAGGTCAGATAGCTCTTCTGTGGCATTGTTTTTTTCGTGGACAATTAGAACCTGCCCCGCATTGAAATAGGGTTCAGTATAAGCGAAATCCTTTGTTTTTGTATTGTCGACAATTAAGGCTGAAATGAGGATGTCGCATTGATTAATGAGTAATGCGTCATAAAGCCCATCGTAGCCCAATAAAACAAATTCCACGGCAACACCCATCTCCCTGCCGATAGCGTAGGCTAAATCGATATCAATCCCTTCTAATGTCCCAGTGTCACCATTTTCAAACGGCGGAAAAGTGGGGTCCAGCCCAACCCGGATGATCCCATTTGCTTGGATGCGTTCGAGCGTTTTGCCTGATGGGCGGCAGCCATTAAGGAGTAATAAACCCGTCAAGAACAGACTCATGGCTATGACTGCTTGCTGAAAACGTCTATTTTTCACTTGCAGTTAGCTCCTGCAGTGCAAGGTAAATCGGTTTTTCAATGAATTCTGGTGTCACTAGGGTATAGGCATCCATGTAGCTTTTGGTGGGAGCTGGGGTTCGGAACATCCAGATAGCGGCCGTTTCAACCCAAGGAACTTCGTTTTGTAGGTAGATAAGCGCACGAGCCGTGTAGTCGATGCGTGCTCCCGGCCGCACGGCCCGCGTCCAGCGCGGATGATCGTTCCAACCTGTTTCGGTGATAAAAACTCGACCTTGAGTGTCTCCATATCGGAGCATGATTTCGTGATAAAGCTCAAATCTGCGAAAGTTAAGCAGATCGGGTGCTGGCTCAACCTCGGGTGGAAAGCGAAAACCGTAGGTGTGTACCGCCAGTCCGTCCATATGATCGGCCGCACCTGCTTTGTACATCCCGTCTAAATAGATTAGGTCATTGAGTCCCCAAGGGGAACCGATTGGTTCTAAGGTTGGGGCCAGGGCACCACCTAAGATCAAGACCTCAGAGTTAACAGCCCGCACAGCACTGGCCGTTGTTGCTAAAAGGGAAACATAATCAGCCGCTGTTGTTTCTTGATAGCCCCACTCAAAAGCGAGATTTGGCTCATTCCACACGATAATAGCAGTTATTTTTCCAGCATAGCGGGCCGCAAACTCTGCAGTAAATGCTGCAAATTCATCGTAGCTGTCTGCATCTAAATAGTTGAGCGTTGTTTCTTCGGGCCGAGCCCATGCAGGTGTTAAACCAATTCGGGCGATTACTTTTAAGCCTTGGGCATGGGCATGATTAATGACTAGATCAGGGTGTTGCCATGCGATATTTTTGTTTTTATCTTGATAATAGGCCCACGGGAAAAACTCGACTATCGTTATCGCCCCCATCTCGCGTACCATTTCTAGCGATCGTTTGATTTTCCACTCTTCTACCTCATCCGTTAAGCGAGTGTGCACACCCATCACCGGTAACGTAGTAGATACTGTTTGCTGTCGGCCGATGATTACTAGGTCTGGGGCTGGTTTTAAAGCGATTACGACGAATAAAAGGCCAATGATTCGTAAAATGATTTTAATTGCGGACGGCACATCAAAACCCATGGTCTATCCATCGCTGATTTGATTGATGTAGAAATCGGTCCACCATCTAAACAGGTCTTCGATCGCTTTTAAGCGTTCTGCGACTGGAGCCGTTCGATCCGGAATGTTGACGCTTGGAATCCCTTTTCCTGATAGTCCAAAACGACTAAACAGCTCATTTTGGAGGCGTATATTCAACAATCTGTTTTGTAAATCATGGATTGTCTTGCGGTCAGCTTCCACGTCCCCTGGAGATGCGAAAAGTTGGGCCCCTACCCCATAAAATTGCCAATAGGAGGCCACTTTAGCCGCACTTTTCAAGATAGCATTTTGGTCAGACTTAACCTTTGTTATGACATTGATTCCCCAAATATGTTGGTAACTCATGAGGCGTGCATTGATTAGATCTTCTGCTTCAATCGCTTTAATCAGCTGAGCTGGCGTGCATATTTGAACGGCCGTTGCAGAACGATCTTCCATCCATTTGACCATTGGTTCTTCTTGCTGGCCACTAATGGTTGCGAGAGCTTCTACTAAATTATTGGTTACTAAAATGAGTTGATCAAGCTTGAGATAGATGGCGACTGGGTCAGGGAAATTCAAAGGTGGAGCTGAACCACCTTTGGGGTCACCCCCGATCTTCTCTGCGCCTTCTAGCGAAAGATGCTCAATTAGCCGGCTAAGAATTTCGGAAGTTGTTCCAAAATCATCTTCAGCTAAATCATTCTGATCATTTTCAGGTGCCAATAGAGAGATTAAGCGAAGCCTATCAGATGGTTCGTTGTATAAATCGGCCGTGGCCTGCATCATCTGCCAAGCAAGCCACCCATCATTTTCATGTGTATAAGAGCCATTTGATTCGAATTCATCAGGTGTTGATTCAATCGAGTTTGAACTTGACCAAGCGTACTGATCCAGTCTGTGCCCAAAAGATGGATTAAGATAGAGGAAGTTTTCAAAGTACTTCTGATGAATACAATAAAGTTCAACTTTTGATACGTTGGCGCTATGGAAATTGATGATTTCATGCCGAATCGCTTCAAAAGTAACCTGGTTCGCTATGATGGCAACGAAATGTAGCGTGCCTGTGGTTAGGAATGATGGAATTTGATTGTGACCGTGCCATGAATACCCTTGAAGGTAGTTTTCGGCAAGCTCTTTATCGAAGAACTGATGGTATGATTTACTTAGATCGAAGTCTGACATACATATGAGTATATCTCTGGTTCTCTCGTCAATCTACCATCCTGTCATTACACCTTGTATAATTCTCATTAGTGAATAAGATTGGCTCAATTTCCCACCAAATATCCTTTATCTCAAATCATATTTTATGCATGTTTTAGTTACCGGTGCAGCCGGTTTTGCAGGCAGTCACCTCGTCAAACACTTAATCGGTTTGGGACATACAGTCTTTGGCCTAGTATTGCCTACTGGATTTAGTCCTCAAAAACAATATCCATTTAAGCCTGTTGTTGGCGATCTTTTAGATCCAGAATCTTTATTAAATGCGATTAAAATAGCAAAAGCTGAAACTATTTATCATTTGGCTGGGCAAGCTGATGTAGGGCTATCGTGGCGTAAACCAGGGGCCACCATCATGGTTAATACAATTGGTACGGTGAATCTACTAGAAGCAGCAATTGCTGAAGGTGTTAAAACATTAGTTGCTGTCACCAGTGCGGAATTGTATGGGCCTCAACCTCGTGATAAGATGCCGATTACGGCTGAAAGCCTTCCTAATCCATGGCATCCCTACGCGGTTAGTAAATTGGCGGCCGGGCATCTTCTGTCTATTTATCAGCGCCGATATGAGTCAGTCATCAGAATTATAGAAGCTCGGCCGTTTAATCATATTGGTCCGGGGCAAGCGACAGGGTTTGTCGTGCCTGATTTTGCTAAACAGATTGCCGAAATACGAGCGGGCCACATAGAGCCAAAACTGCGGGTTGGCAACCTTGATGCAGAGCGGGATTTTACTGACGTACGCGATGTTGTGAGAGCCTATGCACTATTGGCAGAAAAAGGGGAAGCAGGCAAAATGTACCATATCTGCTCTGGGCAACCGGTCCCCATTCACACCATCGTCAACATTATGGCAGAGCTGGCTAATATTACACTCGAAATAGAATATGATCCTGAGCGTATGCGTCCATCGGACACGCCGGTGTTATACGGATCCTTTGCTGAATTAAAGCGAGATACCGGATGGTCTCCCGAAATCCATATGCGCCAGTCATTGGCTGAAACTTTGACGGAATGGGATGAAAAAGTGAAAACAGGGAATGTATGACTCGTAAAGAACGCAAACGACTTGATATCGCTTTAACGGAGCAAGGTTTAGTGAAGTCACGCGCCCAAGCAAAAGGGATGATTATGGCGCGTGAAGTGATGATTAACGGGGAAATTGTAGATCGAGCAGGGGCTGCTGTTCAAGATACCGACGTGTTGAGTTTAGTAAACGTCATGCCGTGGGTGAGTCGTGGTGGGTATAAACTTTCTGGCGCAATACAGGCGTTTGATGTTAATCCTCTCGGCCGGATTTGCGCCGATGTTGGCGCTTGTACTGGCGGGTTTACAGACGTGTTACTTCAAGCCGGAGCACAAAAAATTTACTCTATTGATGTTGGCTATGGCCAATTGGATTGGAAATTGCGCCAGGATGACCGTGTTGTCGTCATGGAGCGTACCAATGCACGGTATATCGAATCACTTGATGACCCGATCGAACTGGTTGCAATTGATGTCTCATTTATCTCATTAAAAATTATTCTAAAAGCTGTGATCAAATGGTTAGATCAAGCTACAGATGCTACACCAGAAGTAGTCGCCTTAATTAAGCCGCAGTTTGAAGCATCTCGTCCGCAAGTTGGCAAAGGTGGGGTGATTAGGGATGACGAGATTAGGCGTGATGTGGTTTTAAATGTATTGAATTGGATGAGAGAAAATGGGTGGAGCATTCAAGGACTTGTCTGCTCTCAAATACAGGGTGCAGATGGTAATATTGAGTTTCTCGTTTGGTTAAAACCTCTTCATGCGATAAATAACCCGATAGAAACCCAGCCGCTAGAATGGTACGATACTGCTATAATTACTGCTTTGTAGTCCTTTCGAGATACAATTTTAGGCTGAATGGCAAGCAGAATAGTGGATACAACATATTGTAATATGAGCTGTCAGTTCTTTTGGTTAGGCTAGGTGACAATGGTAGCAAAAGTAACAAATTTAGATATTGCACGACAGGAAATGCTTGTCAACAAACTACGTGCGGTCCTCGGCCGTATGGAAATTGCGACAATGCTTTCGTCAGACGCGATGGTTTGGTCTGATGAAAGGGGTGTTGCCCAATGGTGTAATAGCGCTTTTGAGGATTTAATCAACATCCCTCGTTACGAGATTCTAGGTGCAGAAATTGTTAAGCTTTTGGTTCTATATAAAGACAAGAAACTTGTTCGTGCAGAAGACCACCCGATCAACTCAACCCTAGTCAACAAAACACATAAAATTGAACAGTATGTATGCCAATTAGGGGAAAATAGAACCCATCTAGAAATTGCACAAGCACCAACTATTGACGGGGACGAACAGACCAATGCGGTATTGGTGCTGCGTGAGGTTAATAAGTCGGCCCCGATGAACCTGCCCAAAGGTTTGCTTGAAACAGCGATTAAGGATCGGTTGAAAACCTTAACCTATAAAAACATGGAGCTTGAGCGAAAAGTGGAAACGCTAAGCCATGAAGTTGAGGAACAGCGTTTTAAAGCAATGGATACAATGGAAGCTGGATACCGTGCAAAAAGTGCGTTTCTAGCCAACATGACACATGAATTCCGTACTCCATTAAGCGCAATTATGGGGTATGCTGATATTTTGGGGCGTGAAGTTAAAAGCATGGGTCACGAAGATTGGGCGCGTGATCTGCTGGAAATCCGCAACGCGTCGAATCAGCTATTTTTCATGATTAACCAACTTCTAGATATGGCTGCCATTGAAGAGGATCAGTCGGCCGTAACAGTTGCAGAAGTCGAGGTTGCATCGATTATTCGCGAAGTAAAATCATCAATTCTTGAAGTGATTTCCGAACAAGATAATCAACTGAGTGTTACAGTTTCTCCAAAAGTAGATGTGATGCGTACCGATGTGGCGAAGCTACGCAAAACTCTTGTCAATTTGCTTAATAATGCGGCTAAATTCACAATAGATGGTGAAGTTAGTCTTGATGTCACAGCCTTAACACAAGATGGAGTCGAATTTGTTCGTTTTGTCGTTCGGGACACAGGTGCAGGGATGAACGAAGATCAAGTGGCTCGAATCTTTGACCCCTTTACCCAAGCTGATGAGTCTCTGACCCGGTCTTACGAAGGCAGCGGATTGGGATTATATATTTCAAGCCAGTTTGTTGAAAAAATGGGTGGGACTATTGTGGTTACCCATAGCGAGCCTGGTAACGGATCAGAATTTGAAGTTCTGTTGCCCAAAGAGATGCCTAGCCTAAAAACCAATAGCTAAATTATCGCTGCTCGATTTCAGTCAACATGATGGCAAATATATTTTGTTCCATTTGGTTATAATTAGCGGCTGGGGCCTCTGCCCAAGCGATAATACTCCCTTCATTATCAGTTGAACCTACTGCCATAATAAACCCCCAAATCTCCTGACCTGAGTCATCGATATAGCTAAAATCACGTCGCGACCAAACACGGTCTCGTATTGCAATATGAAAAGAGGGGGTTTCAGAGTAGCCAACAACCCCATCAGCCGCCACCGCTGCCCAAAAATTCAATGATTCGTCAATCGACCGTTCTGTTGTAATTTCTGTATGTAGAGCCATGAAGATGCGACTGTCATAGTTGGCCTGGAACTTTTGCCACTCGCCTGACTCACGCTGTTCAAAATCTTCGGGACTTGGTACCGAGATGCGGTCAAGGTCGACTCTAGGCCATCGGCCGGGGAAAAGCCCACTCCCGATCGGCCGGAATTTCCACGTTTGTGCGACTTGATTAGCGACATCGAGAGTGATTGTTTCATTTTCTCTCAGTCCATCTAAGTCAATTAAATAGCCATTTTCGCCCGAGACAAACGTGTAAAAAAGGCCGGTATGTTCAACTCCATCTTGAGCCGTATACCCATAAGCAGTTGATATAGCTGGAATGCCGGCAATCTGTAATCGGTCTTGATACAGCAAATCGATGCTGCCAAACGTGGTTAAAGCTTGCGCCTGGACTTGTTCGGCCGTAATGCCGATTGTTTGGTCAAAAATCGTCACTTGCAAAGCCGTTTCCCCTGTTTGATCAGTTGTGAATAACAGCTCGCCCGTCCAAGTTGGGCG
>JBLIMP010000168.1:0-10176 GCA_047638855.1 Cellvibrionaceae bacterium | reverse complement strand
TCGTTGTGAAAGAGGGTTTGTTTGCTGCAGAATTGGATTTTGGGGATCAGTTTAGAGGGAAAGGACGCTGGCTCGCCATGGCTGTTAAATGTCCAGGAGATGCAGGTTTTACCAATTTGGGACGCGAAGAAATAACGGCTGTGCCTTATGCTTTGGGTTTGCGCCCAGGCAGCACGGTTGAAAATTTGACCGGCAATGGTTTGAACGGTATCGCCCACACGACGGGCAGAGCAGGATTGGTAGGGTTGCACTATGGTTCTGGCGGCTACGGTGTTTATGGATCTAGCCCAAATGGGGGAGGCGTGGTTGGTTTTAGCACAAGCTGGATCGGTGTGTATGGTGAAACCGAAGCGGCCGCCAGTACAGGTGCGGCCGGTGTTTATGGGCTTGCCAAGGGGCCAAATGGCATGGGTGTAGCGGGTCGGGCACAACAGCCTGACAGCATCGGTGTAAAAGGTTCAGCCGATTTGTCTGGCGGTGTAGGCGTTTGGGGTGAGAGTGCCAAAAATACCGGGGTTTATGGGCAGACCAGTGAGATCACTGCGGCTGCGGTTTGGGGGCGCAATACGGCCGGGGGTGTTGCAGGCCGCTTTGACGGGACTGTCAAAATCACAGGTGGGGCCGATTTAGCTGAACAATTTGCGATCAATGGGGAAGCTGTTGCCCCAGGTACGCTGCTAATCATTGATGCGGATCATCCCGGCCAACTCAAAGCCAGCCACAGTGCTTATGATACGGCCGTTATCGGCATTGTTAGTGGGGCCAATGGGGTTCAACCTGGCTTAGTTTTGTATCAAGAAGGTGTGCTTGAAGGGGAAACCGATGTAGCGATTGCCGGCCGTGTTTATGTCTTAGCCGAGGCGATTTCGGGGGCAATAAAGCCAGGCAATATGCTAACGACCTCGAACGTGGCGGGCCATGCGATGGCGGCCAACGACCGTGATCGCGCTTATGGTGCCGTCATCGGCAAGGCTCTAACTGGACTCGATTCTGGTACCGGTATGGTGCTGGTGTTGGTCAACTTACAATAGGTGGTGAATGATGAAAACCTTAAAAATAATTAGAACTCGATCTATTTACTTATTGTTCTTGCTGGGATTGCTCTTGGCACTGGGTAATGCTGCACCGATTTTCGGCCAAGATACGGCGCCACAGCCGACCCCGTTTCCAGAAAATAGTGCTGTAGAAATGAATGCTGAAAATGCGGCCGTGATTGCAGAACTTCGAGCACCGGAAACTCAATTAATTAGGGTAAATTTCAACCCAACTGGAACTGGCCGTTGTACTGTTGATATGGCAGCTTGGCCCGAGGATGCCAAAAAGGCGGTACTGCGTGCGGCCGACATCTGGTCTTCGTTACTAAATGGATCACAAGAAATCGTGATCGATGTTTGCTGGTCAAACGATAAGGATCTCCCTGCAACTGGTGAAGGCTTACTAGCTAATTGTGGTGCATCCGGCACCTACTACAACTTTCAAGGTGCACCACTGCAAAACACCCTTTATGTACTCCCCTTGGCAAACCAACTTTACGGTGGAGATTTGAATGGGGCGAGTCCAGATATGCAGTGCCGCTTTAACGCCAATCGTGAAGATTGGTATATCCCTATCGATGGGATTGTTCCCGCTTCAAAAATTGACCTTGCATCGGTTGCTTTACACGAGGTTGGTCATGGGTTGGGGTTTGGTAGTTTGCTGGATTGGGACAATGGAATCGATGATCCTGACGACCCCAATGACCCTGATGATTCGGTTGATCTGGTTGAATGCAACAATGTGCTGGGGACTGGTTGTTACGGCACCATCCCTCTTGCCTATGAGAGATTTGTGCAAACATCTGCGGGGACAAGTATTCTGTCCTTCACCAATAATTCAAAAGCTCTGGGCGACGCACTGATAGGGGATGCCCTTGTTTTTAATGGTCCTAATGCGAAGGCGGCCAATGGCGGGGTTGCACCGCGTTTGTTTGCCCCAACCCCTTGGAAGGCGGGAAGCAGCATCCAACATTTACGTGAAGACTCATTCCCAAATATCGCCACCGGCTTAATGACCCCGTTTTCCCCTTATGGTACAGCGATTCATCACCCTGGGGTGGTGGCACTCGGCATGTTGAAGGATATGGGTTGGGAGGTTTATGATCTGTCACGCACCTATGTCGATAAAAACAATACCGGATTAGAAAATGGCGGTGTGTTGCACCCGTTTAACACGGCATTTGAAGGAGTTAATGCGGTGCCACATAGCGGTCAGGTTCTGTTCTTTGCTGGTAATTATGCTGAGAATCTGACGATATCACGGCCGATGACTTTGGAAAGCATCAGCGGAACCGTGATTATTGGGAAATGATCCCAAGGTGAATGAGCAATGTATTTATTAGCGATGTATTTAAAGAAAGTTACGATGGGAAATGTCCTTAAAGCGACTGTTATTGGTTTGTGTTTCTTGATCGGTCTTGTTTTTGTGATGGGGGCAAACCGGCAAGTGCAAGCAGAATCAAACGCAACGTATGAGCTGGTGTCAAGCAGTATAGGTCCGGGCGGCACGCTGAGTGCTGGCAACTACCAAACAGATGCGGTTATCGGCCAGGCGGCCGTAGAGCTGCAAACGGCCGGATCATATGAGTTAGGCAGTGGCGCTTGGGGTGGTGGTGCTGTTGCAAAAGTGAGCGAAGTGCTCGACTTTGTAAAATTGTACTTGCCTGCTGTTTTGCGTTGATAAACTGTTGTTCGAAAATATTTGCAAGCTCAGGCAATCATAAACCGGTCTGCCTGAGCTTGTTTGGTTGTATGTTTTAATGACTTTGGTTGAGATGGGTAGCGATTGGGTCAGCTTGGGGACTATCATTCTTGCCTGCCTTATATACACCCATCACCCAAGTTCAAGTCTTATGATAGGCACTGTCAAAATACAATAGTACACTACACTCTTTTCAACCAAGACCTATAAATAGTTGTAAATATCCACTTTGAGAAGTGCAACTAGGTTTTGATTATGCTCAAGGAACTGTCCTCATGAAAAGCGTTTCTTCAAGCCCTCCCCCAGCCAATGATGAAATCCTACCGCTGACAAGAATCATCGCGGCCGTCATTATCCCCTTTCTCGTAGCCGCCTTTATCATCCTATACTTTTTTCCAGCCCAATCGGCCGTTCGCTTTGCTTGGGAGATCAAACCGGCGATGACGGCCGTGTGGATGGGTGCGGGCTATTTGGGCGGGGCTTACTTCTTTCTGCGCGTTGCGCTAGATAAAGAATGGCATCGTGTTGCTGGCGGCTTCTGGGCCGTAACCGCGTTTACGTGGGCCATGCTCCTGACCACTGTGTTGCACTGGTCCCGTTTTGATCTCAACCATCTGCCGTTTCAAATATGGCTGGTGCTCTATGTCATTACCCCTTTTCTCGTGCCTTTTATCTGGTGGCGCAACCGGTCGGCCGCCCCCCGCACACTGACAGGAGATGAGATAGCAGTCCCGCTACCTGCCCGGATTGGCATGGCAATCATCGGGGTTTTGATGTTGATGAGCTGTCTGATCTGCTATTTTGCGCCAGATGTGGCTATTGTCTTTTGGCCTTGGGCGTTAACACCCTTAACCGCTCGGGTCATGGGTGGCTGGTTTGCTTTGATGGGTGTCGGTGGATTGATGATGGCGCAGGAACCCCGCTGGAGCGGTTGGAAATATGAAATAGAGAGCATTATTTTTGTGTGGCACGCCTTGGTACTGATCGGGGCGTTTATCTATGCTGATGATTTTAAACCCAACACTGCTTGGTTTTTCATTGCCGAAGCCGGGGCTATTTTGGGATTGCTAGGGTTTTATCTGATGATGCAGCGGAGGAGATAGGGGCTGTGAATATTCTTGAAACCGAAAGACTGCTTTTACGCCATTTAGAACCGGCCGACTTAGAGGCCCTGTTTGTGCTGTACCGTGATCCAGAAATACGCCAATACTTCCCCGACGGGACCTTAACCTTTGAGCAAACCAAAGAAGAGTTAGAGTGGTTTTTGAACGGCCATCCCCAACACCCTGAATTAGGGTTGTGGGCCACCATCCACAAAGAAACAGGCCAGTTTATCGGCCGCTGTGGACTGCTCCCCTGGACCCTCGACGGCCGGGCCGAAGTTGAAGTGGCTTACCTCATCGATAAAAACTTTTGGGGGCAAGGGTTGGCAACCGAAGCGGCCCAAGCGATTGTGACCTATGCGGCTGAAAAGTTGAGACTTTCTCGCCTGATTTGTCTGATCGATCACGAAAATCAAGCCTCTATTCGAGTGGCTGAAAAAATCGGGATGGCATTTGAACGGTCTGGTGTGGATGAATTTGGCCCCTTTCAGCTCTACGCGAGAACATTACCGTGATTGAGAAAAAAGGAACACTTCAACTTGCCCATTTTCCACGGTCGGCAAAACTGTTGTTGGCGGCCGTCTTGCTGCTCAATCTGTTCAGCATCGGGCAGCTACTCTACCGCTTTACCCTGCCCAGCGACGGCTGGGGGGCCGTTGAGCCAGATGGTTTTGAAGCATTAGGTTTGATTTACCAAGAAAATGTTCTAGGGGTGGATTCCGGTCTGCAAGCAGGGGATTGGGTCACGGCCGTAGATGACACCCTTATCGACTATGGTGAAATTTCCCCACCCGCTGGTTTGCGCAATGCATGGCGAGCGGGAAACACAGTGCAATACACCGTGCAACGGAGGGAACACACGTTGACAATCGATGTACCGCTGGTGCCGGGGGAGATGTGGCCTTGGATACAAACGGCCGTTTTTCGCGATTTGGCCAGCCTGTTTTACTATGTGGGCACCGCCGTTTTTGTGGCAATCAGCTATTACACCTTTTGGCAACGACCGGATAACCCGGCCGCCCAAGCGTTGCTGATGATGGCATCTTTCCTATTAAATAGTTTGCTCGCTTTGGATATTCTGCCGCAGCGGCTGGCCGATCACTACAACCCGATTGCCAGCTTTTCCGTGACGGTGCTTATTCTCGGGACTTTTTCCCTGCTGCTACCCCCTGCTTTTATTCGCTTTGGCCTCGTCTTTCCCCACCCCAAGCCGATATTAAGCCGATGGCCGTGGCTGGAGTATCTACCGTATCTAGTCGGAACGGCCGTTTTGATCGCTTTTTTGAACGAACAATTTGTCTGGGGCTGGGCATGGACTGGGTCGGCCGTTTTGCTATGTTTACTGCTCCTACTGCATAACGCTTGGACGATGCGTGACGCTGTGAGTCGTGGGCAACTGCGCTGGGCATTGGGGGGGGCAACTTTGGGTATGGGGCTGTTTTTACTGAACTACATTGGGGTCTTTTTTGCTGAATCAAGTACTAGCCCAATGGGACAGCTCCTGACTTCATTGAGCCAACTTAGCTTCTCCATCATGGGAATTTCGTTAGCCGTCGCCGTGTTGCGCTACAGCTTGTTTGGCATTGATCGCATCGTTAATCGGGTCTTGGTTTTTGCTGGGCTCACTTTTTGTGTGGTGACGCTTTACGTCTTGGTTGTGGGGTACCTCAGCTTTTTGTTTCAAACTGAAGCCAATCTAACAATCTCACTCATCGCTACAGGAATTGTGGCGGTTCTGTTTGATCGTATTCGCCGATATTTGCAGCGTGGGGTGAATCGCTTGATGTACGGTGACCGGGATGAACCGTATCAAGTGCTGACGCAACTGGGACAACAAATTGAAAATTCGTTGGAGCCTGCCACGGCACTAGCACGTACGGCCGAAACTGTCGCCCGAGCGTTGAAATTGCCCTACTCGGCTGTGTTGCTCCATCAAGATCATGACGGATTGACCCCATCTGCCAGCTATGGCAAGCCACAGCCCGATGTCGAACGATTCCCGCTGATTTATGGGGGTGATTCGATTGGTGAATTGATTGTCGGTTTGCGGGCGACCGATGAACCGCTGACCCCATCTGATCAACATTTGTTGACAGATCTCGCTCGCCAAACGGCCGTGATGGCGCAAACGCTGCGGGTGACGGCCGATTTAGAGCAAGCACGACTCCGTTTGGTGACGGAACGGGGGGAGGCCAGGCGCAAGTTGGGCAGTGATTTGCATGATGGGGTTGGCCACCAGTTGGTTGGGCTTTCGCGCCAGCTAGAACGGGTGACCAACTGGTTGTCGGCCGACTCTGAGCAGACAAAAAGTCAACTTACTGAGATCAATTTGCAACTTGACTTGCTGACAAAAAAAGTCCGCTCAATGGCCCATCAACTCTTTCCCCCTGAGTTAGAACTGTTGGGATTGGTCGGGGCGATTCAAGAGCAACTGCACATGATTCATGGATTGCAAATTTCTTTTGATACCCCTCAACGTCTGCCACCGCTTCCGGCCGAAATCGAAACGGCCGCTTATTACATTACCCTTGAGGCGCTGACCAATATTGAAAAACATGCCAAAGCTCAGGCGTGCTACATTCGCCTAGAACTTGTATCCCATTCCCATTTAGAGCTCGATATTAGCGACGATGGTTGTGGCTTATCCCCCTCATCTGCAAGCGGGTTGGGGCTGCTTTCGATGCAGGCACGTGCGGCCGATTTGGGCGGCAGTTGCCAGATCAGCCCGCAGGCTGACGGAGGCACGGCCGTGCGTGTGCGCATTCCTTGCCTATTTAGCGTGTAATATTGCCGTTATCCAATTGATAGAAAAAATCATGAAAAACATACGCGTATTAATCACAGATGATCAAACAATTACCCGCAGCGGGTTACAAAATTTGCTTGCTGAACAAGAGGAGATCACGATTGTGGGGGAAGCTCGTGATGGGCAAGAAGCGATTCAATTAGCCAATGAGTTACAACCCGATGTAATTTTGATGGATTTGCGCATGCCGATGGTCAACGGGATCGAAGCGACGCGCCAAATTCACCGCGCTAGCCCCTCGATCGGTATTTTGATGCTTACCGTTTTTGAGGACGACACCTCAGTTTTCCCAGCTATCCGGGCTGGCGCACGTGGCTATCTGCTCAAAAACACCGAGCAGGCGGAGCTTATTCGAGCTATCCATACGATAGCTGACGGTGGCGCGATATTCAGCCCTGGCATTGCTGAAAAGGTGTTGGGCTATCTCAATGGTCCTAGCCCTTCTCAGGGTTTAGAGGGAGCTAAAAGCGATATTTTTGATGAACTTACTGATCGGGAATATGAGATTCTGCAACTGATTGCGAAAGGGGATAACAATTCAGAAATCGCGGCCGCTTTAAATTTAAGCCCCAAAACGGTGAGTAATTACATTTCGAACGTTTTGATCAAAGTCCATGCAACAGATCGAGCTAAACTGATGTTGATGGCACTGGAAGCGGGTATAGGAAAAAATCAACTACCACCAGCAATGTTGAGGAAATAACCGACACTGGCAATAGATACTGCTCTTTGGAAAATCTGAGGGGTACTAACAATTTTTTTGGTCTCTTCATTCGATCTCTTTAAAAGTAAGCGATGAGACAATTGCACCACGGTTCGGCCGGATATCGACCAACCCCTCTTTGCGCAGTTGGGCCAATGCTTCCCGCACCGGGATTTTGCTCACATCAAGTTCGGCCGCAATTTGATCTTGCTTCAGCTGCTGCCCGATTTCTAAATCGCCTTGTAGGATGGCGGTACGCAATTGTTCAGCGATGAGGTCCGCGGTTGATTTAGCGATGGGGAGGGAAGTTTTTTCAAGGAGCATACTTAAGATCGTATACTATTATTCTATTTTTGCAACCCTCGAAAACGAACACTTATGCAAAATGCTAGACCTGTGGCAGAATCAGCGATCCAAAATCAAAATACGAGAGGTTGAAATATGTCTTACTATAACGACAACAAGAACATGCAGGGCTACGTCAAGATGGCAGATGGCTACGACGGTCGAGAATGGATCGCCGATTTGCGCAACTATCTGCCCGATGGGTCAACGGTGCTTGAATTAGGCATGGGGCCAGGAACCGACTATGAAATTCTCTCACAGCATTTTCAGGTGACAGGTTCTGATTATGTAGACAGTTTCTTGGACCGTTACCGAGCAATCAATCCGTCGGCCGATTTGCTTAAGCTCGACGCGGTCACCCTTGAAACAGAGCGTCAGTTTGATGCGATCTACTCAAACAAAGTGCTTTATCATCTGTCAAAAGACGATTTAAGAAAGTCGTATGCACGGCAGGCAGAGCTTTTGAATGTCGGGGGAATCGCTTACCATACGCTTTGGTACGGCGATGACACGAGCGAAAATCACGGCTTGCTGTTTATCAATTACACTGAGCAGACGATTTTAGAGATGTTTGGTACTGAGTTTGAGATTGTGAAGATTGAAACAGGTGAAGAAATGGAGCCGGATGATTCGTTGATTGTGGTGTTGCGGAAAAAATAAATAGAATCGTGGCGTATATCTATTGACGATATTATCGCAAAGGGTTACTATGCCCTATGATTAGGGAATTCGGCGATAAAGAAACTGAAAAAGTTTTTAAGGGGCAATTTTCACGAAAACCACCTCAAAATATTCAAAGAGTTGCCGAACGGAAACTGATAATGTTGCGTAGAGCTACCTCTTTGAATGATTTGCGTATACCACCTGCTAATCGATTGGAGTCTTTAAAGGGAGATCGAGAAGATCAATATAGTATTCGGATTAACGGTCAATGGCGAGTTTGTTTTCAGTGGCGAGAAGATGGTGTATATGATGTTGAAATTGTTGATTATCATTGATTTCTAATGAGGCGAAATATGAGAGATTATCTACCTATTCATCCAGGTGAAATTTTAAAAGAAGAATTTTTAGAGCCGATGGGGATTAGCCAATATCGCTTGGCACAAGATATCGGTGTGCCAGCGATGCGAATCAACCGTATTGTGCATGGGAAAAGAGGAATTAGCGCAGACACGGCGTTAAGGCTTGCTCGCTATTTTGAGATGTCGGTTGAGTTTTGGACCGGAATTCAAACACATTATGAAGTTGAAAAAGCCAAAATGAGCTTGCAAGATCGGTTGGAGAAAGAGGTAAAGATTTACGTGGTATAGGTGTCTGAGTATCTATATTAGCATGAAAAATTTGTAACTTTTGTAACTTAGGTAGGCTAAATTGACTCAAAAAGAATTGTTATCTCCAGAAATAAATTTATTAACTCTTGGTATCGAATTTGACAACCGGTTTGCTAACGCACTTCCGGCCGATCCCAACCCGACCAAGCAGCCGCGCCAAGTCTTTGAGGCGGCATACTCTCGGGTGTTACCCACACCGGTTGCCGCTCCTAAACTTGTCGCGTATTCCCAAGAAGTCGCGGAGAAACTGGGCCTCCCGGCCGATTTTGTGAATTCTGACGATTTCGTTCAGACCTTTGCAGGTAATCAGCTGCTCGATGGGATGGACCCGTACGCTATGTGTTACGGCGGTCATCAGTTTGGCAATTGGGCTGGGCAATTGGGCGACGGCCGGGCGATCAACTTGGGTGAACTGGTTAACCGAAAAGGCGAACATTGGACGCTCCAACTAAAAGGGTCGGGACTGACCCCGTATTCACGCACGGCCGACGGGCTGGCCGTTTTACGCTCATCGATACGCGAGTTTTTGTGTAGCGAAGCGATGTTTCACTTGGGCGTGCCCACAACCAGAGCCTTGAGTTTGGTGACAACGGGCGAGCAAGTGGTGCGGGACATGTTTTACAATGGCAATCCGGCCCCTGAACACGGCGCAATTGTCTGCCGTGTGGCCCCATCTTTCACCCGTTTTGGTAACTTCCAGCTTTTTGCCGCCCGTCAAGATATTGAAAATTTGAAAAAGTTGGTCGACCATACGATTCGGGCTGATTTTCCGCATTTGGGTGAACCAAACAAAGAAACCTATATCAAATGGTTCCATGAGATTTGTACCCGCACGGCCGAAATGATTGTGCATTGGATGCGCGTTGGCTTTGTGCATGGGGTGATGAACACCGACAACTTGTCGATTTTGGGACTCACAATCGACTATGGCCCCTACGGTTGGCTCGAAGATTACGATCCAAATTGGACCCCCAACACAACTGACTCACGTGAACATCGCTATCGTTTTGGGAACCAACCCCAAGTCGGGATGTGGAACTTAGCCCAATTGGGCAATGCGTTGATCTCTCTAGTTGATGAAGATGTGGAACCTTTGCAAGCCGGAATTAATCTGTACGGTGAAGTTTTTAGCAATGGCTATGCGGCGATGAC
>JBLIMP010000167.1:0-10334 GCA_047638855.1 Cellvibrionaceae bacterium | reverse complement strand
TAAGGCCGCATCTGGCCCAACCTGCACAATCAAATCCTTCGCCTGCACCGGCCGACCTTTCGCCCTTCGGCTGAGCACATTCTTCGCCGAATCCGAAAACTCAGCAAACGTCCGGCGCAACAGCGGGATAATCTCGTGAAAATCTTCCTCGGCTAAACCGATCACCCAATGGTCCAGCACGTTCCAAAGCTGGCGGTCATGGACCAGCACCAGCTCTGACTCACGCAAAAACCCATCGAGCCAAAACCCTTTTTGCAGTAACGCTTCCCCTTTGCCCGTCGTAGTCGTTTCACGCTTGCCAGACAAAGCCCGCCCCAACTCAATAGCGGTGTTATCTTTGTCGAGCAGATTGGCCTGAAACAATAACCGACAGGCCGTGCCGCCGATCAAACCGTGAATGTTCCGGCCGTCGAGCAGTTCTTCCAACGTCCTGTACCAACTATTCACTACAGATTCGCTCGACACTAATCCGACAATAGGCTGGACTTGGCCGATTGCCCCCGCAATTTCCTGGGCCGCATTGATATCAACGGCCGCACACGTCGTCGGCAGATTAATGCAGATACGGGTCAGCAGCGTTTCAACCACCCGGCCGACCAGCGACCGGTCCGTCTGGCGCACATCCCCATAGCGCATGATGCGGGCCAGCGGCGGTAACGCCGCCATCATGTGGATGACATCGTGCGTCACGGCCGATTTTTCTTCGATCTGATCTAAAATTTTACCGATTAAATCCGGCATATCGGCTTCAATGGTTCGGTTCAAAAGCACCGTTAAATCTTGCAAAGATTGGGCTTCACGGGCCAAGTTTTCACCCTTCGCCAAGGCCGCATCTTTGACACTATTTCCCCACAGCGCCGCCTCCATCACCCGAATCATCATGTCAGGCTTCCAGATCAGCGTCCACCCTTCTTCCGACGTTCCAGCGATTTGGCGTTTCGGCCGGGCCACCGTCCCCCACGGCACATTCAGCAAATTTAAACGATGCAGTAGCGCACTTTTTTCCCGATCTTCGTCTAAGCGTAGATCAAGCTTGACCACCAATCGTTCAGGATCAGGATACAGCTTGAAGCGTTTTTGCATGCTCCACAAATCTTTTTGAAATGGGGTCAGCGGCACATCGGCCGGAACCTGCCCCATCCGTTCCCCAATCACCAATTTTTTCTCGATCAGTTTAAGCGGTTCGCTATGACCGCCGCACATCACCGTTTGCACCGCCTCAGCGATCTCCGGCAAGCCTGGAATTGGCAGATCACGCACGGCCGCCAATGCCTCAGCCAGTCGGGCCGTTTCAATAATATGGGCCGACGAAGAATCAAACCCCGCTTCGCGCAACAAGCTCGCCACCTGCTGAACCCATCCGACCACAACCTCCATCGGCTCAGAGCCAGCGTGTTTCATTTGCCACAAATGGTGATACCAGCCAGGTGATTTCACCCCGGCCCCATATCCCAACAGCGTCGAGAGGCGGCTGTAGGTCCACGGCATCCACGCAAATTCGACTTCAACCATTTCTAGATCTTCCAGCAACATCGCATCGATTTCTGCATTAATATCTTCTCGCCCTATGCTGTTCAGACAGCCCTCATCAACCATTTTGATGGCAGGGGCATGGAACGCCCCGCATACAAATGCGATTTTGCTAAACCCTTCGGCCCGTGCATCTCGAATCCCCTGACGCATTTGCGCCTCACGTTTTTCACCCATCAGCCAAGTGGCTATCCCCTTTTCATCAAGGTCTAGATCGGTTGACGGTTCGGCCCGGATGACGTGATCATGCCGCATCGCATCGATTAATTCATGAATCGCTTCAAACAGGTGTGATGTGTCTTGCCGTTGCTCCACAAACACGTTCCACCACGGCTCATAGTCACGCTGACCGGCCGCTTTTGCCAAAGCTTGGAACAGTTTGCCGTCTGGCATCGGCACGCTCGCCCCTTGTTCAGCCATCGCCATCATGTGACCCTGTGGCAAATCGCAAAAGCGCACCGGAATCTCACGATCTAGCGCATAGCGGATGGCGTTGTACTCGGGGGAAAAAACAGCAAATGGTGACAGGTTTGACTTGCCTGGCTGATCCGGCCGATACCCAAGTAAAGCCACGGGTGGTTCCATTTCAGCATGCCCCAGCCAATGGAGCATTGGGGTGGCGTCGCTCGGCCCTTCGATCAGGACGATGTCCGGCCGGTAGTTATTCAGTTCTTCGATCAGCGCAAACGCTGACCCTGGGCCGTGATGGCGAATGGGAAAGATTTTCATGTGGATTTACGATTCAAGATTTTGGATTGACGATTGAGGTCTGCCATTTTCCCCTTTATCCCTTTTCTTTAATCCTTTAAACAAGCGCCCGACACGCCTGATACAACTCACTCCACCCTTCACGATCTTTCACAACCGTCTCCAAATACTCTTTCCACACAACTGTGTCATGAATCGGGTCTTTAACGATGGCACCGGTTAGGGCCGCCGCCATATCGGCCGCGTTCAGTTTACCGTCCCCAAAATGGGCTGATAATGCCAAACCGCTGTTCATCACCGAAATCACTTCGGCCGTGCTCAACGTACCACCAGTCCCTTTGATGCGTTTTTTCGTGTCGGCCGTCTCACCGTTGCGCAACTCACGGAAAATCGTCACGATCCGCCGAATCTCTTCCAGCGCAGGGGCTTCAACCGGCAGCTCTAACGCCTGCCCCAAATCAGCCACTCGCTGGCGCACAATTTGGATCTCTTCGTCGGCCGTGGCAGGTAATGGCAATATCACTGTGTTAAAACGGCGTTTCAGCGCACTCGATAAGTCGTTGACACCCCGATCTCGGTCATTAGCGGTCGCAATCACATTAAAGCCACGATTCGCCTGCACCTCTTGCCCCAATTCGGGAATCGGCAATAGTTTCTCGCTCAAGATCGTGATTAGCGCATCCTGAACGTCGGCCGGAATACGGGTCAGCTCTTCGATACGGGTAATTTTTCCCTGTTGCATCGCCGTCATCACCGGGCTGGCCACCAGCGCATCGGCCGATGGGCCGTTGGCGATCAGGCTCGCATAGTTCCAGCCATACCGAATCGCTTCTTCGCTTGTGCCGGCCGTCCCCTGCACCAACAGGGTTGATGTGCCCGAAATTGCGGCCGCCAGATGTTCCGACACCCACGTTTTGCCGGTTCCTGGAATCCCCAGCAGTAGCAATGCACGATCAGTCGTCAGCGTTGCAATCGCAATCTCAATAATCCGGCTGTTGCCGATATATTTTGGCACAATTTCAAAGCCGTTTTTCGACCCATCGTCTAACGTGCCGCCTAATAAATAGGTCGAAACCGCCCACGGCGACAACTCCCAATTGGGCGGCTTTGGCCGACTATCGGCCGCTTTTAACGCCTCTAGCTCAATTTGATATTTTTCTTCGGCGTGTAGCCTGATTTTCGTATTCATGTCTGTCATATGGTTATAAGTCAGAAGTAATAAGCAACAAGTTTACCTATCGTATTTTGTTCCCTATTACTTTCTACTTCTCGCTTCCTACTTTTCACTAAAAACTTTTTCCATCTCAAGTTGGGCTACATTTAACCGTAACCCTTTTTCGATAGCCGCCGTCCACAACGAATGAATATCTCCTTCAAAAGTGAACAAATCTATAAATTCTTGCCTTATATCGGCTGGCGCATTGGCGATCAATGTCGAAAGCCATCCTCTTAAAGAAGCGTTTGGGGTATTTTTTTTGGCCTCAAATTTAATGTATTCCGCTAGGGTCTGCCCAATTTTTAACGCCACATCTTCAGGCAATGGCTGTTTCCATCCCTTTAGCAATACGTACAATGGATGGCTATAAATGAGCTTGCTACCAGCGAGCGGTTGCTTCAGAGTCTTCAACGCTAGCTCACCAATATCGGCCGGATCAAGGACCTGAAGGGCTAAGCCTGTTTTGGGCGACAGCCCCGCTTCCATTAAGATCGCCTTCGCCCAATCTGGGCGTCGTTGACGCGTGGCGGCCGCTGTTAGTCCCCCCAACAGCGTACGCGGCCAGTTGGTCTGCTGCACCAAGCACACAAATTCGTGAGGGGTGCAGTCTGTCACAGTAGACCAGTAATCGAGTGGGGTGCAGCTGATTAAGTGGTTGAGCCGATTGGTGACGAAATCGATTCGTCGTTTTTCAAACTGATCTTTAAATCCGTCACGCACCATAGCGGCCGACATTTTCACTGGCATCCGCACCGTTAAAAATGGTTTTTTTTCAGGATGCCATTCAAACACCAAATGGGCAAAACTTTCCATCCGCTTACCCAATCGAGAGCCGGGAATCATTGACAAAAGTTCTCTGGCCCGATTGCGCACAATCATTTGGCGCGCGTCTAAAGCTTGTTCAATAAACGGCTCATCCGCCTTGCTCAATCCTACTTTAAGTGTGTTCAACAAGGCATGAAGGTTGGCATTTGGTTCTTCTGGCCAACGGGCTTCAAGCAGCGCCAACCCCTTGGCCGGGTCTGTTTGACGCAGCCAAGTCATGATTGAGATTCGGATTTGCTGGGGTGAGTCGAGCCACATCTGGTTCAAATCACCCCACCCCAAAACGGGTAAAAGGGCGTAGTTCCAATCTTTGTTCTTCGCTGCTAGCCAGCGGCCGAAGGTGTCTAAAACACCGATGATTTGCGGCCGCACCAAATTGTTTTTACTGCCCAATTTCAGCAAGTCTGGCACCGAATCAGACGGCAAACGCCATCCTTTCGCCTGAATCGTATCGAGCATTTGCCGTTGAAGGGTAACATCCCCCTGCCTCCGAAACCGCTCAAATAGAGCCGCAACATCGGCCGGGCAGTCCGGCTTGTCGGGGTCTGGCGCTAGGTTGCTCTCGAAGGTAATCAAGTGTTCTGTCCGTGATCGGCCGATTTGCGCGTGAATGGCCAACACCCCGGCCGTCGCCAACAGCTCGTGAGCGGGATCATTTTTATCAAGCTGGGTCACCACACGGTCAACCCCTTCATGATTTAGCCTTGGCCGGGCCTTAACATTGCCAACATCATCTTGGTCACTTAAACGATTGGTTCCTAACAAGGCGTTTTTTGTGAGTTTGTTGAGTAAAATTTGACTCATGGTCGACTCCCCCATACGGTTAAATCGAGCCAGTTCTCTTCATAAAAGACACTGACCAAGTGCAACCCATCGGCCGACCATTCGCCAAACAAACGAATCGGCCGACCCGAGCTAGCCGCTAATAAATACCAGCCGATTCCTGCGCCATTCTGCACCGGTATCGATTGACCTTGCTCATCGACCACCAGCCATTGTTCATGATGTTTGTCAATTTGTAAGCGGACGCTGTTTAAGATCATCGGCCAAACCCTTAGCCAAGGATTTGCAGTTAACGCTTTTATGAAATCAGTTTCGATCTTTATAAAATCAAGTTTAGGACTAGTCAGTAAGCTAGCTGCTGCCGGAATGTGTATGGGTATAGGTATCTCAACAGGTCGGCCGATAAATGCGGTTGTGCCCGCTTCAAATCGAACCGATACGCTGTAAATGCTCCCTGTCACTAAATTTGATAACAGTCGCCTCCGGCCGGACACCCCATCTTCAAGCACCGCAAATCGCTGTGAATCAAGCCCGTAAAGCCATGTGCGTCGCACCCAATTCTTCCCAAATGTTTCAAACCGCCGCCCTAACACCATCCATCGGTCTGTCACGATGTCTGAATTAAGATGAGTGTCTACTGATAAGATGCTGCTTACCGCTAACTGCAAATTACTTTTGGCGGTTGAGAAAACACATGCTCTGATTAAATCATTTTGTTCAGCCAGGCTTAAGCGATCATATCGCTTCCATGCTTGTGTGAGCAGGTAAAATTTTCCAAACCCTTTGATCAAAATTTCGGGCCAGTTATCAGGGGGATGACCTTTGGGCGGGCAAGCGGTTTTGCCTAGTTCGCGCAAGTCGTTGGCGATACGAGGCATGTGTGCATCGATTAAACGATTTGCCATCGATTCGAGATCGGCCGCTTGTCGTTCAGCAAAATTGGCGATCCCCTGGCGAGCTTGGTCACGCAGCCAGCGGCCGAATTCAGCCATGCCCGCTTGTATTTCATTCAGTTCAGTTATAGAGGATTGATGGCGAGAGGATGTTTGGGGTAAGAGCTGATCCTTTACCCATTCAGGCGTCTGCTGGACCGCAAACAGTGATTTATTATCGGCAAATAGTACCAGCAGGGCGATTAAAAATTTGCACGGATGCTTGGTCGATATGCAGCTACACTCCCCAGTTAGATCGGCCAAGCGCACAAAAATTTTGTGTGGTGATAAATTCGGCCGACTGAGTAGCCCCCAAATAAACGTGTCGTTTTGGCCCAACAGCTCCCATCTGGCCGGATCAATTAAACGCGCAGTTGCTTTCACCGTCATCACGTCGGGAGAAAGCCCAAGTAGCTGTTTGCTATTCCAATGCCAACTTTGGCTGGCTTCTGGCTGATTCTGATCAGCCACTAAACCGTCTTTCCGGTTAGAAATGTGTTCTGTCATGCTTTCGTTATTCAGCCAGCAGTTTTCGTAGTACCTTAAATGGTTCTGGCTGAATGTGTGCTTTACGGATCACTTCGCGAATTGTTGTAACAATAAAACAATTCAACCTCATGAACCTACACTTTTATCTTTGTTTCTGCGTATAGTCTGCTCATTCAAGTAAAAATGAACCGTGTGATGAAGCCTATCTCAAAACCGGACTGACACAGCTATAAAACCTTCTGAATCGCGAAGACATCGACATCGACACCGGTTGAAAAAAGCGCATGGTCCGGCTGTCGGCCAGGGGCTTGAAAACCGGCTAATCTGATCAGACTTGTATCATGAGTCTGCACATCTGCATGATAAAGCGGGTACGGAGTATGGACGACTTGCCCTGAGTAAAGTTGCCCGTTTTGCCGATATGCAAAAAGGATATAGCGTTCGGCCAAAAAGAATTCAAAACTATCGGGTTCGGCCGATCCCAAGCTTTCCCCAATCCCATAATTAAAGTTTGATCGCATCGACAAATCGGTCCCTTTTCGATGGGATTGATAATCGATGTGATGATCACCGCTCTTTTGATGTCCCATCTGGGCATCATAATAGGGGAGCTGAAACAAGGTTCGGGCCAAACGTACAGCCAGCCATTGATTGGCATCCAGCGAATAAAACCAAACGCCGGGCGTGCCATGCTGGTCATAGACATAGGTACGGACATTCACTTCATGAAAGTTTGAAACGCCGGGGACGGCCGGACAGTAGCGCGGCCGAATGTTGCGCATAAGAAATGGCACAATACCGATGTAGGCTTTCCCGTTCCATGTATCTACCGTTAGTCCAGGCGGAAGAGACGCTTGAATTTCGGCCGCATCCATCTCCCAATGTAAAAACAATAAGTCGTGCCAGCTCTGGTACATAACGTGTGACCGGCCGACCGGCCGCTGTCGTGCCTGCAATCTTTTGTCTAATGTCGGGGAGGTGCTCATCGTCAAACTGTAGCTAGGATTTGCGTTTTAGAACAGTGCCATTCGGCATGAATCGCCAGGGAAATGCCTTTACAATTTAAGAGTTCCAAAAATCAGCCCATTCTTGTAATCCGGCTAAAAAGCGAACCTGGAGACCATGTGGATGGACCCATCCCAAATGAAACGAGCGGCTTTCTTGAGCCGGTTTATTGTTTTGCCATAAATCGGCCGTCCATGCACACCAGCCAAACTCATCAGCATTTGGTTTCTCTTCCCAGCCTAGAGACGGTTCCCACTGTAGCCATAACACCGGCCGGATTTGCTGAGCGGCCCAGTCACGAATAATCTCACCCAACTCTGCACGTTCGTCTCTAAAGTATTGCGTGATATAGGTATTGTAGATGACCAATGGGGTTTTTGAGTCTGGAGACAATGTTTGTAAAAAGGCTGGCAACTCATTGGGCAAGCGGACTGCGTCGAGTTGAACTGGCGCGGCCGATTGTTGTACATTTTGAAAGATGGCTAACGCCTGTGATAACCGCTCAACACGTTCTGGCTGATCGGCCCAAATGTACGAAGTGAGTCGTGTCGCATCTGCTGCGGTTTCAATCGGGAACGGGAGTAAATCGATCCCGTAGCGGGCTGTAATTTGAGGAAGCCGTGGCGGTTTAGACAACCGGCTTAAAGCCGCACAATCTCCGGTCGCTTTGACAACCATCTGCTCTTCGGCCGCTTTTCCAAACGATACTAAAGGGTCGTCAGAGTCAGGCGCATAAAAATCGAACCGACGCTGTTCAGAAATTAAATTTAATCCAGCACTGGCCCCTAAATCGAGTAGCGTTACGTTTTCCCAATGGCTAAAAGCCAACGGCAAAAGCCAGACAGAGCCGCGTGCCGTCTCATTGGTCTGCACCGTTGCGGTTTGGATCACATAGGCCAAATGCTCTTTTAAATTTAAGAGGGTGGTTTCGAAGATAGCAGGCAGCTCTTGATCAGTGGGTGATCGGCCGCCCCCGGCCGTTGGGTAAAACCTGGCAAGCTCAGCCGTACCATTGTGCTTTGCCAATACCGCTTCGTGTAACCCTGCCATCAGCAGCAGGGTTACATCAAAGGGATTACGCGTTTGACTGGCTTCGAGCAGCCATGTGGCCACCGGATTCGCATCCTGCTCGGCCGACTCTACCCATCCCGCTATAAGCGAAAACAGGGTTGCGTAGAGTTGGGAATAGGTTCGGGAAAAATCGGCTTGGCTTTTAAAACGATAAGCGAGTTCTTCTTGAAAGTTCATAAACTAAGCTCAGATCCGATGCTATTCAACTTCGATGGTGTGAATCCAGCCGTAGGGGTCTTCTTTCCGGCCGAACTGAATCGCTGTTAACTCGTCAAACAGTTTCCGTGAAACAGGGCCTACACCGCCGTCACCCACTTGGGTATCTTTACCCTGATATCCAAAAGTGCCAACGGGGGAAATAACCACGGCGGTGCCACAGCCAAAGGCTTCTGTAATTTTTCCAGAAGCGATATCAGCGAGTACCTCGTTAACGTTTAAGACTCTCTCTTCTACTTCATATCCCAAATCTGGGGCTAGCCGCAACAAGGAGTCACGGGTGATACCGGCTAAAATCGACCCTGTTAGTTTCGGGGTGACAATCTTTTTGCCTTCATAAACAAACATGATGTTCATGGTACCGACTTCTTCAATATGCTCGCCCGTTTTGGCGTCAAGCCATAGCACTTGGGTATAGCCAGCTTTTTTCGCCGCTTCACCAGCAAGCAAACTGGCCGCATAATTGCCACCTGTTTTTGCTGCGCCGGTTCCACCTTGTGCCGCTCTGCGATATTCGTCTGATATAAAAACTGAAACGGGTGCTAAACCACCCGGATAATAGTTACCAACAGGGCCGGTAATAATGTAGTGCAGATAGGTGTCACTGGCCCGTACCCCTAGGAACGGATCAGTCGCGATCATGGTCGGCCGAATATAAAGGGTTGCCCCATCTTTTGTCGGCACCCATTCATTATCGATTTCAACAAGTGCGAGGATCGCTTGAACGTGCCCTTCTATATCAACGCTGGGCATGCTCATACGTGCGGCTGATCTGTTAAACCGTTTCGCATTTTCCCACGGCCGGAATAGATTGATATGCCCATCAGCACGCCGATATGCTTTGGTTCCTTCAAAAATCTCTTGAGCATAATGAAGAACCGTAGTCGCTGGGTCAAAGCTGAGCATTTTATACGGCTCAACTTTCGCCTCGTGCCACCCTTTTTCAGTTGAATACTGGTGGGTGAACATGTGATTGGTGAACGTGCTACCAAATGCAAAATCTTTTGGGGGTGATTTTTTCTTGCTTTCGTCAATAGGAATGATTTGTATATCCATGGATAACCTCTTGCTTTAAGGGGGGAATTTCCCTGTTGTTTCTGGGATGATTTGATAGGCAGGAGTTTAGCGAAAACCATATAGTCTGTCATCATACAATGATGCACAATCGATTAACACAAACCAGAAAGCTAAATTAAATGTGCCCCATAATTGAATACACAGGCTCAAGCAAGTTCGGCCGGTAACGTGAATTGCCCATCCGCATCACACGGAAAATCGACAATCTTGATGACACAGTCAGGCGTTATCGATCCATAGATATGGGGAAAGTCATGCCCAGTTTCATAACAGTCTTCATAAACTAACGGGGCCTCAATCTTGTCGGCATCTAGCACCAAAATGATCATATCAGTTAGCCCTAAATATAAACCGTTGGCAACTGTAACAAGCATGTCGGGTAGTGAGCAATGGATAAACCCCTCCTTTTCAATTGATTCCGGTTGGTAGATACCCTTTTCAACCGCAGCTTCCCAATCTTCCCGTTTTAACATATGCAAAAT
>JBLIMP010000166.1:0-10345 GCA_047638855.1 Cellvibrionaceae bacterium | reverse complement strand
CCTCAAGAGAATCAGGAAGACAACTATGTCCAAACATCCAACACCTCAGATTGCCATGACAGGGCGCATTCGCAAATCACCTTATTACGAAGCCACTATTAAACACGGTATTAAAGTGATGTCAGTCTATAACCATATGTACATGCCGTCGATTTACGGCGACCCGATGACCGACTATGAAAACCTAACGACACGGGTCACCTTGTGGGACGTGGCCGTAGAACGCCAAGTCGAAATTAGGGGGCCAGATGCGGCCGCATTTACCCAGTTTCTCACCTGTCGTGACATTTCAAAATGCAAAGTCGGCCGCTGCATGTATGTCCCCATCATTGATGATAAAGGGGGGATGCTCAATGATCCAATCATGCTTAAAATCGCCGAAGATCGCTTCTGGCTGTCCTTGGCCGATCACGATATTTTGTTATGGGCAAAAGGGCTCAATGTCGGCCTAAAAATGGATGTCGAAATAACCGAGCCAGATGTTTCCCCACTCGCTGTGCAAGGTCCAAAATCATATGAACTGATGGTTGACCTGTTTGGTGATTGGATCAGCGATATTAAGTTTTTCTGGTTTCGCGAAGCTGAGCTGAATGGCATTCCAATGGTGATTGCCAAATCGGGTTGGAGCAAACAAGGCGGGTACGAACTCTATCTACAAGATGGCTCGCGCGGGGTTGAATTGTGGGAAACGATTTGGGAAGCTGGGCAAAAGTATGGCATTACCCCTGGCGCACCACATGGAATTGAACGCATTGAAAGTGGCTTGCTCAACTTTGGTCATGATCTGTTGCCCGATATGAACCCGTGGGAAGCGGGCTTAGGTCAGTATGTTCATTTAGATATGGCGGCCGATTTTGTTGCCAAAGACGCATTGCGTCAAATTCAGCAAGATGGGGTCACACGGAAGTTAGTTGGTTTATATATTGATGGGGTTGATCCATTGCCGGTCAATGATCAAATTTGGTCCGTTGTTGGCCATACGTATGATCAAGCTCGTCTCACCAGTTTTACATGGTCTCCCCGTTTCGATAACAATATCGGCATTGCGCTTTTACCAATCGACCATACGGCTTTAGGCAGTGTCGTAGAGGTGAATACACCAAATGGGGTCGCTCAGGCTACCGTTGTAGAGTTCCCATTTAAGTAGTGGCATCGCCCTTCGACAGGCTCAGGGAGCTTCGTGCAAGTAGGCTGAGGCGTTCGGCGTGAGCTCAGCCGAACGCCTGTCGAAGCCGGATTCGGCACTGCGCACAAAGTGTTGATTATTTGCGAAACACTGTACTTGGCCCCCGCCTAAATCTTCTCTAACTTCGCCATGCTCGCTACTAACTTTTTAGCCCCGCCCTCGGTAAATATAATTGTTACCTCTTCATCCGCACCGGTTAGTTTGCTTGACATGACAATCCCTTGACCAAACTTTGCGTGCATGACGCGATCGCCTGTTTTGAACTCAACTTCGTTCTTTGAAGCAGGTGGTCGGGTCGATTGGGCCATTTCTGACTCAGTCGGCCGGGTATTAAACGGCTCTTTGTTCTTCGCCCGACGAGCTTCGATCTGGCTTGCATCTGGGATTGATGTACGCACCTTTTTCTTAGGTGCATTTCGATCTGTGTCTTGCCCATAAACCGGCCGTTTTTGACTGCTACCCCCTGCGGCTCCAGGTCGGCCGCTGCTTCGTTTTGGCAACGGCTTGCTACTCGACCCGCCAAACGGATCGTCTCCAAAGCTTTTTGTTTTTGGCCTGTTTCCATGTCCGCCAGAATCCCCTTTGTCCCAAGACCAAGAGCTTGCCTTCTTTTTTACTTCGCTCCGCCCCGACCTGCCCGAACGGCCGCCAATGATTAAATGTTCTGGAATTTCTTTTAGAAAACGGGAGGGGGATTGGGCTTCTAATCGACCCCAGTTCATGCGTTGAAAGGCATAAGACAGATATAGCCTATCCTTTGCTCGGGTAACCCCCACGTAAAACAGCCTGCGCTCCTCAGACATTTCTTCACGGTCATCACTTTCTATCGATCGGCTGTGGGGCAAAATCCTTTCTTCAAGACCTACCAAAAAGACAACTGGAAATTCAAGCCCTTTGGCCGCATGAAGGGTCAGTAAAGTAGCGGCTTTTGTCTCTTCGTCTAAATTATCGACTTCAGAAACAAGGGCAACTTCTTCTAGAAACTCATTGAGCTTGATATCACCGGCCAGTGTGGCCACATTCCGAAATTCGATTACGTTTGCCCAACGCTCTTCACCTTCATCAGTTCCGTCATCTAGGTACGCTTTATAGCCAATTGCTTCCAACACTTGATCAAGTAGTTCCGCAATAGGTACTGCATCTTTTTGCTCGTTCCATTTGTTTAAATGACGGCCGAAATCGCTTAGAGGCTTGTAAGCCCGCATCGTAAACGGGTGCTGCATGTCTGGCTGTTTTGCCATTTCCATTACCGCTTCGCCCGGCTGCCATCCCCAATCTTGCCCCCACGCTTTTAAGCTACTAATCGTTTTGCCACCGACACCCCTTTTTGGCGTATTCACAATCCGAGCAAAGCTAAACTCATCGGCCGGATTGTGAATCAGCCTTAAGTAGGCAACAATGTCCTTGATCTCTCGCCGATTATAAAAGCGTGTGGCTCCCACCAATCGGTAAGGCATCCCTTCCCGAATAAACGCCTCTTCTAACGACCTAGACTGCGCATTGGTTCGGTACATCACCGCACAATCCCCTGGGTTGTACCCTTCTAACATTAGATTTTTGATCGTGTGGGTGACTTGGCTCGCTTCTTCAAGATCATTGTAATTTTCTTTGAGGTGAACTTGCTCGCCCCCTTTGCGCTCTGTAAACAGTGCTTTATCAACCCGATCTGGATTATTTTGAATGACACCTTGGGCCACATCTAAAATAACTTGAGTCGAGCGGTAATTTTGTTCAAGTTTGATCTCTAACGCGTCGGGATAATCTTGATAGAACCGTTGCATATTGCGCACATCGGCCCCTCGCCAGCGGTAAATCGACTGATCAGCATCACCGACAGCAAAGAGATTGTTCTCTCCAACCAATCGACTGATGATGCCGTATTGAGTCAAGTTTGTATCTTGAAATTCATCGATCAAAACATGCTGATACTGTTCTTGATACCGTTTGACAACAGTAGGCGCTTGATCAAACAAGATCACCGTGTTCATCAGCAAATCGTCAAAGTCCATTGCGTTATTGGTAATTAGAACGTCTTGATAGCGGCGGTAAATCCGGCCGATCATCTCTCCCATGTAGTTGTTGGCTTGGTAATCCTCCGGCCGGATTAACGCATTCTTCGCTTGGCTCACCCCATTTCGCATATTATTTGGGTTAAACTTCTTTTCATCGATATTGAGATCAGCCATCGCCTGCTTAATCGCTGCTTTTTGATCATCTGTATCGAAGATAACAAAATCTCTTGTGTAGTGGGGTAAACTTTCCCCAACTTCTCGGCGCAAAATGCGGGCACATGTTGAGTGAAAAGTCCCAACTGACAATCCACGTAAATTGCTACCTAGTATCTTTTCAGTACGCTCTCGCATTTCACGCGCTGCTTTGTTCGTAAAGGTAACGGCCATAATACGCCAAGGTGCCACACCTGCTTCTTGGACCAGCCAAGCGACACGGTGTGTAAGTACACGGGTCTTTCCGCTGCCTGGACCCGCTAGAACTAGAACGGGTCCATCAGGTGCGGCTACCGCTAGTTTCTGTGATTCGTTTAAGCCGTCGAGTAATTGACTCATCTAATTTATTTGCCTCTTGTGCCTCAAAAATAGGTGGAAGTTTGAATTTAACTATAGCGGAGAAGGTATCAAACAGCCATAAAAGTATGGACGTTTCTTTTTGTTTAATTCGGACCGGTAAAACTAAACAAGACGTGAAATAGCCTGTCCTAATAGTCATAAAGTAGCTCAAAATAATTTTTGTACTGCTACAATGTTTTTTTATATACATTTTGTAATAGGAGATATCCTCCGTGCAAGTTAAAGATACTCAAGTCGACATCTTAATTGTCGATGACATCCCAGACAACAGAATACTACTCGCAAGAATGCTGAAACGGCGTGGCTACCATGTTGATAGTGCTTCAAACGGGCAAGAAGCATTGGAACAAACCCGCAGGTTAATGCCGTTATTAATCTTGCTCGATGTGGCCATGCCCGGAATGAGTGGATATGAGGTTTGCGAAACACTCAGAAACGACGAATCGTTAAGAGAGATTCCTGTAATTTTCCTAAGTGCTCACAGCGAACAGACCGACAAGCTGCGCGGTTTCGAAGCAGGTGGAGTTGATTATGTGACAAAGCCATTTCATTTTCATGAAGTTGAGGCTAGGGTTGCGGCTCATATCGAATTGTTTCGGCAAAAGAAAGAGAATGAAGAGCTACGGCAACGAGAGCAGGCTTACTTTGGAAAGGTGAATCAACTGAAAAACGAGTTGATTCACACGGTGACTCATGATCTCAAAAACCCGCTTACAAGCATTAAGCTAAGTGTCTCATTGCTGCAACGCATGCTTAAACTGCAAGAGGATTGCAAAGAGAGCCACTACTTCAGGAAAATTGAAAATGATCTTGATCGGATGCTGATCCTTATCTATGATTTGTTGAATCTTGCTCATATAGAGGCAACATCTTCAGTGAAAATGCAACGTGTTGATATTGCTCCTTTTCTAGATGAATGTGCTCGTAAAGCGAATAGAGAATTACAAGAAAATGATATTCAAACTCGAATTGTTCCACACACAGAGGGGATCGTTAGATCGATATTTGACATTGAACAAATTGCCTCAATTCTCGAGAAGATTTTAATTGGGATGGGAAGCCGTGTTGAGGCGGGTGGAGCTATAGAGATTTGCTACTGGATAGTAGGAAGTGAGATTTTAGTCTCTATCTCTAATCAAACTTTACTTGATTCTCATATTCCTCCGACTATAGATACGGAGGTTGTGCCAGAGGAAGTAGATATAGGGTTCTCGATTTTAAGTGCAGTATTTGAGCGGCACGGCGGCCGAATTTGGCAAGATCAGCCTACTGGCGACTATCGACTTACGCTTCCTTTTTTAACTGAGGAAAATGCCGATTTGTTAGACACATTATTATAAGAGAGAGCGACTCTCGAAAGAGCGAAACTGCCTACTAGCATCGGTAACTTTGAAATAATGTTGCCTGTTAAAGAAAACTGATAAAAAAGCTTGGGGAATTTAAATTCCTCAAGCTTTTTTGTTTTTAAACTGACTCATGCTTACACCGTAAGCGATCTAAAAGATTTTCAAACATAAAAAGTTAGAATGAGGAAATTAGTAGGCACCTGAAAAAGAAACAGTGCAAGAGGGGCTATTTAGCGGCCGTAATCCGAAACATGGTGGCTTGCATCGTAGCAATATGCTTTTCTGCTCCAGAGCTATCTTGAATCGAATAAACGTCACCCTGTGTCACTGTCAATGTTTTGCCTGATCGAACCACTCGCCCTTTGCCGACAAATCGATCGCCTACGGCCGGTGACATAAAGTTCACCTTGAACTCAACCGTCACCACATCCGAATTTTCTGGCATAAGCGACAACGCCGCTAATCCGCAGGCGGAATCAACTATCGTCGTGATGATTCCTGCGTGCATAAATCCTTGCTGTTGCCCCAAATCTGCTCGATAGGGCAACGTAATGTCCATTTCACCGGGTGCGAGATGAGTGATTGTGGCATCAATCGTATGCATGATTGAATGCTTGTTAAATGTGTCGATGATATGTTGCATGGGGAAGGGATGTTAGATATTGGATACTAGATGTTAGTAGACTCAACCTCACTAATCTCCAACATCCAATATCTAATATCTATCGTTCTTTCGGTTTTACTTCTTCAATCGGCCCATCGGCCTCTTTCCAGCCGGTGAAGCCGGTACGGATGTGGCCCACATTAGGGACACCCATATCATATAACGCTTTGGCGGCCAGAGCCGACCGCCATCCTGACGCTCAGTAGAGGTAGCATTTTTTCTCTTCGCCCTCTTTCGGGAAAAGATCCTCTTTGTAGTATGGGCTTTCTGGGTCGGTCCAAAACTCAAGCATGCCACGTGGTGCATGTTTTGCAGCAGCCACTTTGCCACTGCGCCACAATTCACGGACGTCGCGAATGTCGATAAAGGTGACACCGTCTCGGCTGTGCAAGGCGATTGCATCTTCGGCCGAAATGACTTCAACAACCTTGTTCGCCTCCTCGACCATATCCTTTACATGCTTCATGCTTGACCGACCTCTTCAATTTCTCCACCAGCTTTTTTCCAGCCACTGATGCCGGTGCCGATGTGTCCTACATTGGGAACACCCATGTCGTGTAACGCTTTGGCGGCCAGAGCCGACCGCCCTCCACCAGCTCAGTAGAAGTAATACTTATTTCCCGGAGGAAATACCTCTACTTTGTGGGCCGGACTTTCTGGGTCAACCCAGAACTCCAGCATTCCGCGTGGTACACGATGCGAACCGGGGATTTTGCCATTGCTCAACAATTCGCCCATTTCGCGAATGTCGATGAACGTAACATCGTCTTGATCCTGCATAGCGATAGCCTCTTCGGCCGAAATCACTTCGATGATTTCATTCGCTTCTTTAACCATATCTGCCGCTTTTTTCATTTGATCTCCTATTCGATAGCCAGCTAGTCAGCTAGTCAGCTAGTCAGCATCTTAGTCATGAGAAATAAACTAATCACTGAATACTGTCCACTGTTTACCGGCCCATTCCATGATATTCAGGGTTCGGCATCATACCGGTGGCTGACGCTAGCCGGTTTGTAAAATTGTACATTGCTGAAATTTCAGCAATGTCAAAAATTTTCTTATCTGAAAAGCCAAGCTGACGCATATACTCAATATCACCTTCACCGCAGTCAAGCGGATTCACGGTGATTTTGACCGCATAGTCGAGCATCACCATCGTTTCTTCGTCAAGACCCGCTTTTTGGTAATCAAACATAATGCGGTCGCCCAAAATCGGGTCGCCTAATTGAACCCGTAGATCAGCTCCATGCGCGACAAGGCAGTACAAGCAACCGTTTTCATTTGAGACTACGACAGCAATCATTTCTCTTTCAGTTACTGTAAGCTCACTTTCGCCTTGGGTTATTTCACGGAAATGATTAAACCAGTGGCTAAAATGGCTCGGCCGAATGGTATAGCCTAAAAAGACATTGGGAATAAACCCAAATACCTCTTTCGCTTTGGCAAACAACTTTTGCATTCCAGGGTCTTCAACTTCGGTTAATGGCATTTCAAGCCAAGAAATTTTTTCGTTTTGATAGTGTTCGATAGTCATATAAGTTAGATATTAGATATTGGAGGTTAGATAGTAGTGGTTAGTTGGATATGTACGGCCGGAAATTAGCCATTTCCCGTTCATTATTCCTTGTTAATTATTTTTTTGCTTCCAGCAATCGATCAACAACCGTGTACGGATCGGTATTTTGTGAAAGAAGCTTTTCAAGCTTCGGATTTTCACCTGATTTTAGATATTGCGCCAGCAAACGTTCAGTCAAAATCTGTTCAATTTCCTTTTTATGTCTTTGCTGCTCTCGCTCCTCCAATTGGCCTGTATCTTTCAAATGGATTTGATGAGCTAAGATCATATCAACCAACTTGATAATACCAGTTTGGTTAGATGCGCTTGTTTTAAGCACCGGAATTTGCCAAGCATCGGCCGACTGTTTCATTATTACTTCTGGCGTATCAACAATCACCCCATGATGACGTGTGCCGCCCGTCGGCCCTAAATGTAACATCATCTCTAGCGATTTAGCTGTGCGGGATGCCCCAGGCTTGTCCGCTTTATTGACCACCAAAATGTCAGCAATCTCCAAAATACCCGCCTTAATCGACTGAACATCATCCCCCATCCCTGGTGCTTCAACGACCAAAGTGGTGTGTGACTGAGTTGCGATATCAACTTCAGCTTGCCCCGCCCCAACTGTTTCTAGCAAGATGAGATCATAACCGGCCACGTCGAGCAGTTTGACAACCGCCCCGGACGCTTTCGCCAGACCTCCTAAATTGCCACGAGAAGCCATACTGCGGATAAAGACCCCTTTGTCGCCCGATAAATCGCGCATGCGAACCCGATCTCCCAAAATCGCACCGCCGGTAAATGGGCTAGATGGGTCGATGGCTAGAATGGCAATTGTTAAGTTGCGTTGGCGCAGTTCCCGGCCGATTTCAGTCACAAGCGACGACTTGCCAGCCCCTGGCGGGCCGGTAATCCCCACCACATGTGCTCGGCCGGTGTCAGCATAGATCGCCTGCACCACTTCACGAGCCGCATCTGGGTTGTTTTCAACGGTTGTGATTAGGCGAGCCAAAGCACGGACAGAGCCATCTTTTAATTGGGTGATGAGTTCGGATACCTGTGTCATGAACATATTTCCGTAGGGGTCGAAGGGGGCGGGTTCACCTTAGTTTCAAAGAGAAACGGCGGTTCCGCTCCCTTCGACCCGACCGTAGGGAGTGCCTTGGCCTACCCGATGTTTTGCTGTGATAAGTGGGACAAAATAAACTTGGAAATTTCGTCGATGCTGGAGCCAGGGCCAAATATGGCCGCCACTCCGGCCGCCTTCATCGTTGGAATATCATCGGCCGGGATAATACCGCCTAAGAAAACCGGCACATCGCTCATTTCGTTTTCAGCCATCAACGCCAAAATACGAGGGACCAGGGCCGTGTGTGCACCGGATAAAATACTGAGCCCTACCGCATCCACGTCTTCTTGCAAGGCAGCTTCCACCACCATTTCCGGTGTCTGGCGCAGGCCGGTATAAATCACTTCCATGCCCGCATCACGCAACGCCCGAGCGATTACTTTTGCACCGCGATCATGCCCATCTAGCCCAGGTTTGGCGATTAAGATTCTTGGTTTTCGCATAAAAATTAGAAGAGAGAAAAGAGCTTAGAGACAAGAAATGTCTCCTCTTTTCTCTCTATCCTCCTCTCTCTTCTTGCCCTGCAAGGGCTGCCGCAAATTTTTTAAAAAGATCCGGCCGATTAATGTAAATACCGGTTGCTGAAACAAGTATCGTGCCATCTTCTAACATCAACTTTGACTCGGTAGATACTTTCTTCCCCTCAACGTGTTTAATATGTGCTTCAATAATAAGCACAGTCTTGAGTGGTGTCGGCCGATGCCAATCTGTGGTTTGAGTAGCTGAGACACAAGTATAGCCGTTTTTAAAACAGACATTTCCCATCGCTTCATCCAAAATAGCGGATGAAATGCCACCATGGACATGGCCCGGCGGCCCTTCAAACTTTTGCTCGACGCTTGTTTCTGCGCGCACCATGATACCGTCTTCCGTTTTAATAGGGACAAATTCTAGCTGTAGCCCGCCAGGATTATTTGGGTTGGCACCAAAAAAACTGCCTTGAGTAAAGTTACCTTGCCATTTGTTAGTCATAGATAGTTAGAAATTGCGAATATCCTCGTAGGGGGTCTACGCCACCGGGGAACAAGTTTGCCCTTCGGAGATAGCTCCAAGCCGGTGGCGTAGACCCCTGCACAGGGTGCTAAATGATTGTATTAATTATTAATCCGATCTAGCTTTTCCATCAGAGCCGTTTCGGCCGCAAAAATCCCTTTTAGCTGATCTTGCGCTTGTGAAAATAAAGCTGGATCGTTTTGGATAAAAATTTGTTTCAGTGTGCCAGCAAAAGCACCCCACAGTTCGCTACATTTGAAAGTATCTTGGATCGCACCACTGGTGGTGATTGCCGGAATAAATTCGGCCGCTTCTTCGAGAAAGTGACCATACAGCTTGCGAAAGCCACCACCGCCAGAGCCACGTTTTTCAATCGCCTGATAGCCAAAGCGGGCGGTCCATGCGAACGTTTCTTCATGCGCCCATTTTGCTCCCATCTCTTCGATCATTTTTGGCATGACGTGTAGCCCTTCTTCAGGATGGGTTGAACGTAGCATGAAATCGGCCGCTGTTTGTATCGCCGCTCGAATACTGTTTTCGTTGATGGTAGACGAGTCAAGAACGGGGGCAGGCATCCATTGAAACGGCTCGATCATCGGCGGCCGATTTTCGCTCATAGCCGCCTTCAAATGGTCCCAATGGACCGTTATTAATTCTGGCGAGGCGATGTCGGCCAGATCGACTTCTTCAGTTTCACTGTTGATTCCGGTTACAACCACTCCGTGCCCTGGAAAATGGACCTGCGGCTGGTAATAGGGCAGTCCGTAAATGTCAGTCACGCACAAAATCGGCCGACCATTCGCCAGTACGTCAGCCATCTTTGCGGGCGACCATTCAGCCGCCCAAACGGCCGGATGACCGATATGTTCAAAAAACTTACGTTC
>JBLIMP010000165.1:0-10447 GCA_047638855.1 Cellvibrionaceae bacterium | reverse complement strand
TATATTGAAAAAGTTGTCGATTCAGTAAAACCAGGGGGGCATGTGATTGTTGCGACGTTCGCTGAAGATGGCCCTATAAAATGTAGCGGCTTACCAATTGTTAGGTATCGGGCTGATGAACTGCATGCCGAATTTGGTGAATTGTTCACGCTGATAAAACATGAGAAAGAGGCGCATCATACACCATTTGGAACAGTGCAACAGTTTGTTTATTGCCATTGCCGTCTTACCGGTGTACAAGAAACGCTTCAAGCAATTTAATAATTTCCCATTATCTAAACTTAATGAATAAGGGATGATACGGCTTCTTTGCAAAGTGTGATTGACCAGAAAGTCCTATAACGCTTCTCGCCAAGTTGCAGCCCATCATTAAATATGATGAGGGGATTGTGTTTGATGATGGGTGTAACGAAAATCGGAACTGACTCTTATTCGTAACAAACGACGTCCTGCAAATCACATGGCTATAATTCTGACCGGATCGCCCACAAATCAGGCCACATCGGCCGTAAGGTCGACTCCAAATACTTCACGCCAGACGATCCCCCCGTCCCCATCTTCGCCCCAATCGTACGCGCCACCATTTTCACATGCCGATAGCGCCACTCCTGCAACCCCTCATCCAAATCAACCAGCCGTTCACACAAGCGGCCGATCCATACATCATTGCGATACACGTCGAGCAGCACTTGTTGAAGTTCGGCCGATTCGTTGATCGGGGCCGTCACATCCCGGTTCAAAAGCGAGTCAGGTACAGCATAGTCATTGGCCTTCAAAAACCCAAGAAAATTGTCCCATAAAGAGGGTGCTTCAAAACGAGCTATGAGCTGTTTCCGGCCGTACAGCCCCTCTGGAAAATGATCGATCATCGTTTTGCGTTTATAGCCCAACGAAAACTCAACCTCACGAAACTGTACCGACTGGAAACCGCTAGAGTTGTCTAAAAATTTGCGAAACGAATTAAACTGCAAAGGGGTCATCGTTTCGAGAATATCAATCTGCCCAACCACCGTTTTTAAAATCGTTAAAATCCGTTGCATCGTTGCTAAAGCGGGCGATAACTCATTGGCTTGTAACAAAGCATTCACCCGATCAATCTCGTGCAAAATTTGTTTGAACCACAGTTCATACACTTGGTGAATCACGATAAAGAGCATTTCATCATGTTCGAACCCATCTGGTCCGGTTGATTTTGGCTCCTGAGCGGTCAATATCTGATCGACCTTTAAATACGAAACGTAGTTGAGAGAAGAGTTTTGGTTCATATGGAATTGCCAGTTTTCAATCGTTGATTATCAGTTTAAGGCGACTCCAAAACTGATAACAAGGTCACTGATAACTGCTTACTTTTAATTTTTACCGATTAGATCCCGTGCGATTACAATGCGTTGCACATGGGACGAGCCTTCGTAAATTTGTAGCCCCTTAATATCACGATAAAGGCGTTCAACCGGATACTCGCTGCTGTATCCCCGGCCGCCGTGAATCAGCACCGCATCGGCCGCCGCTTTGCACGCCATCTCTGTGGCGAAAAGTTTGGCGGTTGAAGTTGCCCGGGTCGTTGGCAGCCCCTTTTGCTTCATATCGGCCGCTTTGTACACAAGCAAGCGGGCCGCTTCGATATCGGCCGACATGTCAGCGATATTCGCCTGGATCATCTGGAAATCACCGATCCGTTTGCCAAACTGTTCACGCTTGCGGGCAAAATCTAAGGATGCATCTAAACAGGCTTGAGCGATACCAACCGCACCGGCCGCGACCCCTAATCGGCCGTGATCAAGCGCACTCATCCCCACTTTAAACCCTTCGCCCACATCGCCTAAAAGATTTTCTTTCGGCACACGTAACTCATCAAAAGTGATAAACGCATGGTCAGACGAACGGTGTCCTAGCTCTTGTCCACCCATCGGCCGGGGATTAAAGCCGTCCCAGGCGGTTTCAACGATGAAGCAGCAAATGCCGCCGTGCCGTTTGCTGCGATCAACAGACGCAAAGACCAAGGCGATGTCTGCGATTCCACCGTTTGTAATCCAATGTTTTGTTCCATTTAAAACGTATGAATCCCCTTCATCACGGGCGGTTGACTCCATGCTGGCTACATCTGAGCCAGCGTTCGGTTCGGTCAGGCAGTAACAGCCGATCTTTTCGCCGCTGGCGAGCAAGGGCAGATAGGTTTGCTTTTGCGCTTCAGTTCCCCAATCGTTGATTGTTAACGACACGAGGCTGGCATGCACGGCCAAAAAGCCCCGCACAGACGAATCTGCTCGCCCTAGTTCTTCTGAAATTAGGGTGAAACTGGGATAGTCCATTTCGGAGCCACCGTAATCGGCCGAGATCGTGGCCGCCAAAAAGCCCAGCTCGCCCATTCGCTTAATCAGGTGCATCGGGAACTCGCCGCTTTCGTCCGTTTCACGGGCGAGCGGCGCAACTTCTTCTTGGGCAAACGCACGTACCTTCTCTTGAATTGCTTGTTGTTGTGGGGTTAATTCAAAGTTCATATTTTTTATATCGGTAGGGGCGAGATACGCCCGCACGGTCTGACAACGGAAATCGAATGGCGGGCGGAACTCGCCCGACGGCATGGCAGTTATTTGTTAAGGCGATTTCCGAGAATAAAACATGCAATTGCATCAACAAAATCGCCTCACCTCGTCAACTTGATTGACACAGCCAATTCCCCTGAGCTAGTTTGCTAGATAATTATTTTTCGGGGTTGGCCTAATGCAAATCAATAATTATTTGCAGTTGGATACATTATCGCCATGCCACGGGTGAGTTCCCCTCACTTGGTTGCCAGAGAAACGTTTGCAATCAAGCGGGTATCTCACCCCTACCTACTAATCTAAATAAGCAATCCCTTCAATTTCAACCAAATTATGATCTTGGTAAAAACCGGTAATCTCAAACAACGCCGTCACCGGATAATATTTGCCAAAATATTGACGATGCACCAGTGAAAGCTCTTTCAGGTGTGCTTTGTACAAAGCCGCATCGCTCACAAAAATGTTCATCTTGACGATGTTTTGTAAGGTGCCGCCCGCTTCAACGCAAACGGCTTGTAGGTTCTTGATCACTTGCTCGTATTGCCCAACAATATCGCCGTGGCACACAATGTTTCCGGCCGCGTCGCCAGCATCTTGCCCGGCTAAAAACAGCGTTTGACCGCCAGAACATAAAATACCGTGGTTAAAACCACGCGGGGGAGCCAATTCAGGGGGGGTGATTATTTTTCTCATGTTAGATTTTTGGAAATAGAAATTAGATATTGGATGCTAGATATTAGACGGCCGTTCGCAATCAACATCTAATATCTAATTTTTAATATCTATCTACCCGTCCATTTCGGGTCTTTCTTATCTTTAAACGCTTCGTAAAAAATGCGGTGGTCTTCACCCATCATAAGCAAGGTTTGCGCCTGTGCTTCTTGTTCGATGGCGCTGACCAAGTCCATGTTCCATTCGTTGTTGATCATCCGTTTGGTCATGGCGTAAGCCAGTGTTGGCCCGCTAGCCAACCTGGCCGCCCACTCTTGGGCTTTCGGTAGCAACTCGTCTGGTGACAAAACCCGATTAACCAGCCCCATGTGCAACGCATCGGCCGGGTATATTTTGTCGCCGAACATCAAAATTTCGGTAGCACGACCTTGTCCTACAAGGCGTGGCAGTAAAAACGCCGCCCCCATGTCTGCTCCAGTCAGGCCAACTTTGGCAAACAAAAAGTGAATTCTCGCTTTTTCTGACATCAGTCTAAAATCAGATGCCAGTGCGATAACAGCCCCAGCCCCGGCCGTAGTGCCGTTAAGGGCTGAAATGATCGGTTTTTCGAGCAGGCGCATATTTTGCACCAGCGCACCGGTCATCCGGCAGAATTCAAGATGGCCGCGCATATCACGGTTCAACATTTCACCGATGATTTCAAACACGTCGCCGCCAGAGCAGAACGCTTTGCCTGCGCCGGTTATCACAATCGATTTAACGGTGTCGTCGTATTGCAATGCGGACATCAGGTCACGCAGTTGGGCGTAAATTTCGAACGTCAGTGCGTTGAGCACGTCCGGCCGGTTGAAGGTAATCGTGGCTACCCCTTCTTCTACTTGGTAATCGAAATCAAACATAATTAGCAATTCTCCATTCTTCATTGTCCGTTGCCCATTAAAAACTTGGCTTGGCAAGCAACTGTACTCTTAAGCCAATCTCTACCGAAATGGGCAATAACCAACGGACAATGAAGAATTGATAATAAGGTTGCTTCGCAACCTAAAACATCACCGATCCACCATCTATATTGATCGATTGGCCAGTCATGCCACGTCCCGCATCACTCGCTAAAAGCAATGCCAAAGAGGTGATTTCATCGACCTCAACCAGCCGTTTTAGCGGCGTATGACCGGCCAGAGCCTGAACAGCATCGACATGGCTCATGCCGGTTCGAGCGATAATATTTTCGATGGTAGCGTCAGTCATCGGGGTGTCAACGTAGCCGGGGCAGATCGCGTTAACCGTAATGTGAGGTGCAAGCTCAACCGCCAGTGAGCGAGTTAATCCTAAAACGCCGTGTTTCGAAGCGTTGTATGCCCCGATATATTTCCCCCCCACTTTGCCCGCAACCGAAGCGATGTTGATGATCCGGCCCGATTTTTGGGCGATCATCGGTTGTACGGCCGCTTTGGTCACGTAATACAGCCCTGTTAGGTTCACAGCGATTGTTTTGTGCCATAGCTCATCAGGATGGGTGGCGAATTTATGACTACCGGCGATCCCCGCATTGTTGATCAGCACATCTAGCCCCCCCAACGCTTTTATGCCGTTGGCGACAAAGGCGTTCACCTGATCTACGTCGGTCACATCAACGGTGAAGGCGTGGGCAACCCCGCCCGCTTGACGGATGCCTTCGGCCACGGCCGAAATCTCGCCCGTACTGCGTGCGCCTAACACAACATGGGCACCTGCTTTGGCGAACCCTTCGGCCAAATCCCGGCCGATTCCGCGCCCAGCACCGGTAATAATTACTCTTTTATTTTTTAAATCAGACATAACTCACTTTTCGTCCGGTCGTTTTATTATTGAGACAGATTGTATTTCACTTCATCCTTAGTTGGCAAACCGATGGCAGAACCTGAAGCAAATGAAAATTACCATCTGAAGAATCCTAAACATAGTTTGGCAAATCGCAAGTTAAACCATCTGTATAAATTCCGTATTTTTGGTGCCGTCTTCTCTGATTTGAGGCAAGATTAGTCGATGACCAATCTAGACCACCAATCGGCCGACTCTAAATCTGACGACAAGCCCGACTATAA
The DNA here is from genome assembly GCA_047638855.1 of Cellvibrionaceae bacterium. Classification (GTDB taxonomy): domain Bacteria; phylum Chloroflexota; class Anaerolineae; order Promineifilales; family Promineifilaceae; genus WTJY01. The sequence goes on along the minus strand of JBLIMP010000165.1, from coordinate 5,148 downwards.
GGACTATAAGATAGAAAGCCGTGCGATTTTAATTGCGCTCCTCTTTCCAACAATGGCCATCATTCTTGATGGGGCGATGTTCAACGTTGCGTTGCCCACTATCCGCGATAATTTTGCTATCCCACCGGATACCGTTGCTTGGCTGACAATCGCTTTCACCTTGCCCTTCATGATGCTGATGCCGCTTTTCGGCCGATTGGGTGACCAATTGGGCAAAAGACGACTTGTTATCTTAGGTGTCAGTATTCTGTGTATTGGTTCCTTTATTGTGCTGACGGCGAGCAATCTGGCCATGCTCTTTGTGGGCCGGGTCATTTTAGGCGTGGGATCATCTGGCATTACCCCGCTCAGCTTAGCGATTTTGTCACAGCGATTTTCCGTTGAAGAGCGCGGAAATGCTTTAGCTACATGGAATGCGGTTGCCCCCGCTACCAGCATTTTTGCCCCATCGATTGCAGGGTTCTTGATTGATAATTTCGGTTGGCGCGTCATCTTTTTGCCAACTTTAGTGGTGGGCTTGTTTGCGATTGTGATCGTACGCTGGAAAATCCCTCAATCACAAGAAAAACCGAATTGGGCCATCCTTAAAACATTTGATTGGACCGGCGTTTTGCTTCTGGCTGGGACAATTATCTTTCTTGTCTTTTATCTGTCTAGTCGGCCGATTACCGGCATCGGGCCCTTGAGAGATTTCCGACTTCTCGCGGTTTTTGTCCTCTTTCTAGTCGGTTTTATCTTATGGGAAAAACGACACTCAGCTCCACTCATCGATCTAAATATCTTCTGGGTGGAGGGTTTTTTACCCGCTTCGCTTGGGGCTGGCTTCCGCATGGCGATGATGCGGGGAATCTCGTTCCTGCTTCCGCTTTATTTAGCCGACATTTATGATCTTTCCGCTCTTAGAATCGGACTTTTTCTTTCAATCCATTCAGTGTTCCAGCTCATTTTTATCCGTGTGGGCGGCCGGCTAGCCGATCGATGGCCCAATCGCAGGTTAATCTTGCTGGGGTTGGCTATACAAATAGGGGTGATGGCCTATTTCGGCCTAATTCCTATTAATATCTCCCTAGTTTGGATCGGGCTGGGCGTCATGTTCCACGGGATAGGAACGGGACTTTCACTTGCGGCCCTGCATCGCACCGCACTCAAAAATATCGCTGAAGATAAGACCGGTTTGGCGGCCGGAGTCTACTCGATGACTCGATTTGCGGGTTCAATGTTGTCGGTTGCCATCGCCGGGGTGATTCTTCAAACTGGCCAAGGCTTTGGTTTGTCTGACCTCATCGGCTATCAACTAAGCTATGGTTTCCTTGTTGGGGCAGGTTTGCTCAGCATCTTAGCCACGCTCCGGCTTCGCAAAGATTTCTAGCTTATTTAACTTAATCCCAATGCTGCACCAGCAATTAAAATAAGATGGGTGATTATATGAGCCAAAATCGCGCTTTCTAGCCCTTTTTTCCAAAAGAGGTAGCCTGCGATAAAACCAAATATCGCATTTCCTAAGATGATGTAAACAATCAATAATGTGGTTAATTCAGATGTTAATAACGATGCAGCTGGAAGGTGCCCTAGCCCAAATAAAATGGCGGAAATGATGATACCAAAGAGGTAGTTGTACGACTTAACCGGTGTTTCTTTAGGTTGTGTCAACCGATAAAGCACCCAGACAAAAAGGGACATAATTCCCCAGCGAACTAAGATTTCCTCAGTAATCCCTCCATAGAGAAGACGGGTATACCAAGGCAAGCTTAATTGTTCGCCAGCGGATAAAAATTGGGCCGGGAGATAGCCGCTCATCCCATTAAAAAATAAAATCAAGAGAACGCCGCCCAAAGTGCCGCCCCAAATAGCAGGCATAATTTGTGGCCTCAAAGCTTGAGCCATACTTTCTGAGTTGCCGACGGCCGAAATGACAGGGGCTTTTAAATTGACCTTTCTGGCAAAGAAAGATCCGATAATTACCATCAAGATTAATAGCACCGCAGACTGAATGACCGATAGTAGTTGCAATGTTGCCAAAGAAACTGGAATTGGCTGAGGCTGCGCCTCTAATAGCCTGGGTAAAAGCGGGATCACGGATAGCACCCCGATAAAGCCTAGTAAAAACAATATAGTGTTAGATTTCAGATGTTTCATTTGTTGCTCACCACGATAAGAGTAAATATACTTCTAGTTAGCTAATTAGCTAATTAGCTAACTAGAAGTATATTACATGCCTTAGAATCAGAAGTCAAGACATGAGCAGAGCGAGTTGATTGACAAACAACTTACTAAAGATACAATGCGCCGCGTTAATTATTTGTACGTATGGAGTTTGCGGCGCATCATGACTTTACACACAATTGATCTCCCAACTTTCTACAATGCAGTTGACATTTTAGAGCACAATCTGCCCCGATTGGCTAACAAAACCGCCTTGTTTAGCCTTGAACGTAACTTAACATTTCAGCAGGTGAGCGAGGAGTCGAATCAGGTGGCCCATGCACTTAAAAAACTTGAGGTGCGTTTTGGCGAAACGGTAGCGATTTTGTGTTTAGACCAGCCAGAATGGGTAACAAGCTTTTTCGGCACGCTGAAAGTTGGGGCGGTTGCGGCCGGGTTGAACACCCTTATGACCGGCTCAGACTTAGACTATATTTTGCGTGACTGCCGGGCACGGGTGCTTATGATCCACGCCAGTTTATGGGGAGCGCTAGAACCGATCCTGCCAGCGCAGCCGTTTTTAGAGCATGTTGTACTGATAGGAGCTAATCAAAATAGCCAATGGGCAATCGACAATGAAAAATGGCTAATTTCAAAGCGTACGCACAAGCCACCAATATCTAACATCCAATATCTAATATCTACCTACAAAGAATGGATTGCGGGTGAATGCCAAGCGTTTGAGATTGAACAAACCCATCGAGAAGATTACGCAACGCTAAACTATTCGAGCGGCACAACCGGCCGGCCGAAGGGGATTTTGCACGCCCATAAAGATTTACCATTGATTAGTGACTATTGGGGCAAACAAACATTGGGGCTGACTGAGGACGACCGGACATTTGCCGGAGCCAAGCTCTTTTTTACCTATGGCACAGGTGGAAACCTGCTCTTTCCATGGTCTGTTGGGGCATCCGTAGTGTTGTTTTCTGGCTCACCAAGGCAAGCGGCGAATTTGCTTGAAATCGTTGATCGGTTTAAACCAACGATCTTCTACAACGCACCCACCGGCTATGCGATTGCCTTGTCGATGCCAAATTTTGAACAAGATTACGACCTTTCTTCAATTCGGCTTTGTGTATCGGGTGGCGAGAATCTGCCTGCACCGATTTGGCAGCAATGGTTTGAACGCACGGGGATCAAAATTTTGAATGGGGTAGGCTGTACCGAGGTCTATCATAACTTTATCTCTAATCGGCCGGACGATATGCGGCCGGGGTCGAGCGGCCGACGGGTGCCAGGATTTGACCTAAAGATTGTTGACCCTGACGGTCATGAGGTCCCGGCCGGAGAGAGTGGGAATCTGCTGGTGCGGGGGGACACAATTGCACTCAGTTATTTGCATCAATACGAACGCAGTAAACAAACTTTTTTGGGCGATTGGTTTTCAACTGGAGACCGATTTAGGTTGGATGAAAATGGGTATTATTGGCACGAAGGGCGTAGCGATGACATGCTAAAAGTCGGCGGGGTTTGGGTCTCGCCGATGGAAGTAGAAAGTGCGTTGATCAAACATCCGGCCGTGGTTGAGTGTGCGGTTGTTGGCTTTCACGATCAGGATGCGCTGGTAAAACCAAAGGCATATGTGACGCTACATGGTGATTTTGAGCCATCGGCCGAATTGGCACAAACGCTGATCGACTCTTGTACTAGCAACAGCGACAGCCAGCTTGCTCGCTACAAACGGCCGCGGTTAATCGAATTTGTTGCCGAGTTGCCGAAAACAGCGACAGGGAAAATTCAACGATTTAAACTGCGCTAGAAGTAGAGCTGGAGGGGTTGAAATATAGAAAGCGAAAGTGGGCAGATTTTAAAAGACACTGCATATTCTATTTATCAAGCGATCTTAATCGAGCAATTCGATATAACCCACATCTCCATGCACCCGTACCCGCTGACCGGTTTTGAGCTGTTTGGTTGCGTCAATCACCCCAACCACGGCCGGAATGCCATATTCACGGGCTACAACGGAGCCGTGGGTCATGAGCCCGCCCACTTCTGTGATAAGCCCGGCCGCATTTACAAAAAGGGGTGTCCAGCCGGGATCAGTAAATGGAGTGACTAAAATTTCCCCTGGAATCAGTGATTCGATGCTTGGGTCAAGTATGACTCTCACAATTCCTTCGACGACTCCGGCCGAAACGGGGCTGCCGATCAAAGCCCCTTCAGGAGCATTGCCACCGTCTAACTTTGCAACCGGAATTTCCCCTTCACTGGTTATGACTCTAGGCGGCGTCATGTCTTGGTATCGTTCAAATGCTTCTTGGCGTTCGTTTACAAGCGCAAGCCAATCTCTATCCGGCTGGTCAATCGCTTCTAGTAGTTCGGTTAAATTCAAAAACCAAACATCCTCTACCCTTGACAAGGCCCCTTCTTCAGCCAACTGTCTGCCCGCATCAAGAAATACCTGCTTGAACATACTAAATAGCTGAATCACCATAAACTTGTGGTGTTCGCGAATCGGGGTCAGATTACGACTGACCCGCATCAAGCGACGCACAAGCGGGCCGCGTAACCAACCCATCCAGCCGCTTTGAGCTTGTTTGAGCAATTTCTCAGCTGACCGGTCACCTAACTGTTTTAAGTGTTGAAAATGTTGACGATGTCCCCCTGGTTCTCCATGCCCTAGTCCATTCACAACCATCTGCAATAGTGCAGTTGGGTCTTCCGACCAGCGCGGCCGACTTAGATCGATTTCTGATAAAGCACGCGCACCGTAAAGCTGAATAAAATTGTTCCAGACTTCTAAAAACTCAGCCCCACCTGGCAATTCGGCCGCCCGAACCAAACGCTCTTTTGCGCTTATGTCCAAATGACTCAACAGCTCTTTCAATGCTTTGGGATGGCGAGCCGCATCTGTTAAATCACCCACGGCTAAGTTCATTTCAGTAGTGACATTGCCGGTCAGCCCTCGCTCAAGTGCGGCCAAATCATCAGGTTCAGCCC
>JBLIMP010000164.1:0-10471 GCA_047638855.1 Cellvibrionaceae bacterium | reverse complement strand
CGTTCGAAAATCGCACCAATCGCCGGCCGATATTGATTTAGATCGTTAATGCCCCATGCAGCGATACTTTCAGGGCTTAACTCATCAGCTATTTCCCAGCTATGCCGACTCTGCGGCATTTTGCCAAACCAGGTCACAAAAGTTGGTAACCAATGAGAAATAGTATGCCAACAAATGGCGGCCGGGAGAGCGTAACGGCGGATGTGTCGGCTAGAGCCCGGCCGTTTTTCCCCTTCTAGCGAAACATTTTCGCTCAAGTGCATCAGGTAACTATCAATCAGCATTTCCTCTAGCGAGCCGGGCACCAGCCGATGAAGGTCAGGGTGAGAGGTCTGCCAAAATATATAATTTTCAATAAAAATCGCTAAGTCGCAGACGGCCGGGCCGATGCTTACATTGCGCCAATTTGCCAGATGGGTCTCATCCATTAAATTGATACGCCAATTGTCTGAAACAGGTTGTCCGTGTAATAAGGTCAGCGGTACATGCTGAAGCGGTTTTAGCATGATTTCCGGCCGTTGTAACAAATGTTCAAGCGCGCTCATATGAATCCCTTCGATCAAGTCTGGCCAGCCCCCAAGTTTTTTTAGCATTTTAAAACCAACCGATGCAATCATCAGCTCCGGGATAACTGAGCCTTGCGCACTGGTTGCACTTAAGAGTGAGTTTTTGTTACCCACATGCTGTGGAAAGATAGGGCTTTTCTGGTGATCATGCCTAGCTTTTCCAATTGAGTTAGCCATAGCTACAAAATCAAAAGATTGAACAACAGGGTGTTCAGGTAATTCGATATTGTTTAATTCATCTGATCCCCACCAAGTTGCGTGTAAACCCGCCAACTTTTCAGTCACGCGATCAAGATCTTCGCGCGACCATGTAGAGGGAGAATGGTATGGGCCGTTTTCTTCGATAACAACCCACCCGCCATCTCGATTTTGCCACTCGTACCAAGATTTGGGAGGCAGTTGGTTCAATCCGGCCGCAAAACGAGAGTAAAACGTCGATTCTGTCTGATTGGTTTCAAATCCTATGACCGATAAAGGCTCGCTGTATTCAGCTAAAGTCAACGAAAATCGAGTAGCTCTATACTCAAGTGGCTCCATTTGCACACCGATAACTGTATCGCTACTCATATTGGCTTGTTGTCTTAACAACCAAGTCCAAGCTTCGATTGATCCATTCTGTAACTGCTGAATATTCATTGATGCGATTCTAAAGACTAACGGATAAAAGGCAAATAGAACTTAGAAACCAAAACAATCGCACCTATTCTTAAAACAGGGTTGACTTTTTAATACATATAGATAAACTTCTATATATGACCAGCTCAGTTCTATTCGCCAAAGCCATTGCAGATGAAACACGCCAAAAGATCATGCATTTATTATGCTGTGAATGGCTGTGCGTGAGTGATGTGGTTGAAAAGCTGGGTGGCGATATTTCACAACCCACGGTTTCGCATCATTTAAAAATCTTAAACGATGCCGGTTTATTGGATCGGCGGAAAGAAGGTAAACAAGTTTATAGCTCGTTGAATCAAAAGATGGTTTCAATCTGCTGTGGGCAATTAATGGGTCACTTTGCACCAGAATTGGTGCCAGCTAACGATATTGTCGTTAATCAAGTGTAGGTTTTTTTTGCACCAACACATAGACAATTATCTATGTGTTGTCCATGAGGTTTATTATTATGCAAGTCACGAAGTTTCTTGAGAAAATTCAGAATTCCCCTGAACTGCCATTGTTGTTTGAGTTTGGTCAGGGAAACGTGGTCCAAGGTGGATACCATGTCACGGAAATAAAGAATGCTGGTTATGAAACAATCGATTGTGGAAATAGCTTACATTCTTGGAAAGAGGTTGTTGTTCAAATTTGGGTCCCACAAGAGGCCAAACTGGATGATGAGAAGATGCCAACGAGCAAATTTACAAAGATTTGGGATGTAGTTGATAGTCGCCTGAATTTGCACCGTGATGCGGAGATTAGAATTGAGTATGGAGATGCGGCCCATTTAACTTCAAATTATCATGTAGACGACGTCGTTGTCACTGAGGATGGGTTGGTCGTTCAAATGGCTCCACCACGCACGATGTGTAAACCGCGTGAGATTTTAATCCCTTTAAATGGTTTGATTTCTAACACGGCAGAGTCGAGTTGTTGCACGCCAACCTCAGCAGATTCAGCCGTTTCTAGCCGCAAAGAGACGGTTTCCCCACTGCCTATCAAAATCGCAACTGTATCTTCAAGCTCGACTTGTTGCGCGCCAGCGGCCGAATCAAAATCTAACTGTTGCTAAGTTAGACGACAAAGAAGGGCGTAAAGACCCTTACTATAAATAAACAACGCCCTTCTGACTGTGACAGTCAGAAGGGCGTTGTTTATAGCTCAAACTGTTGAACAATTACCCCATTTTCTTTATGGCGAGCCAAGTTCAACAGAACGGTCATAGGCGGCCCAAATGCAATCACTGAGAATAGTCCGCATGCCACCCGCTTCAAGTGCGGCTAAACCGGCCGCGGTTGTGCCACCTGGCGAGGTGACATTGTTACGCAATTGGGCTAGATGAAGATCGGACTGCTGTGCATAAGTTGCAGCACCGATAACAGTTTGCAAAACGAGCTCTTTTGCTACTGGGCGAGCCAATCCTAAATGCACCCCTGCATCAACCATCGCTTCGAGAATTAAAAAGACATAACCTGGTCCTGAACCATTAATCGCGGTTGACATATCTAGATAGTGTTCAGCATTGGCGAAAACGGCCCGGCCGAACGATGATAAAACCGCTTGAGCCTGTTCTTTTTGCCCAGCCGACACATCGCCGGTAGCGGTCCACATCGTCATCCCTTGCCCGATTTGAGCCGGTGTGTTGGGCATTGCTCTTACAACGGCCGTATGACCGGTTCCAGTCATCAAGGTTTTGAGTGTTGTTCCAGCCATGATCGAAATAACAAGACTGCTGCTAGAAATCTTCCCTTGGATATCTGGCACGATCGAGTCAAAATATTGTGGTTTGACGGCTAAGATCAAAATATCGGCTTCGGCCGCCGTTGTTTGGTTATCAACGGCCGGTTTGATACCGTATTTTTGTTGCAATTCAATCACCCGATCTTGCCGAATATCGGCCGCTGTAATTAAACTAGGTTCAACCCCTTCTTTGATCAAACCAGCCATCATAGGCTCGGCCATATTCCCACTACCAATAAACGCTATTCTTTTTTGTTCAAGCATCATATCCTCTTTTTGTTTAGCTAAAATACCACTCTAAAATTGGTTCTCCCCATACAAGCATAATCATACCCGCTGTTGCTAAAAACGGTCCGTATGGGACGTAGCTATTGCGATTAACAATCCGAAAGACCAGCAATAGACCGCTTAAAATACCACCGATCAAGATTCCGATAACCAAAGTAGGTATGATCAGCTTAAACCCTAACATGGCTCCCATCGTCATCGAGAGAGTCACATCTCCAAACCCCAGTGCGCCAGCCCCAAAAAAACGTTCGCCAATCCAAAAAAAGAAGAAAAACATGACAAACCCGGTGACTGCACCCAGCGCTGCAAGTTGCAAGTTATTATCGGGCAAAAACCAGCTTAAGCCTAAAATAGCGATAAGGGTTGTGGGCACTGTGACCACGTGCAAAATAAGTTTGTGCTCAACATCGATCACGATAACTAAAATAAGAATGCTTAAATAAACGCCTATAATCAAAAATTCTGCCAAATTGACTGTTGAAACAAATAGCGGAAGCAATCCCCAAGTTAATGCGGTGACCAACTCTATGATAATCGGCCGCTTACGCTCTGGCTGTTCGCATGTTGGGCATTGGCCACCGTAAAGCAAAAAGCGGCCGAGGGCCAGCCAACCTTTTGGGCTATAGCGATGTCGACATTCATCTGCATGGCAATGGGGTAATGACGGGGAACGGCGAGCCGGAAGATCATCGGCTAAAAGATTGATGACTCCTCCTATAATCAAACCAATAATCAAACCAACAAAAGCATAAATTAAATAAATCATTGTTACGATTATAACAGGATTAAAGGTGGCAAAAGTAGGTTCCCAGATATAATCGGCCTATGAAATTAGGGCTAATTCTTGAGAAATGTCTATCAAAACAAGCAAATAATATGCTAAAAACCGTCGCCCATATTGCAACCGGCTTAGGTCAACCGACTTATTTAGTAGGTGGCGCAGTACGGGATGTTTTGTTAGCCCGTTCTTCAAATGACTTGGACTTTGTAACAGAGGGTGAGGGCATTGCATTAGCTCAGGCTGTGTGGGAGCAACTGGGTGGCGAGCTAACTACGCACGATCGGTTTGGAACAGCGGTCTGGACCCCTCCTATAGAACTGTTCACATTTACGATTGATTTCATCACAGCCCGTAAAGAAACCTACTCATACCCGGCCGCATTGCCCGATGTAATCCCTTCAAACATGCAAGATGATCTACTACGGCGTGATTTCACCATTAACGCCATGGCGGTACGTCTTGATGGCAATCATTTTGGACAACTGCTGGACTTATACGATGGCCAGGCTGATCTTGAAAAAGGGAAGATTCGCATTTTGCACACGCAAAGTTTTGCAGATGATCCAACTCGCATTTTTCGCGCCCTGCGGTATTCCAGCCGTTTAAGCTTTGTTTTGTCGGCCGAAACGTTTGAGGCGATACAACAAGACTTAGCGAAAGTCAACTTGCTGTCGGCCGATCGTTTGCGCCATGAGTTTGAAAAAATTCTAGATGAGCCTAAGCCTGAACCGATATTAGAAAAACTAGATAAGTTTCGGGTATTAAGCCAAATTTCCACTTCGCTGACATGGGGGAATGACGCACAATCTGTTTTTGAAAAGCTCAACCTAAATCTTGAGACCGACTTAGGACAAGCGGCTTTGGCAGAATCTGGTCTAGTGCATCTGCGATTTCTTAGTTGGATTTGCACAAGTACACAGCCCAGTCAAGTAGCCACCGAATTAACGCAGAAACTCAATTTTTCGGCCGATATGCGTCACGATTTAGAAAACGTTTTTCAGTTCACAGATCGTTCAGCTAAATTATTAGACGATTTAAGGCCGGGAACGCTAGAAAAAACATTTCGAAAGCTATCTGCAACCCAACTTATCGTTTTACAAGTTATGAATACTTTGCCCGTATCTATTTACAAGGCAATCACAACATATTTTGATCAGTGGCAGCATATAAAAACATTCACAAATGGGAACACCTTGCGCAAAATGGGCCTAACTCCTGGACCAAGCTACAAGATTATTCTGGAGTCACTGTTAGAGGCAAAGTTAAATGGGGAAATCACAAGCGAGCTGGAAGAAACTCGGCTACTCAAGAATCTGATTAAAACTTTTGGATAGTTGCAGGATATCTTCTCAATAATCTGGAGAAAAACACCCTTCGACAAGCTCAGGGTGCGCATCCTGAGGCTTCGGCGTGAGCTCAGTCGAACGCTTGTCGAAGGATACCTCTCTCCCTTTTTGAGAAGATGCGCTGCAGGTAGCAGGTAAAAGAAAAGACGCACCCGAAGGTACGTCTTTAAAAGAAAGGAAAAGATTAACTGACTACTTTGGCTATTTATTCTGGTGGAAGCGTACTCATCACTCTATTAATTTTAATATCGTTAATAATGCTCGGCTGAGCCGGATACGATTGACGTCCCAATTTGGTAAGCACAACGCCGCCTAAACCGACACAGAAAAGGACAATGGTGAGCATTACTGTAATACCGGGTAATACAATGCTCAACATACCTAGCGCAAATGTCAAAACGCCAGTCCCAATCCCAGCAACAAGAGGTTCATCCATCCGGCCGAAAAAGCGTTTACCAATCAAAGTGCCGATAGACGACCACCCGATGAGGGATATAGCCCCAAGATAAAAAGCCCCTACAAAACCTAGGAATATCCCCAGGCCGCAAACGAATGACAGTACAACAAGCAGTGGAAGCCAGATAATACTGGTGAGTATGAGAAAAGATGACCCGGCAATAGCGGTCAACATACCGATTCCGCCAGCGGCATAAGGGCTATATTCTACAGCACTACGCACCTCATACATGCGGCTAGGTAAGACCCCGGTCATAAAAAAAGCAACACAGCCAATAAACACAGCTGTGAAAATCATACTCGCGGCCGCAGAAAACACACCGCCTACCTGACTAGGTTCAATGGCTGACCTTCCGGCCGACGGCACGCCAAACTGGCCCAAAGTAGCAAAGCCTTGTAATGTCTCTAGATTGAATTCTGAAGTAACTGGGTTGAAACAATTGTGAGCACTATCCGTAGTCCCACCTAATAAAACACATTCTCCATCAATTGTTGCGCTTGAAGAAACTCGCAGGTCTCCACCAATAACGGCGATATCCCCTGAGACAGTCCCTTCAACTTCAACGTCTCCACCAAAAACGATTAAATCCCCGTTGATCGTACCACCAAGGTCGAGTTTACCCCCAAAAACAGCGACGTCGCCATTGATGGTTGCTCCATTTTCGATAGTGGTGTCATCATAAAGGGTTAGGCCACCTTCGATGGTTTCCCCGCTCTCAATTTTGTCTCCAGACCCCGATGCAAACACAACTGTCGGAACCACAAGCACAAACAAGGCTAGGATACCGATTATTTTCTTTAGTTTCAAAATCTTTTCCCGTAACCCATTACTTGCAAAAAATTTTAGCCGCGTACTGGAACAAGCCTGCCCACCATTCGTTTATATAGTGCGTACCACAAAAAGATACTACTAAACATCACAACGGGAATACCGAGCGTAATCGGTTGGTCGGCCGCATAGCCGATTAACCCTGTCACCAATTGGGCAACCCCGGATAAAATCGCTTCTGCCATTTCTAAGACAGCTGTTTGGGCTGGCATATTAGAAAACAAAAATGTAATCAGCGTGAGAGGCAATAATCCTAAAACAATAAACAATGCACCAAGCAGACCGGTAGCCCACCTGTGCATTGTAAGGCTCGGTAAATGAGCCATGGTGTTTTGCACAAACTCGGCCGGTGGCTCAATCATTTGAGGGCTTGCAAAAATCGAATCAATGGCCTGCATAGATGATAACTCCAGAGCCATATTTGGATTAGCTTTCAAGTAATTATCCAGCTCACGCTTCCCTGTTTTTGAAAGCGTACCATCAATTGCATCCATCATCAGTGCTTCAATGTATTCTTGTTCGTTGTGATTGTCTGTATAGTTTAACATCTCATTACCCCCGTCCGTGGCTATCCTTGAACTTGGTTTTTTCGATTAATATGAGTCCTATGAATTCAAGCTTCTGCTTAAAACATTTGTTTAAAGTATTTACTTAATTTGTCACAAACAGGTTTCATCAACAATTCCAGATTGTGATCCACCATTATCATGAGCTAAATTTTAACAGACCCGATTATAAGGTCTGTAACGATATTCCCATTTCAACGCCTGCATCAGCCATATGTTTACGTGCGCGAAACAAGCGTGATTTAATGGCGCTAATTGTTGTGTCGGTTGCTTCTGCAATCTCTTCATATGAAAGATCGTACCAATATCGAAGGACAACTGCCTCACGATATTCATCTGGTAGTGCACCGAGCAATTTCTGAACCATGACTTCTCTTTCGCCTGAGACGAACTGGGCCTCGGGGCCTGTACGCTTTTCGGACATCAACGCTGGATGCGATGGAAGTGGTTCATCTATTGATAACAAGATGGCACGCCGCTTCCTGAGAAGGTCAATACAGTAGTTGGACGTAATAGTTAACATCCATGTGCTGTACTTATGAGCTGGGTTATAGCTAGAAAGTCTTGTCCAAGCACGGATAAATGCTTCTTGGGCCGCTTCTTCTGCTTCCCGAGAGTTGCTTAACATCCGGTATGCAAGGTTATAGACCGGCCGTTGAAAAGCCTCTACCAACTTGCCGAACGCGGCCCTATCACCTTCTCTGGCTTGACTAAGCCAGAGCGCCTCACGCTCTTTCTGGTTCATGTCCTGTTCATTATCACTTTTAGCCACTAACTTGGAGTATAGCTTAATTGGTGAGAGGCTGTGGGCCGAACCCTGATTCGTTTGTTGTAAACTTTGACCTGCTGAGATAACCATTACTTTCATCCATCTACTTTGGCCAGAATGAGTCGAAGCCATCATAGGTAAATCATTTGAGATTACAGGAAATACCTGCTTTTATATCTATTTACGGCCCTGATTAAAAAAAGTTGCAGCAAGTTGAAAGCGGCCGAGAATAACTTACTGATTGATAATAATTTAGCAAATCAAATTCGTTTATGCCTTGGCCCCGCTCAACCGCTATAATCTAATTATGTCAGTTTCTTATTTTCAGCAATTGGTCAAACAAGAACCGGTTCCACTACTAGAAGCTTCTCTTCTTCTGGTCAAGAACATCGTTGACCCTGGGCTTGATCTGAATAAATGGATTGCTGAAATCGATAGCTTGGCTCGTGAAGCGGCCGGCCATATCGCTGATTTCGACACAGAAGAAGATCGTATGTTAATGTTGGCCACTTGGCTGTTTGGTCCACACGGGGCTGGGTTTAGTGGTAACAGAAGACATTATGGTGACCCCAGGAATAGTTTTTTAAATGAGGTACTTGAACGAAAACTGGGAATTCCCATTTCATTATCAATCATCTACCTAGAAACGGCCGAACGATTGGGGATCTCTTTAACGGGGATTGGTTTGCCAGGTCACTTTGTTGTAGGGGGGATCATTAAGAAAGGAAAGCCACCGATTTTGATCGATCCCTTTAATCATGGGAAACGCTTAACGCTTGAGGATTGCACTCAGCTAATTTCCCAAACCACCGGATATAGAGGTGTGTTTCAAGCAGAGTGGTTACAACCAACCTCATCTCAAATGATACTAATCCGGGTGTTAAACAATTTAAGAATCGCATTTATGCGTCAAGAAAATTGGCAATCGGCAATTCTGGTTTTTAAACATCTACAAATACTGCAACCGAAACAGACAACGTACTATCGAGATGAAGGGCTTATCCATTATCATATTCAACAATATCATCAGTCATCCATATTATTAGAAAAATATTTAGAGCTTGACCCAAATGCAAAAGACCTCGACATGATTAAAAAAATGGTAGGGGAACAGCTAACACGTTGGGCACGACTTAATTAATTAGAAAAGCCTGAGGCCGTTTTGGGGCTATTTCACGATAGTTTCACAATCAAGGCTAACAGCCTTTAAATCTACAGAAAACTAAAAAGGATACTTAAATGCAACCTGATCATTTTAAATTTTTACCAGAGGTAGCAGATGCGCTGGCAACAGGTCGGCCGGTTGTCGCTTTAGAATCAACCGTTATTACTCATGGGCTTCCTTGGCCTAAAAATATAGAAACCGCCCAAGGAATGGAAGCTGCCGTGCGCAAAGGTGGTGCAGTTCCAGCCACCATTGCGATTATTCAAGGGGAAATTCGTATCGGGTTAAACTACGATGATCTCGAATATTTATCTCAGCTACCAGAAGGTGGGGCGCGTAAATGTAGTCGCCGTGATTTACCAACTGTGATGGTGACAGGTGAAAATGGATCTACAACAGTAGCCGCCACAATGATCTTGGCTGACTTGGCCGGTATTCAATTTTTTGCAACAGGAGGTATAGGCGGTGTGCATAGAGGCTCTAATTTTGATGTAAGCGCAGATTTGATTGAGCTAGGAAAAACACCCGTTACGGTAATTTGTGGCGGGGTAAAAGCGATTTTGGATATTCCCAACACACTAGAAGTTTTAGAAACGCAAGGTGTGCCGGTTTTGGGGTTTGGTTGCGACTTCTTGCCCTTGTTCTACTCACATCAAAGTTCGTATCCCATCAATCAGCGGGTTGATTCGGCCGCTGAAGTTGCTCAAATCGTGCAATCACATCATCGATTAGGGCTGAAAAACGGTATTCTGGTGACTTCACCGGTCCCGATTGATGACGAAGTTCCGGCCGATCAAATCAACGACATCATCGAGGCAGCGGTTGCTGAAGCTGATGCGCAAGGGGTTAAAGGGGCAGAAATTACCCCATGGCTACTAAGCCGAATTGCAGAATTAAGCGATAATCAATCTATGACGGCCAATATCGCTTTACTTAAAAACAATGGCTATATAGCTGGGCTAATTGCAACAGCTTATCAAGAGTTGGTAAATTTAGAGGAAAAGGGCTAAATTCTACGTGAGTAGATTGAAAAGGGCTGAACAGTACATGGCAAATAACAACAATATCGATAAAAAAAATGGCGTGTTACGCAAAAGTATCAACCAGCAATTTCGAAGCTTAACTTTGACGTCTGTGCTTTTATCAAGCCTTATCCTTGTTATTAATATTATTATTGGCGTTGCCGCAGAATATCCTACTGCGATTTTCGCCCCCTCAGAATGGCTTGGCTTAATTAACCCTACACAATGGCCAAGCTCGGTTTGGTTTTCCACCTCATTTTTAATTGTGCTCGCACTTATTCTTATC
>JBLIMP010000163.1:0-10487 GCA_047638855.1 Cellvibrionaceae bacterium | reverse complement strand
AATGGGTAATGGGTAATGGGTAATGGGTAATGGTTAATTTTCAGTTAATGATTCTTAGATGGTATTCATGGGCAAATAGCTGAAATGGAATTATCAAAAGCTATGATGGCTTGACAATTATTTCCTCCGCTACTAAGATTCCCGATCACAATTAAATACGCCCTAGCTAAAATCAAAGTAATTTGGTTTAGCCACTTTTATCCAGAGAGGTGGAGGGAAACGGCCCTTTGAAACCTCAGCAACCGCCCGTTTTATTATTTGTTTGAAAAAACGATAATAAAATATGGGAAATGGTGCTAAATCCGTCAGAGTATCTGGACGATGAAAGCAGTCGGCATCAAGTCTGTACGGCTTAACTTGTGTTAAGCCATCATCAACCAAAAACTCAAACCCTCTGGATATATTTATGTATTCAGAGGGTTTTTTATTTGCTTGGGCGAATAATCTGCGTTTGGATGAAATTTAGAGTTTCACTGACGCTAACAGGAGAGTTCGAAAATGGGAATAGAACATATTGATCGCAATCTTGGGTTTAGCACCCGACAATTGCATTCAGGGCATACGCCCGACATCGACACGGGTAGTCGTGCGGTGCCTATTTATCAGACGACAAGTTTTCAGTTTGAGAGCACAGAACACGCTGCTAATTTATTTTCATTGCAGGAAATGGGGAATATTTATACCCGCATCATGAACCCGACCAACGATGTTCTGGAGCAGCGGGTCGCAAACCTTGAAGGTGGTGTGGGCGGATTGGCGGCCAGCAGTGGTCACGGTTCACAATCATTAGCCTTTTTCACTCTTCTGGAACAAGGTGATCATATCGTTGCTAGCAGCCGATTATACGGCGGCAGTTTTAGCCAATTTAACTATATGTTCCCCCGTTTGGGCATTACAACAACCTTTGTTAACCCAGATGATCCAGAGGGATTTGCGGCCGCTATTCAGCCCAATACCAAGCTGATTTATGGCGAAACGTTGGGTAACCCAGACATTTCTGTTTTTCGATTTGAAGAGATTGCGGATATCGCTAAAGCTCACAATATCCCATTGATGATCGACAACACGTTTGCGACCCCGTACCTCTGTCGGCCGTTTGAACATGGGGCCAACATTATCACTCACAGCACCACCAAGTTTATCGGCGGTCATGGCACCTCTATTGGTGGTCTGTTAGTAGATGGCGGAAACTTTGATTGGGGCAGCGGCCGATTCCCGAATTTCACCGAGCCTGACCCAGCATATAAAGGGATCAAATATGTCGATTTGGGTGCGGCCGCCTTTATCTTAAAAGCACGAGTCCAAACCTTGCGCGACTTGGGGGCTAGTCAATCGCCATTTAATGCATGGGCAACAATTCAGGGATTAGAAACCTTAAGCTTGCGCATGGATCGGCATGTTGAAAATGCTCAAAAAGTGGCTGAATTTCTTGAAGGGCATGATAAGGTGTCTTGGGTTGCATACCCAGGTTTACCAAGTCATAAAGACCACGATGTGGCCAAAAAATATATGCCAAAGGGGCCGGGCGCAATTATGGGGTTTGGTGTTAAAGGCGGCCGTCAAGCAGGTGAGGACTTTATCAACAGCTTGCAACTATTTAGCCATGTGGCCAATGTGGGCGACGCTAAATCTTTGGCCATTCATCCAGCAAGCACCACTCATAGCCAGCTATCAGAGGAAGAGCTGATCAACGGTGGTGTCACGCCAGACTTTGTTCGCTTGAGCATAGGGATCGAAGATGCGGATGACATTCTTTGGGACCTTGATCAAGCACTAGCTGCGTCTGATTAACGATTTGTGACTGCTGATTTACGATTGGGACTTGCCACGGTGACATCCCAATCGTAAATTGCCAATCTGAAATCTCAAATCTAAATGATTGTTCCAATTCAAAAATTCACCTTCGCCACCCACAAGCCGTTTGTGTTAGACAGTGGCTTAACCCTTGCTCCGGTTAATTTAGCTTATGAAACATGGGGAAGCCTGAACGCAAACAAAAGCAATGGGATATTGATTTGCCATGCGCTGACTGGTAGCGCACACGCGGCCGGTTTTCATACAAAAGACGATGAGACGGCCGGTTGGTGGCACGATTGTATCGGCCCTGGAAAAGCTTTTGATACAGATCGGTTTTTCGTTATTTGCTCAAACGTTATCGGCGGTTGCTATGGCTCAAGCGGTCCAGCAGAAATCGACCCCGCTACAGGTAAAGCCTATGGGCTTAACTTCCCGGTGGTTACTATTGAAGATATGGTGCGTGCCCAGGTTCGTTTAGTTGATCATTTGGGTATCGACAAACTGGTGTGCGTGGCGGGTGGCTCGATGGGTGGCATGCAGGTACTTGAATGGGCGGCGCATCATCCTGAACGGATACATGCGGCGATTCCTGTCGCGACGACGTCACACCATAGCCCGATGGAGATCGCTTTTGGCGAAGTTGGGCGCCAAGCGATTTATGCAGATCCGGCGTGGAACAATGGTGATTATCATGATGCTGATTCTGGCCCAGATGCGGGGTTGGCGGTGGCCCGCATGGTTGGGCATATTACTTATTTAAGTGAAGAGTCGATGCATCAGAAATTCGGCCGTAGACTGCACAATCTTGAAAAGTATGGGTATGAGTTCAAAACAGAATTCGAAGTAGAAAGCTATTTACGCTACAACGGAAGCAAGTTTACCCAACGATTTGATGCCAATTCGTATTTATACATTACCAAAGCGATGGATTATTTCGATCTAACGCAACCATCTGGGAGTTTGGCGGCCGCGTTTGCCGAATCAACTGAATTGCGCTATTTGGTTGTCAGTTTTACAAGCGACTGGCTTTACCCGAGCTATCACAGCAAAGAATTGGTGCGGGCTTTGCACGCTGTGGGGGCCGATGTTACTTATCTAGACATTGAAAGTGATTGGGGGCATGATGCGTTTTTACTTGAAGTTGAAACGATGACCGGCTTATTACAAAGCTTTTTAGATCGATTGGCAAAAGAAATTTCCATTAGTTAAAGAAGGGGAGAAGGATGCGAAGGGTCAAAAAAAGATAGGTAAATTCTTCGCTACCCCCTTAAAAAGTAAAACATGAATTTACGTTCCGATTTACGTGTCATTGCAGAGCTGGTTCCTGAAGGGTCACGCATTCTTGATTTAGGGTGCGCCGATGGGGAGCTTCTAGAGTTCCTTATTGAAAAAAAGAAAGCGCGCGGCAGCGGGATAGAGTTAAGCGAAAAAGGGGTTTTGGCCTGTGTGCGCAGAGGATTAAGCGTGCGCCAGGGAAACATTGCAGAAGGGTTGGCCGATTATCCAGATGGGAGTCTAGATGTCGTGATTTTGAGCCAAACACTTCCATTTTTGAATAATCCGGCCGATGTCATCAACGAAATGTTACGGGTTGGGACCTGTGCAATTATTAGCTTTCCAAATTGGGGATATTGGCGTTGTCGCTTAGAATTCTTGGTCACCGGCCGGGTTCCACAATACCCTGGTTTTGAACAGCAATGGGACGGAGAAAAACGCTGGCAATTATTTACCCTAGCTGATTTTGAAGATATTGTTCAATGGATTGGGGTTGAAATTGATGATCGGGCCTATCTAAAAGAGAATCAGCGGATTAAAAAACGGCCGAGTTGGCGAGCCAGAACGGCCGTGTATGCATTAACCAAAGCTGATAAATGAGTAGGGAGCACCCCTTGTGGGGCCCAAATTGGCGGGCAAGAAACCAGGGCGGGCACAAGGCCCGCACCCTATGATTCGGCACATTCCTATCATAAAGGAGAGACGTATGCAGGTTGAGCAACTATTAAATTATGAAGAATCTGGTTCAAAGCGTACGGCGGTACGTACCGTAACGGTTCCGCCTGGTGGCCACATTTCACATGAGGGCCATGCTGAGGAGCGACTTTACTATGTTACAGACGGCCGTGGGATCATCAGCATCTATGAGGAGTTTCCGGCCGGAGACATGTATGAGCTGCGCCAAGATATTTCAATCTTTATGACACCCAGCATCGAGCATGAGATTTTTAACATCGGTGATTCACCCTTGCGTTATATCGAATTTTTGGTGAAAGGGGGCGTTAAGCCAGATGGGGACTTATCGTGGTCGGCCGTGACCCAGCGTGGGGTGACAGTTGACAAGCCACAAGTGGGCGCGGGTGTAGCGGTTACCGATGTGTTCGATGAAGCGAGTAACCGATCACAGCGCGAAGGAACCCATCTGACAATACGGGACGTGCAGCTGCGACGGCCGCAAAAGTTCGCCAATGCGGAAGTTTTGACCATCGCACCCGGCCGATCAACTCGCTTGCACACCCACTTTGACACCGGCGAAA
This sequence comes from Cellvibrionaceae bacterium, assembly GCA_047638855.1. Taxonomy (GTDB): domain Bacteria; phylum Chloroflexota; class Anaerolineae; order Promineifilales; family Promineifilaceae; genus WTJY01. The sequence continues at coordinate 6,159 of JBLIMP010000163.1, read as the reverse complement.
CGAGCGTTATTCTGTACGGTGAAGGGGAATTTGTGTGGGACGACGAGCGAATCCCTTGTAAAGCTGGCTCTGTGATCAGCTACCCGATTGGAGTGCAACGGGCGGTGGTCAACACCGGCCGTTTTCCGATGACCTATGTTTTAATCGCATCATTTTTAGACTAACATGAACTATCTAAACCACACACCCAAATTTTCGGCCGAGCAAGCCCAGGCTATTCTCAAAGATAATTACAACCTAATCGGCCAGCTCAAACCCTTAACCAGCGAGCGAGATCAGAATTTTCATGTCGCAACGGAAAGCGGCGAGCAGTTTGTGCTCAAGATCGCCAATGCGCTTGAAGATGCTGATTTTCTCGATGCCCAGCATAAGGTCTGGGGAAAGCTTGGGGATAAAGTCGATTTTTGTCCCCAGCTTGTGCCAACTACTGGGGGGAAAGCGTCATTTTCTGTGGATAAGCTGGGCAAAACTGTGGAGAAACCGGTAGGTGCTGTGGATAACAATAGCTTTGTGATCCAGCTCGTGACGTGGCTAGATGGGGTTCCGATGGCCGATGTCAAGCGGCAAACGGCCGATATGCTATGGGACCTCGGCAACAAATTGGGGCAGATCGATGCCGTCTTGGTTGGTTTCGACCATCCGGCCGCTCACCGTCAGTTTCACTGGGATTTGGCCCGTGGGGTGCAAGTGGTCAGTGAAAAACGCCATCTGATTGGTTCGACAAGCTCACCAACCGCTAGTGAGCTTGTGCTGAGTGAGCCTGCCGAACCCAACATAGGCGAGCTAGTTGATCAAATCATTGCTGGGTTTAACAGCCGTGTGGTTCCCATCTTGCCAAAATTGCGCCAAAGCGTGATTCACAATGATGCAAATGACCATAACGTGGTGTGTGGGGGCGGGAGTGATTTATATACAAAAAATCAAACGGTTACCGGTATTATCGACTTTGGTGACATGGTCCACAGCTACACCGTTGGGAATTTAGCGATTGCGGTGGCCTATGCGGTGTTAGACAAAAAAGACCCGTGGGCAACGGCGGTCAGCATCGTGGCGGGCTACCATGCGGCGATGCCGTTGACCGAAGATGAGGTTGAAACAATTTGGGGATTTGTGGCGCTACGTATGGCGGTTAGCATCGTGCTGGCGGCCGAACAGATGGCCGCCCGGCCGGATGATCCCTATTTGGCGATAAGCCAGGGGCCAATCCGCAGAACGCTACCACGCTTATACGATTCAGGTTACACCTACGCAACCGCCATTTTGCGCCATGCTTGTGGTTTTGCGCCGATTCCAAATACGGCAAAAATCATCGATTTTATGGAGCGCAAAACAGGGACTTTCTCACCTATTATGGGTGAACGGCTAACGGCCGAAAATACGATTGGGCTTGATCTCAGCATTGGTAGCCCGCTGCTGCATGGGGACTTTGCCGAAAATGCTGAAGTAAAATTGACCCCTCGCATTTTTGGGCAGATGGCAGACGCCGGAGCGAAATACGGCATCGGCCGCTGGAATGAACCCCGCCTGATTTATACCGAAGATATGTTCAAAACGGGTGAGGGAATGCTTGATGAGCGGCGTGCGATGCACGTTGGACTCGACATTTTTGGTGACGCTCATCTGCCGGTACACGCTCCACTTGAGGGGGTGGTCCATTCTGTGCGCTACAGTCCAGGTTCGCAAGATTACGGCCACGTGATCATTTTGGCTCACGCCACGGATGATGGGACTCCATTCTGGACGTTGTATGGTCATTTGGGGGCAAAAACGTTTGATCTCGTAAAGGTCGGCCAACAAATTTCGGCCGGTGATCAGATCGGGGTGTTTGGCGAGCCGCATGAAAATGGAGATTGGCCCCCCCATCTGCATTTCCAGGCAATCACCGACATGCTCAACCTGCATGATGAATTTTCGGGGGTCGGATTGGGGTCGCAAAAGGCGATCTGGAATGCGTTGGTCCCAGATTCATCTAAAACGATGTTAGGGATCCCTGACGGAATTGTTGCCCCGCTTGCACCAGAAAAAGCGGACACGTTGAAAGTGCGTAAGGAAAAAATCGGCCGAAATTTGTCAATCGGCTATCAGGACCACGTTAAAATTGTGCGCGGCTGGAAACAATATTTGTGGGACGATCAAGGGCGAAAATATTTGGATGCGTACAACAATGTGCCACATGTCGGCCATGCGCATCCGCACGTGGTTGCGGCCGGGCAACGGCAGATGGGAGTGCTCAATACCAATACCCGCTATCTGCATGATTTGCTCAACAGATATGCTGAAAAGTTAACGGCCACGATGCCTGATCCGTTAAGCGTCTGCTTTTTTGTCAATTCAGCGAGTGAAGCAAATGAACTGGCGATCCGTTTGATGAAGGCGTACACCAAGCAAAAAGACATCATCGTGCTTGATGCGGCCTACCACGGCCACACCAATACGTTGATCGATATTAGCCCGTACAAGCACGCAGGGCCTGGCGGAACCGGTGCGCCAGATTGGGTCCACACAGCCAGCATTGCTGATGTCTACCGAGGGCCGTACAAGGCCAACGATACGTTGGCTGGGCAAAAATACGCGGCCGATGTGCAAAGCCAAATTGAGAAAATCGAAAGTTTGGGGCGTGGCTTGGGCGGCTTTATCGCGGAGACCTGCCCGAGTGTGGGGGGCCAAATCATTTTCCCAGATGGCTATTTAAAAGCGGTTTATAGCCATGTGAAAGCGGCCGGTGGTGTGACGATGGCCGACGAGGTTCAGACCGGTTACGGCCGGACGGGCAGTGGCTTTTATGCGTTTGAGCAGCAGGGGGTTGTGCCGGATATGGTGATTCTGGGCAAGCCGATCGGCAACGGCCACCCGATTGGGGCGTTGGTGACCACGCCAGAAATCGCTGACGCATTTAACAACGGCATGGAGTTTTTTAGCACGTTTGGGGGTAATACGGTGTCGTGTGCAACGGGGATCGCTGTATTAGAGGTGATGGAGCGGGAAAAATTGATGGCTCATGCGGAACAAGTCGGCCGGTATTTGTTGGATGGCTTGAAACAGTTTGTCGGTAAGTACGACATCGTGGGGGACGCACGTGGGGCGGGGCTGTTTTTAGGGCTAGAGTTGGTACGTGACCATGAAACGCTGGAACCGGCGGCCGAAGAGGCGTCGTTTGTGAGCAATCTGATGCGTGAGCATGGGGTTTTGGTGGGGACGGATGGGCCGTTTCACAATGTGGTGAAAATCCGGCCGCCGATGCCGTTTACGACGGCCGATGCTGACTTTTTGTTGGAGAAGTTGGATAAAGTGTTGCGGGAGAATTTTTAACTCGTTAGAATTGGAACAATTGTTCTTGTAGGAGGATTATGTTTTATCGACAAAAAGTACTTATCTCACTAGTGGAAGCCTTTGGGGGAGAACTTGCAAATACAGATTTACAAAAATTGCTGTTTTTGTTTTGCAAAAAATCGGGTAGCAATTTCTATGATTTTTTCCCATATAAATTTGGAGCATTTAGCTACACAAGCTATTTTGATAAAAGAAAGTTAACTGAGCAAGGACACTTGATGGAAGGAGATTGTTTTAAGGTCCCAAAAGAGTCTTCATTCTTATTTTCTCTTAAGCCATTAGACCAAATATTGCTTAAAAACTTTGTAGAAGCAAATACAAGTTGCAGAGGGAACTCTCTAGTTAAGAAAACGTATTTGGAATTTCCTGAATATGCAGCTCGAAGCGAGATAGTTGAGAAAACTCTATCAAAATCTGAATTTTCAGTAGCAAAAAGGAGTTGGAATTTAGATTCTGAAAAATTATTATTTACGATTGGATATGAAGGTAAATCAATAGATCGATACATCCAGGATTTGATCTTTAATAATGTCCAAGCTCTTGTTGATGTCCGCCAAAATGCGTATTCTCGAAAGCATGGGTTTACGGGAAGTGTTTTTAAGAACTATTTAGAACGAGTTGGGATTCAGTATATTCATATACCAAGTTTAGGGATCCCATCAAAATTTAGAAAAAATCTGGGTACAGAAAAGTCGTACGATGATTTATTCAATATATACGAATCTGACTTATTACCTAAAGAGTTAACATCAATTGCAGAGCTAAAAGACCTATTTAAAAAGTACAATAGGGTTGCTATTACCTGCTTTGAAGCTGATCATAAAATGTGTCATCGTCACAAGATAACTAATCAATTTGAGAAGGATCAAAATTTTAATATTCCAATAAAACATATTTAGGAGATTACTGTGAGCTACCTACCTACAGAGATAAAAAAAGCAAAAGTCCTTATTACTGTTAAGACCTATCCAAATCCATCAGTTAAATACGATGAGCTGGTGTGTAATGCTGGATTTCTTGAGTCAGGTGAATGGATCCGGATTTATCCAATAAACTTCCGAGGGCTACCGTATGATCAACAATATAAAAAATATAACTGGATTGAACTAGATTTAGTTAGGCGTAGCCGAGATTTTCGACCAGAAAGCTATAGCCCAAAACTGGGACTAGACGAAAATGTTAGAAATCTTAGTAGCGTTGGAACCGGTAGAAAGAGGGATTGGGCAGCTCGTAAATCAACCGTGCTTAATGAAGTTTTTGATTCGATGACTGATTTAATTAAGTTATCAAAAGAGCGAGGCCGGTGGAAGTCTTTAGCAACAGTTAAGCCTAAAGAAATCATCAAGTTTGAAATAAAGAAAACTTCTCGTGAATGGAGTCAAAAAACTAGGGACGGGCTTATGCAAATGAAACTGTTTTCAAATACGCCTCAACAAGACTCTCGAGAACTTAATATTGTACGAAAACTCCCATATACATATTACTATCACTTTCTGACAGAAGATGGAAAGGTGAGGAGGATGATGATCGAGGACTGGGAGATTGGGGCTCTCTACTGGAGCTGCTTAAAACAAACAAAGGGAGACGAAGCTGAGGCAAATAAACTCGTTCAAAAAAAGTATGCAGAGGAGTTCTTGAGCAAAGATTTATACCTATTTGTAGGAACAACCTTGGCTAATCAAATTAGAGCTCCCAACCCTTTTGTAATTATTGGTGTTTTCCCGCCGCCTATTTCAGCGCAAACTAGCTTTGATTTTTAAATAGAAACTCGATAACAGTGTAACGAGAACTTAGCCGCCGATGCCGTTTACGACGGCCGATGCTGACTTTTTGTTAGAGAAGTTGGACCAGGTTTTACGAGAGAATTTTTAGGATAAGAAGATATTATTCAACCGGCCGGATTTGAAACTTACTAAATCCAACACCTAATTTTCGAGGGTCGTTACCTGTACCTAACTCTGCCGGACTGAGTGCATAACCCAATTCAAGCTGTATTTCATTTAATCCGACTTGGGGTTCCTCGGCCGGAATGGTGAGTTGAATATGGATCGGTTCACAATCCTCCCATTCATGCGTATATAAAGTTTGATCATGATAAATCATACTCAAACTTTGCAACTGACCGTCAATACAGTGTGGGAAAATTTCAGCCTCAACTTGGTAGGGCTTTTCGGCTGTAGCTATAAAATTAAAGCGCGGCCGATCCTCAATTGACCACATACCCCAAGACTCTTCATCAGAAAACCCATAAATCGGGTGTATGTTTGATACCGTAGGGTGATCTTTGATTTCGATAATACAGATGGGGTATGCCCAGGGAGATTCATAATCGGCCGGAGGGTCGAAACAACCGACGGCCGTAAAATGATCTGGAGCGGTTTGTAGATATTCCCAAACTTCGTTACTTTTTTCTTTGTTATTGTGAATAACTAAATAACGAATGTCATAGGCTTGATAAAGGCGTGCCAAAGAATCCAATGATCGGCCGTTCCATATGGATGCATTGTCTAATAGAGCTTTGCTTTGGGCTGGCAAAAACGACCCTATTGCCGAAGCTGTAGGAATTTTAGTTTGCCATGAAATATATAGAGGCGTTGCTCCATGCATAATCTTAGGATCTAAATCTAAAATACCCTTTCCTGGTTCCATGGGCTGCGCAATCAGCCATTCGTGTGCTGGATGCAATGTGTCAAAAACAAGTCGCTCACTCCCAGTTTGAATCGGAAGCATTTCGATAAGCCAAATAATCATCAAAAACAGACCCAACCAGCGAGGTAATCGATCAAGCCCTTCGGCCGCTAATCCCAGAGCCCCTAGAAATGCAACCAT
>JBLIMP010000162.1:0-10521 GCA_047638855.1 Cellvibrionaceae bacterium | reverse complement strand
GCTGGAAACAAGATAAGGAGCTTTTATCGGGGGAAATTTGAAGTTGAGGAAAAATCTCCTGATAACCCTGTTACAGAAGCTGACAAAGCTGCAGATACTTATCTTAAATCTGCTCTTTTAAGTTTACTGCCAAATGCTGGCTGGCTTAGTGAAGAAACTGTAGATAGTCCAGAGCGACTTGAGAAGGAATATGTATGGATTGTCGATCCTTTGGATGGGACTAAAGAGTTCGTGATGGGTATTCCTGAATTTTCCGTTTCGGTCGCACTGGTTAAGAATGGCATTCCCGTTGTTGGGGCGGTATACAATCCGATAACGGATGAAATGGTATCTGCGTATGCAGGCGATGGGTTACGCAAAAATGGGGAGTCAGTAAGTAGCTCAGAGCGACAAGTGCTAGAAGGTGCAATTGTTGACGCTAGCCGATCAGAACGTAAACGGGGTGAGTTTGAGCCGTTTGAAGATCGGTTTGATCTCATTACGATGGGTAGCATCGCTTGGAAATTAGCTAGAACTGGCTATGGAGCGGCCGATGCTACATGGAGCCGCGGCCCCAAACACGAATGGGACATTTGTGCTGGTGTTTTACTAATTAAGGAGGGAGGTGGGCAATGTGTTGACTTAGACGGAAATGAGTTTATATTTAACCAGCCTTGGCCCAAGGTTAATGGCATTATAGGGGCTAATAAACATTTATTTCCTGATGTCTTTGAAATGCTTGAGCCTTACAGAAATAGTGCAAGGTCAGACTAGGGCTTCAGACAAGATTTTAGGCGGTTGTTATTCACGATTGGACTTATGCCTCAGACAAGTTTGTTGACACTCCAAAATGGGTATGATAGTATCCGCCACAGTTTAAAATAATTAAATTAAATTGTCTGTTAAACTAAAAAATTGCAGGCATATCACTAAACATTTCCGATTCCAGGGAGAATCTAGGATGAGATCAAGAACAGAGCAAATGGTAGACCGCCTAAGAGATCTTCAGGCAGGCACACCAGATATTGAAGCTTCAGCAGTAGTTAGCGTTGATGGGTTAATTATGGCCTCATCTCTCCCTTCTGGGGTAGATGAAGACCGTATATCTGCCATGTCGGCCGCAATGTTGTCCCTTGGCGATAGAATTGCCGCCGAGCTCCGCCGGGGAACATTGGACCGGGTTTATATAAGCGGGACGCTCGGCATCATTGTATTGATGGCTGTTGGCGAAGAGGCTGTATTAACCGTTTTGGCTAGAAGTAGTGCCAAATTGGGATTGATTTTTTTGGATATGAGGCGCGCAGCCGACGATTTAGAAAAATTTCTTTAAATAGCATTTCCACGTTCGCAAGTTTTTATTCACTTTAGATTTTATCGTTTAAAGTGAATTTTGCTTTCCATAGGTAGGGTGCCTATCCTCATTAATATTTCACGATATTTATATAGCAAATAGAAGCGCTTTGGGGAAGAATCTAGCGTTCGTTTGAGTTGTCATTTTTACATGACAACTCTTTTTGTTTTAAAGTGGAATTATTGTTTTCAATTGGTTTGAATTTTATAGATAGGCCGTAAAGACTTGATATGACAAAATTTATTTTTTTTACAGGTGGTGTTGTTAGTTCAGTTGGGAAAGGTGTCACTGCGGCAGCTTTAGGTCGTTTACTCAAAGCACGTGGACTGACAATTGCCGTACAGAAATTAGACCCTTACATCAATGTAGACCCTGGAACGATGTCTCCATATCAACATGGCGAAGTATTTGTCACTGAAGATGGGGCAGAAACCGACCTTGACTTAGGCCATTACGAAAGGTTTATCGATATTAATCTGAACCAGCTATCAAATGTGACAACCGGCCGAATCTATTCCGAAGTGATTCAAAGAGAGCGTAGAGGCGATTACCTTGGCGGAACGATTCAAGTCATCCCCCATATTACAAATGAAATCAAACGCCGTATTCATTTAGTTGCCGAGCATACCAAAGCTGATGTTGTGATGGTTGAAGTGGGGGGAACAGTAGGCGATATTGAATCTTTGCCGTTCATGGAAGCTCTTCGCCAAATGCGGCATGAACTGGGTCGCGAAGATACCATGTTCATTCATGTAACCTATTTGCCTTATATTGGGGCCAGTGGCGAACTAAAAACGAAACCAACACAACATAGTGTGCGAGAACTTCGTGGGATTGGTATTCAGCCCGATGCGATTATTGCTCGTGCAGATCATGATATTGCAGATGATTTAATTTTGAAGATTAGTCAGTTCTGCGATGTGGAGAGAGAAGCGGTTATCCCGGCTGTAACGAGTGCTATTCTCTACCGTATACCACTTGAAGTTGAAGAGTCAGGTTTAGCCGATTTCGTTGTTCGCCGATTGGGTCTCAAGGTCCAAGAAATTGATCTAACCGAATGGAAAGCTTTGGTTCAAGAAGTTGAAAAACCTAAGAAGAAGATGCGGATTGCGATTGTCGGTAAATATGTTGAATTGCATGATGCTTATCTAAGTGTGCGTGAATCGCTTTATCATGCAGGTATATCAAATAACATCGACGTTGATATTGAATGGATTTACTCTGGTGACTTAGAGAGGGGTAAAAGCTGGGATCGTTTGGAATCTGTTGCTGGCGTTGTTGTGCCAGGCGGATTTGGGCCGAGGGGAGTTGAGGGCAAGATATTAGCGGCTCGCTGGGCTAGAGAAAATAAAATTCCATACTTAGGCTTATGTCTGGGGATGCAAGTCATGTGTATCGAATTCGGCCGCCATATTCTAGAATCTGATCTAGTGAACAGCTCTGAATTTGATCAAAACTGTAAACACCCCGTAATTAGTTTAATGCCTGATCAACACGCATTAAGTGAGATGGGGGGTACAATGCGACTTGGCTCTTACCCATGCAAACTGAGTGAGGGGTCTCATGCATTTACAGCATATGGGCAGCCTGTGGTTGATGAAAGACATCGTCATCGTTGGGAATTTAATAATGCGTACCGCCAAACATTTGAAGAGGCCGGTATGATATTTTCCGGACAGTCTCCTGACGGCCGATTAGTTGAAATTGCTGAGGTAAAAGACCATCCATTTATGGTAGGCTCTCAATTCCATCCAGAATTTAAAAGTCGGCCAAACCGCCCTCATCCGCTATTTCACGCCTTTATCGCCGCATCACTAGTTATGAACGAAAAGAAGTTAGAAGTTTTAGCTCCAAGCGCTATTGAAAAGAAACAAGGTTGACAATCAACTAATTTCGAATTACATCAGAATACATCGCTTAATAGGGTCTGTTTACAAGAAGAGTCTGTTCATTAAGATCTATCTTTTTTTATATTATGTAGTGTAAACTACACAATATATACACCTGTATGTGTATAGTTCGTGAACAATTTGGTATTGTTGAAAAGTAATATTAATAGAATTTCAGTCGATTAATATCAACTAAATACCTATCAGTAAGTTTAAACAATAATCTTGTTCAACGCACGATGCCTACAACTTGCGGGAAATACAAAGCTAATGATGCAAGTTAAAAAATTCAAATCAAAAAATTCTGGTCAAGCACTTGTAGAATTTGCCCTTATTCTCATTGTCTTGCTTTTATTAATCACTTTTGTGATTGAGATAGGGCGAATTACATGGGCATGGGCGGCCGTACAAACCTCTGCAAGAACCGGCGCACGATATGCTATTACTGGCAGTTCTGAACCTGATATTTGTGGGGATCCCATAGTAGAAGGTTGTTTAGCACGCACCGAATCAGTTCATGCTGTTGCTTTACAAGGATTAACCGGTTGGCGTATTCGTGAGGACGTAACATTCCAAGATGATAATTTCACCTTAGTACAGATATTTGGATTCAACTCGTCTCTCCCCGCTGGACAACAGCTACAAGAAGGTTATGCAGGCGAACCAGGGCAGCCTGTCGTGGTTCGTGTAACCTATAATGTGCCGATAATCACCCCCTTATTGAGACCAATCGTAGAAAATGTGCCTGTTTTCGGACAAGTTACGCTAACGAATGAATTGTTTGGGGGGCAAGGAGGCCAGACTGAAGGTGTTTCCTTGCCGCCACCCCTGCCGTCATTGCCCAAGTTAGGCCCAACCGATACGCCAACACCGACTCCAACCGAAACCGAAGTTCCAACTGTTGATCCCGATGCTACTGCCACAACCATACCCTCCCCTACGCTTGTAGTTGAGTGTGATGTTAAGATCCAAGGGCAACTGATTGAAGGGAATCGAATCTTGACAATTACAGGCGACCGATATGTCGATAATGATTCGAATAACAATGTTTATACTGTCGAAATTCGTAGTATTGGCATCAATAGTGAAATAATCGCTTCTGGCGTTCCATTCGGAGCAATTGGTAACGACCCCAGTGATCATGGCTGCGCTAATGGTAACGAAGGGCTCATTCAACTCGATTTGGCTATTACTTCTCCTGATTATTATATAAACCCAGCATATGCTGCGGGACTTCCAGCAAATATTATCGTTGTTGTACTTCACGAGAATGGCTCTGAGGATGATGAAGCGGTCATTTCAAGTGGAAATGCCACTGCGACTGTATTGGCTCCAACCGCTACTTTACTTCCGACTTTTACACCGACACCGACACCCATTGTGGCACCTACTCTCCCGTCTCCTGGTGTTTTTATTAGCTTCTTTCCAGATGGTGGTAGCTGTGTTTCGCGAGATCCGGCTACTAATACGATTCGATTTACGATCGGGGGTGGAAATTGGGTTGCAGGCCATACGATTAAATTTACCTGGGACAATGTTACGACTTTACCTATTACAGTTATAGCTGATGGTGATGGAAATATTGCACCAGAATTGTTTGACCTTGGAAATATTGGAGCCGGAGCCCATACGCTAACAGCAATAGATAGTGTATCGGGTGACAGCTATGCCAAGAACATTACGATTCCTTGTCCGATGCCTGTGCCGACAGAGACTCCAACTCCCACCCCAACACTGTCCCCGCCCGATTTAATCATTTCGGCACCTAAAATTCAAGCATCATCTTTAATAACGACTTATACATCTGTTGACTTTTCATTTGCCATTACAAATACGGGTGGAACAGATATTAATAGCCTCTTTTTCGTCGATTTATTTCTCGACCCGCCACCGGCCGCGTTTGGCTCTGAGACGAGCCCAATCACTCGAACTTATATTATTGCAGACCCCTATAGTGACGGGTATATTGCGGTTCCAGATATGTTAGCTAACTCCTCTCGTGTGATTACGATTACTTCAGCAGGTGGGTTTGAGAATCTTCCAGGTAATCCACCACGTATTGCTTGGGGAATGGTTGACTCGATAAATCATATACCGGCCGAAGAGCATGAGGATAATAACTTATCCTCCGCCGGTGGTATCGTCGTAACCCAGTCTGCATTTACACCCACCCCCACTTCGACACCTAGCCCAGAAGAAGACCCCTTTTCAATTCAAGGAATTGTTCTTGCATACTATACCCAGTTTGTTCCTCAGCTAAGAGCAATTGTATATTTAGTTGAACAACCCGTTAGTGGCCAAGGGAAGATTGTGGCTCAGGCCAACTCCGATTCAAACGGCCGTTATCGATTCGACGATGTACCAGCGTTGACCGGAGGTGATAGTTATACCATAGTTGCTTGTTTGCCTTTAGCCGGTAGTGATGCATTCGCCGGTTCTTGGGGCTCAGTTTTGCCAGATGCAACTGATACAGTCATTGTCGATATTTATATGGTAGTTAGCCCAATAGGTTGTTCTTTCTAAATTCTATGTCTAATTTAAATAAAAACGTTATCAATCATAAAAGTAAGGCTTTAAGGTTAGCCTTCTTTACGCTGGCGGTTTTAGTTGTTTTGTTTGGTTTAAAAGGGCAAGCAGTAACGGCTGATGATTCTGCAATAGTAGCGTCTGAATGGGAAGTCGACAATTTGCTTTTATCGACTCAAAACCAAAAAGCATCTATTCCGTCTATTGCAGTACAAAACAATGGTACGTTGCATGCCGCATTTAAGCAGGGTGCTAACCCAGTCTATGTATCAAGCAGTAATGGTGGAACAACTTGGACTTCTCCCCAGACCATTCGTAATAACGCGAACGCAACGGTAGTTGATAAGGTTGATATAGCTGTTAGTGATAATGGGGTGGTTCATGCAGCTTGGATTGAGATTAACAATACCAACCTATATACCCTGCTTTATGCCTCAAAATCAGGTGCAAACTGGGGATCACCCGAGACCATTGAATCATCTCCTTTTCCAATCGTTCTCAACCAATCATCTTTAGCCGTTAAGAATGGGAGAGTCTACTTAGTTTGGGAAAGAATTAATTCTGGAATCCAATTTGCCAAGAGAAGCGGAGGTACTTGGGCTACGCCAACTGAAATATTAGGGACAAGTACAGCTAGATTGCCGGAGATTGCAATCGATGCAAATGAAAATTTACATATAATCTATTTAAAAAGAGGAACCCCAAATAGCGCTCGATATATACAAAGTGGTGACCTTGGGGCAACTTGGACTGGAAACGTACCTGTTTCGAGTGGATTAGATGTGAAAGATGTTGATTTAGTTTTAGATGGTTCTAATATACATGTTACCTTTGGTGCAATTGATACATCTCCAAGCTCAAGCTCAACCGAGGCCGCTCCTTATTACACTGTATGTGTAGCGAATTGTGGATCTGTTTCATCATGGTCGGCCGCCGCTATTGTCACAAATCGGGAAATTTCTGATTTACCGGTAGATGCTCCATTCAATGCAACAATTGCTATTACCGAGAAAGATCAGCCCCTTGTCTTTTTTCATGGTGCTTTTGGCAGTAACCAATCTACAGAGCAGGTGCTAGGAACATGCTATCAGCCAAGTGGCCAAACTGGCAAAGATTATAATTTACCTACCATTTTTACAGAGAGGATGGTTAATCCGCAAATTGTCTATAGCAATGGACTTATGCATATGGTATATGAAAAAGTTGTTGGACAAGGTGCCTCAGCCAGCTTGCGCGAAGTGCGTTATGCACGTTTAGCCGTCAGTTGTTATGATGTTTACTTGCCCTTAATTTTTAAATAATGCATGCGTGTGGGTTTAAATTATGAAGCGGACTGATTTGCTAATTGCGGGCTTTTTGGCGGTACTCTTTCTTTTTGCGGCCGGTGGGATTATGGTTTTTTGGCTTCAATCCAATGCCTATGCAAACTTGACACCAGAGTCCCCCGCCCTTGTGAGGAAAAGAAGTTCAGATGTTATAGCAGGCGTGACCGCTAAAAGCGCAATTGAGTTAACGGAAACTAACGCAAAGCAGTGGCAGGCCGATGCGGTTATCATTTCCGTTTCAGCCACTATTTTAAAGTTTGATAGCTTAGAAGATATCTATAATGGTCAAGCTAATTGGACCATTGTGTATTACTCACCAGCCGCATTGGCGGTTGCGACGTTTACAGGGAATGGAACAAACTCCAATTTCTTGAATGCAAAAAAAATCGACATTGTTCCGCAAGGTATAGACTTTAATAGTGTTCAACTGGATAGCGGGAATGCGATGGTGGTTGCTATGTCAAACGGCGGCCGTGATTTATTAGGTGGCGAACAAGCACAACGCGTGGCGCATCTGATGCTAACTCAGCAACAAGATAGTGACCAAGCAGAATGGCAAATTGTCATTCAAAATGAAACAAGTGGTACTCATCTGACTTTTCGTATCAACGCGGCATCGGGCGAGGTTCTTGAAAAATCAGGTCTTTAATTTACGGAGGCCTTTCAGTCATGAAAAGATTAATTTTTTGTAGGTATAAAAACAAAAAACTCCGCGGGCAAAGCCTTGTAGAGCTTGCAATTACTCTGCCGCTATTTTTAATGCTAATCGGTGGTATTGTTGAGATTGGCAATATTTTAGTACAACGTCAACGTATCACAACTGCAACCGATATGGGGGTTCGTTTTGGCTCACGTGGCGGTTCAGATACGGGTATCTATATCTCTACATACAACGTGCTAACCCAAACGATGCCAATTGATAATGCTGAGCTTTGGGATATTTTTGTTGTCCGAGGGAAAGTCAACGATGATGGTACAGGCTGGGTTGAGTTTGATAATCCGGTACATGTTTTTGGTGAGGGAAATACAGATCTGTACAGAGACATCATTAGTACAACCTACCCGATAACATTACAAACCGAAATACTTAATGGTTTGCAGACGATAGCAGTTCGTGACGCGTCTACGGATGAGCTTGCAATTTTACCAGCCGGTGGGGGTATAGGTCAGTCTGGATCACCAGGGCAACAGGGTGCTGCCGATGAAGAAATTGTGGGTGTGATCATGGCTCATAATGCAAAAACCATTTTAGGGATTCAAGATGTTTTTGATCAAGATTTCGAGATGGTTGTCCAAAAATATATGACAATCCATAGCGTAAGTCAGCAAACCAATGGATGTGAGGTTTACCCAATCGCTATATCCAATGGTGCACGAAATATTTTACCTGGCGAATCTCTGGATGCCCGTGGAGAAGTTTATTATGGCCATACTTCAAGTGGCTATGATAAGGATATTGATCCTATAGGCAATTTGGCACAGTTTGACTTCCCACCCAACTTGATCAATAAACCTTATTGGTCTGATTTTGCGGTGCGGTCCGGTTCTAGGGGTGTTCTTCCCAATGAGAATGGGAATGAAGGGGCAATAGAAGGGGATATCTATGTTTTGTACCAAGAAGAAAGCTTTGAATGGGTGTTTTATGGGACCAGCCCCATCAGCTCAACAACCGCTTTAGACATGGCTTGGCCCGGCCAAAGCAGCATTTATGATGGATACAACAACCTTTTCCCAAACCCTTCAGAAGGTTTGCATGTGGGTGACCGCATTAAACACTCTACAAATAACACGATTGAAAACAATTCCAGCCGAGCAGTAAATGCTATGGAGAGTTTACAGCCTCATATAGGCGATGAGCGCGAGATTTTGCGTTCGATGCGTTTTCCCGTGGTTGATATTGGTGATGATGGTACTGGTAACCTAGACTTGGCATCTGATCATTTCACGATAGTTGGATTTATTATTTTAAAGATTCATGGTTATGGAACGGGAACGGGTACAAAGGCAGGTATACCTTTTATTGTGACTGAGGTAGTTAAGGTAGATTATTCTTGTGGGCAAATGATTAGTCAGTAACTTAATCGGATGATGTAGAATTTATGAGAAAATTACGCTCTTTATTTCAACAACTTAAACAAGAAGAGAGTGGCCAGGCGATCATTATTGTTGCGGCTGCTTTGATTGTTCTCATCGGGTTTACGGGATTGGCAATTGATCTTGGATTTGTGTGGATGCGACAGGCGCAGTTAAAGTCAACTGTGGACTCAGCGGCTTTGGCAGGAGTGACCGAATTAAAACCTACTTCTGCTGATGGTGGGCTGGGCAATGCCGATGCACAAGCGATTCAGTACTTAGCTACCAACCAGATTTTAGATACAAACGGGGTTGTTCCGCTTGATGAATTAGAAACTTTTGAATCTGCTAATGGGCTGTCAGCATTAGGTGCCAGAGAATATACGATCACGGTGACTTGGGATATACCTCTTTTCTTTATGCCGGTTTTTGGTTTTGATAATTGGGAAATGACCGAATCATCAACGGCCGCTTATTTCCCTTTAGTTGATCTTTACTCCGGCCGACGGGTCGCTTTAAACGGGGTAACTACCTCAACGCAAGCTGTGTTTGGCCCCGATCAGGGTACCAGCTTTGGTGACGCATTTTCAAACCCAAGCTCTCCTTTTATAGATGCAAGAGGGGTTAGAAATGTAGATGGGGACTTTTCCTATGTTTATCGCATTGAAGTCCCAGAATCCTATCAAGGGAATGTGATAGACAATTCGAATACGCTTACGTCAACAAATATTTTGCGTGTTGAACTTCTCGATCCCGATTCAGTCAACAATTTGGTTCCACTAGTGGAAACTCTATACCATTCTGAAAAATTTATAAGAGAGCTGCAGAATGCAGGTATCCCTGCTGACCAATTTAATCAACCGGTAGATGAAAATGATTGTTATCAAGAGGCTAATAATTTACATCAACCATGCGCTATATTGACCTGCGAGTGGAGCAGTCACGAAGGAACTGATCGTTGTGCGAGTGCCCCATATAGCACTTATTATGGTGGAGATCCCGATACAAACCCGTATGAAGTGGATCAAATTAATCCATTTTGGTTCTATCGTTTGGATGAGTTGCGACAACCTGGAGGAAATTCAACGAGCGCACAGCATGAAACTGTGACTTTGTATACGCTCTACTATTTTCAGAGAGAGGCCGATGGTTCAATCGTAAAGCAGTTTTTGTCTAGCTATGCGGGCCAATCGAGAGACGCTGCAAATTTAACTCGGTATGAAGTACCCCCCATCGGTCAATATCACACTCCAACTGACCTGAGCTGGGTTTCACCTGGCGCTTGGAACGAAATTGGTAATGTCCCAACCCGTTGTAATACTCAAACGTGGGCAAGGAATAATGGCGGGTTTAAGGTGGCCGGTGACACGAGCTGTAC
>JBLIMP010000161.1:0-10580 GCA_047638855.1 Cellvibrionaceae bacterium | reverse complement strand
TTCTTGGATCGAGGTCACGATTTCTGTCGGATTCATCAAGTAGGTCGCGTCACCGACAACTACATATACTTCACGTGTTGGATCAGCCATTTTCACCCCAATCGCACCAGGGATTTCATACCCCATACACGAATTTCCGTATTCGAGATGATATTGCTTTGGGTCGGTTGTGCGCCATAATCGATGCAGATCACCAGGGGCAGATCCGGCCGCGTTTACGATCACGTCTGTGCCGTCGCAGAAGGTGTTGATCGAACCTAAAATTTCGGCTTGCGATGGCAACGGATCGTTCTCAGCGTTGTAGTAGCCGGTTACGATTTCATCCCATTCTGTATTTAAAGCTGCCGCTTTTGAGCGATATTCGGCCGACGTGCCTCCCCATCCCGCCAACATATTTGTCAATTCGACAAGAGTCGCCTTGGCATCGCCGGTAAGTGGTAACGCACCTTGCTTGTGTGAATCAAACTCGGCGATATTAATGTTGATAAATTTGACATCGGGGTCTGCAAAAGCGGTTTGCGATGCGGTCATGAAATCGTTTAAGCGGCTGCCGATGGCGATCACCAAATCGGCCGATTGCGCGATTTCGGCCGCAGCTTTGTTGCCAGTCACACCCATCGCGCCCAAAGCCAATTTGTTCTGATAATGGAGCGACCCTTTACCCGCTTGAGTTTCAGCCACAGGAATGCCCGTCGCCTCTATAAAGGTTGCTAACGCACTCGTCGCTTCGCTATAAATCACCCCGCCACCGGCGATAATCATCGGCCGTTTAGCTGATTGGATCATGGCAACAGCTCGTTGCAACAAGGTTGTGTCAGGCAATGGGCGTGGAATAAACCAGACCTTCTTCTCAAAGAAGTTTACCGGGTAGTCAAAAGATTCTGACTGTACGTCGTGAGGCAAACCGATGGTGACTGCGCCGGTATCAGCCTGTGAAGTCAGCACGCGCATTGCTTGAGGCATTGCGGCCAAAAGCTGTTCCGGCCGGTTGATGCGATCCCAATACCGTGAAATCGGTTTGAACACATCATTGGCCGAAAGGTCCATGCTGTATGGCATTTCAACTTGCTGGAGTAAGGGTCCGGCTGAACGACGGGCAAAAATATCACCTGGCAAAAGCAACACCGGCAAGCGGTTAATCGTCGCGCCGACGGCGGCCGTCACCATGTTGGTGGCGCCGGGTCCGATAGACGTTGTGCAAGCTAACGTCTGTAGCCGATTCTTCATCTTGGCGTACCCAGCGGCGGTATGCACCATCGCCTGCTCGTTGCGTGTTTGGTAATAAGGCATTTCGGGTGTTTGATGCAACGCTTGGCCCATACCTGCTACGTTGCCGTGTCCAAAAATCCCAAAAACACCGTTTATAAACTTGTGTTCAACGCCGTCTCGTTCAGTATATTGATTATTGATGTAGTTGATGACCGCTTGGGCCATTGTCATGCGAGTTGTTTTCATAATAGTTAGTCAGCTAGTCGGTTTTGCTTAGAATCAGCAAACCCATCAGCTTTTTCTATTTCCCCAAAGCCATTTATCAACTTGATGGACAGTAAGGTTTTTATCAATTGTCAGTTGGCATGAGAGTCGCGGATAACCGAATCGGTTCGCAGCTTTATCATGCCAATGTTTGGGCAATGTCGTGTCATTTTCTGCGATCCAAACACCGCATGTGGCACAAATTCCACGACCGCCGCAATTATAGTTTTTTGTAAATTTTGTATAGGGGCCGAGCTTGTTTTCAAGTAGAAACGCTCGCAAATTCGTTCCATCAGCCGCCGTTAGCACAGCTTCTAAGCCATCCAATCCGATGTGTCGGATCGTCCAATTAGCCAATTTCGGAAACCTTCACCGGCCGGTTTTCATGGACAGATTTCCAGCAGGCAAGACCGATCAAAACAGGCGCCCGACCGTCGTTTCCTCCAACAGGAACTGGCGTGTCATGAAAGACACACTCAACAAACTCTCGAATCTCATTTGAGTACGCTTCCATATATCTTTCCAAAAAGAAATGGAGTGGCTTTTCACTTGAAACAGCATCGGCCGTCCATAAACGATGGGTGTTGGGGAAATCATTTTCCGCCTGTACCATCCCTTTCGAGCCAAATGCTTCAACTCGCTGATCGTAGCCATAAACGGCTTGACGGCTATTGTCGATGACGCACAAGGTGCCATCTTCCATTTTTAGGGTGATGATGGCGGTATCGACGTCACCCGCTTCACCGATGGCTGGATCAACACGTACGGCCGCCTGCACATACACTTCTTCAACTTCGCTGTTGGTCAAAAAGCGTGCCATATCAAAGTCATGAACGGTCATATCTAGAAAGAGTCCGCCAGACACTTTGATATATTCGACGGGGGGTGGCGCAGGATCTCGACTGGTGATTTTTAAGATGTGCAAATCACCAATCTGACCTGCATCAATCGCTTTTTTAACCGCTCTAAAGTTAGGGTCAAAGCGCCGGTTAAAGCCGATCATCAATTTGACACCCGCTTTTTCTACGGCCGCTAACGCACGATCAATCTCAGCAATGTCTTGGTGGACCGGTTTTTCGCAGAAAATATGCTTGCCGGCTTCGGCCGCCTCTACAATAAATTGAGCATGGGTATCTGTCGATGAGCAGATTAAAACCGCTTCGACTTCAGCATCCATCAAAACATCATGGTGATTGTCGCTGTACGGCACACGATATTGATTACCTGCGGCTTCAGCCGCTTCAGCGTACACGTCGCACACCCGCACAAGTTCGGCCGTGGCAACGTCTTGTAACGCCGCTGCATGCACTTTTCCAATCCGGCCGCAGCCGATAAGTCCTACTTTCAATGTTTTTGTCATTTTTAGCGATCAGTTTTCAGTTTTTAGCTATCAGCCCATGAACTGTTACTGTATATAGATTCGTTTTCCTTCACTAGAACTTTGTTCAGCGGCAGCGATAATTTTTTGCACCGCCAGCCCATCAGCAAAAGATGGAGATGTTTCAGTATCATTCAAAATACTGTCAACAAATTCTCCCACCATATGCCCATCTTTTCTAAATACCGTTTTATAAGATTCATGAACATTGCCAGGGATATTGCCATTTCCCCAAATCTCATCGGGAATCTCTAAAATATGTAGTTCTTCCCCAACTGTTGCTCCGATGGTTTCTTGAACATCGTACCAATTGTTTTTGTGGTAGAGCGTCCCCTTTGAGCCGTGAAAATCGTAGTAATGTTGCTGCCTAAATGCTGAAGTTGTTTCGTATGACAGAGATGAGTAGTGGATCGATCCCATCGCCCCATTTTTAAAGCGTAAGGTGAGCAAGCCGTTATCGTCATTGGCTGTAAATGGCTTCCCGTCAGGATCAACTGTGCCACGATCAATGGTTTGATTGAGTTCGGCCGTAACTGATTCCACTTCACCGAAATACCAATAGGCTAAATAAATAGGGTGTGAGCCTAAATTAGCCAAATCCCCAGCACCCACTTTGTCCCGATTCCAGCCCCAGCCGTAGCCAGGATTCCGGCCGAAGTCATGATAGTAGCGAATATTCAAATGATAAGGATCACCGATATAACCATTCTCGATCAGTTGTTTCATGTGCCGATTATGAGCCATGAATCTATAGGTGAACGGGATCATCGTTTTAAGCCCTTTCGCCTCGGCCAACGCGGTCATTTCAGCCGCTTCAGCCACACTAGTCGCCATTGGCTTTTCACACAGCACGTGCAAGCCAGCCTTCAATGCCGCCATTGTTTGCGGATGATGGGTATCAGTGTGAGATGCAACAACAATCGCATCACATACGCCACTATTGATCATCTCATTCGCATCAGTGAAGTGATTAGGCACATTCCAAAGCGCCGCAAATGCGGCCGCCTTTTCAGGGTTCCGGCCGCAAACGGCCGTCACCTGAACTTGTGGATGGGCTTTGAGAGCGGGCAAATACATTGCGTCCGCCCACCAGCCGGTATTGATTACGCCAACATTTATCATGATGAAGTCACAAGTAAGAAGTAGAAAGTGAGAAGTTGAACGCGCAGATCACTTCTTACTTACCACTTATCACTGAATTACTTTTCCCGTGCACCTGTAATTAAATCAGCAATATCTTGCTGGGTCAGTTCACCCTTCTGGTATGTTCCTACGCTCTCACCTTGGCGAATAATTGTATAGCTATCCGAAACTTGATAGATGTGGTTTACATTGTGAGTAATGAAAATAACTGGGAGACCCCGTTCTTTTGCCGCTCGAATGTAATCAAGCACCTTGCCGGTTTCTTTAACTGAAAGTGCAGAAGTCGGCTCGTCAAGAATCAAAAGCTTCGCCCCAAAGTGTATGGCGCGGCCGATGGCGATTGATTGCCGTTCACCACCTGACATTTTGCCCACTTTCTCTTCGGCTGACCGGATGTGAATCCCAATATCTAGAAGCGATTCTTGGCACTGTTTCGCCATTTCTTGGCGTTGCAACCATTTAATCGGGCCGATGTTAGTCACCAGTTCACGGCCGAGAAAAAAGTTGCGCCAAATACTCATGAGTGGGATGAGTGCTAGATCTTGATAACAAGTTTCGATCCCCAACGCACGTGCATCGGCCGGAGAGTTGATCTGCACAGATTTCCCATCGAAAATTATTTCGCCCGAAGTGGGGGTATGTACGCCGGTCAGAACTTTAATCAGCGTCGACTTTCCAGCACCGTTATCTCCCATCAATGCGCGGACTTCTCCTTTACGCACTGTGAAATCAACACCTCGCAACGCTTCGACTGTCCCGAAACGTTTCACAACATTTTTCATTTCGGCAATGACCGGTTCATCAGCGAATAGATCGACTTGTTTTTTTTCTGCTACTTGTTCCATAATTTTGATTAGATAGTTGGTCAGTTGGTTTGTTTGTTAGTGGGAGTACGAGCCAACCACCCAACAAACGATCCAACAAACAAACTAACCCATTAACTTGTTGATCGTGAGCGCAACCAGTTGTTAAAAATAACCGATGCGATAATTGTTACCCCGACAACGGCCGGGAAATTGTCCGCTGGGATCATAGGTAGATTTAATAAAATAACCCCTGATCTGAGCACACTAATCAATAGAACCCCGACTAAAGCACCCCAAACGCTACCATAGCCACCGGTTAACAATGCACCACCGACCACAGCACCTGCAATCGCAGTCAGCTCAATACCCGTTTGTTCAGCCACTCGCACACTTTTAAACTGGCTAAACTGGACAATGCCCGCAAAACCGGCCAAGAAACCACTGATCATAAAAGCATAAACCCGTGCTTTGGCACTGCGCACGCCCTGAGCTTTAGCAGCCCCTTCGTTGCCACCGATAGCAAATAAATGATTGCCGAACCGAGTTCTTATTAACAAAACTTGATAAAGAGCAACCAAGCCGATTAACCAAAGAGATGCCGCACGGAAATTCACACGATCTCGGCTTTCGGCGCCCACTAGCCATGTTCCTATAAACTCATTGACACCGTCTAAGCGACCGTTAAAAATTTCATACACAAAAGGCTCGTCAAGCACCTGTAACAGCTCAGCACCTGCCACAATCCAGACAATCCCTCGGTAAATTTGCCGAGTGCCCAGTGTGACAATAAATGAAGGCACATTGGTCCAGATCAGGATCAGCCCGTTAATTAATCCCATTAGCGTGGGTATACCCAATCCGAAAACAATCGCTAATGTGACGTTCCCTTGTCCAACTGCGACAGGCAGTCCCCAAGAAGAAATGGTGTTGGTGATGAGTGAATCGGCCCCTACCGACAAAGATCCAAACAGATAACCGCTCATCGCAAGCATTGGCGCTATCGAGAGATCAAATTCACCAGCGATCATCAATAATGTGACCCCAATGGTGACGATGCCCGAAATCGATACGGCCGTGACAATACCAGAAAGCGTCCGCCACGTGGCAAAGTTCGGGGTGATGATCAAAAACAGAATATAAATCGCAATCATTGTGATCAACGGGCCAGCAACTGGCGAGTTTTCAAACAATCTCAATGAGCGTATGCGGAATGAATCGGTACTCATAATCCAGTGGGAAATGACTAGTGATTAGTGATTAGTGACTAGTCGGTATATCCAACTAGCCACTAGTTACTAACCACTAGTCACTATTTATCTAACGGAATTCGCCAGCCAAAGCTTGAACAACAGTCAAGTTGTCAACTGTCACAAAACCAGGGCCGGTTGGGGTCACAGGCAATGCTGGAACGACACCGTGGCGTACCATCAGGTTCAGAGCTTGAACCGCGCCATATCCTTGTAGGAATGGTTGTTGGTCAATACCAAACTGAGTCACTCCACTCTGGATCATCGCGGCGATCTCTGGGCTAAGGTCAAAGGTGCCGTGGACGATATCGTCTTGGGTCAACCCTTCGTTATCCATGAATTGGTAGAATGGAATCGCTGAGCCGGGGCCCATGGTGATGAAGATGTCAGCATCTGGGTTAGAAGCATAGTAGTCACCGATGATGGTGGCTGATTCGGCCGGGTCATCGTTGGTAACTAGCTCTTCGTAGTCCAATCCAGCTTCTGTCATCGCCTGCTCAAAACCAGCACAACGCTGGGCAACACCGGTATGACCAGGAGCGTGGTTCACACAAACACCTTTGGTGCCACCTAGTGCAGCGAGTCGCTGTCCACCTTGATAGCCACCCGCGTACTCATCTTGCCCCAAATAGGTTGCGTAATCGATATTGTCTACACCTGGGCCAGCACCTGAGTTGTAAGCAACAACTGGAATTCCGGCCGCAAGGGCTGAATCGATCGCGTCTTTAAAGACAACAGGGTCAGTAACCGTCAACATGATCGCATCTGGCTCGGCCGCAACAGCTTGCTCAATGAGTGAAGCGGTCTTGTCGATGTCAAATGAATCTGGTGCCAAAATCTGTAGATCGATGTTCATGCGCGCTGCAGCGGTCGTTGCACCATTCTGAACCACACACCAGAAAGCGTCCCATGCACATTCAGCATGTTGAACGGCGATGATTTTCATCGGTGCGTCAGCACCAGGGAATTCACCAATCGTGTCGGCCGTGATAAAGCCAGGACCGGTAGCGGTTACAGGGCCCGCAGGCAAAATGCCGTAGCGTGCTGCTAAAGACAACGTGGTAACTGCCCCATACCCTTGTAAGAAAGGCTGTTGGTCGATACCGAACATCGTCGTACCGTTTAAGATGTTTGCCGTAATTTCTGGGCTGTTATCAAACGTACCGTGGGTGATGTCGTCAGTTGTCAATCCTTCATTGTCCATAAAGGCGTAGAACGGAACCGCACCGTTTGGTCCCATGGTGATCCAGATGTCAGCTTCTGGGTTAGAAGCATAATAGTCACCTAAAATCGTTGCTGATTCAGCTGGGTCATCATTAACCGCAAGCTCTTCGTATGCGATACCCGCTTCAGTCATCGCTTGCTCAAAGCCTGAACAACGAAGTGCCACACCGGTGTGACCCGGAACATGGTTCACACAGACACCTTTGGTGCCACCGTTTGCAGACAAACGTTGGCCGCCTAAGTAACCACCCGCATATTCATCTTGACCTAAGTAGGTTAGATAGCCAATACCGTCGATGTTTGGACCCGCACCAGCGTTGTATGCAACAACGGGGATGCCAAGATCAAGGGCCGCTTGAATCGGGCCTTTGAACAAAGTCGCGTCGGTCACTGTTAACATGATCGCGTCAGGTTGGGCCGCAACAGCTTGCTCAATCAAAGAGGCTGTTTTATCAACGTCAAATGAGTCTGGAGCAAGAATGGTGACATTGACATCATTGTCCAATGCTCCTTGAAGAATACCGGCCTGAACCGTACACCAGAAGCTGTCCCATGCACATTCAGCATGCTGTACTGCGATGATGTTGAGCGTGCGGTTTGGATCGTCTACGATGACAGGAATCTTGATTTCGACGATTTTTTCAACCTCGACCTCAACAATCTTTTCGACTTCGACCTCAACGATCTTTTCGACTTCAACTTCGACGATCTTCTCGACTTCTTTCTCAACAACAACTTCTCTATCAACCTCAACCGTGACTTGAACTTCTTTTTCAACTTCAACGATTTGGGGTTGGCAGGCAACGGCGGCAAAAGCCAAAACCAGAAGCCCTATGATTAATTTTAAATTTACACTCTTTTTCATTCGTTCTAATCCTCCGAATTTGTTAGGGGTGGGTTTTATAAACCCTCTCTTCTTTTACAATCTGAATTCAAGATTCAGGCGACATGCATAAGACTCAGAATTTGGTTCAATCTAGTTTCGGATTCACCTCCTTTCATTTTTAGGTTGTAAGTGGGTATTCTTGCGACCCATTGGTTGGTTTTAGATTAAACGAATCATCAACAAACCAATCGGTGAATATGAAATTATGGTAACCGTTCAGAGGGGTGTAAGGGGGCGGGAAGAAAATCTCTTCTTCGGGGCTTAAAACCGCCCCGCCCCTTTCACCCCTACGAAGTTATGCGTATCAATAACAGGGGGACTGAACGGTTACAAATTATGTTTTGCTCAACCATGTGTTGCTGATTACTGCGACAATTAAGATCAAACCGACTGTAGCTTGAAAAAGCTGAATATTAACGCCGGCTAAAATCAGCCCCTGCTCTACCATCTGTAATAATAGAATCCCGATTGCTGCGCCAATAATTGTGCCATAACCGCCCTGTAGCCAAATACCACCAATAACACAGGCGGCCACTGCAATCAATTCCCAACCATTGCCACGTAGGGGGTCAATGGCGGGCCGGGATGAGAATTGCACAATGCCTGCAAAACCAGCCAGCATGGCTGTAATCACAAAGTTCGTGATGATGACACGGCCGGTGTTGACCCCTTGGGCTTTGGCCGCCAACCGATTGCCACCCGTTGCGTATACCCAACTGCCATAGCGGGTGAAGCGCATCACAAGTGCCACGACAATCGTCAATAAAACAAACCAAATAATGGCAGCTCGGGCACCACCGGCCGGTTGTGATAAACGATTAAGCCACTCAATATCACCATTCAACAAGTTAAACGTCCAGGGTGCTTCACCCGTAAAGCGGACAACATCCGCATTACCCGATGTTTTAGCAAGTTCAGAATTACCCATTGCTCGCGCAATTCCCCGAAAAGCAAGCATCGTTCCCAAAGTAGCAATGAACGAAGGGATACCAGACCGCACCACGATAAGACCATTAATTAGGCCTAAAATGGCTGCAACGACCAAAGCAATAACAATTGCGAGCAAGCTAAGTCCCGCCGGGATAACCTGAGCCCCGCCAATAATAAAGCCATGCTCCATTAAAATTGCAAAGACGTAAGAGGCAACTGCGAGTGTCGAACCGACTGACAAATCAAATTCGCCAGAAATCATCAACATAGCGACGCCCAACACGAATATTCCTTTGACACTAGCAAGCGTGACGATGTTTGTAAGTGATAGAAGGCTTAAAAAATTATCGGCCGTAGCACTAAAGATGATAAAAAGAAGCACAAAGCTGATGAATACGACAACTTCAGAATAATCAGCCAGGCTGGCTTTAAGTTTTCGCAATCTATTTGGGGATGATATTGCTGCCAAAATGTTTTTCCTCTCCAATTTATCTTTTTAATAGTAGGTCCACTATCAATTATGAAGGTCACACATCGCTTGTCGTTTCAATCTTTTGTGCAAAGTGATCATTTTTAGTGTGTGAATCTGGGCAAATATAGCTATATATTGCATGATTGTCAACAAATTCGCTATTTCTTGCCTTTCTGGCATTTTGTTGCATAATACTCAACAAATTAAATCTTTTAGACTACTTTTAACCGCAAATGAGCATCATTAAATCTTTATCACGTGGGCTAACAATCATTGAATTACTAGGAAAATCGGAAAAAAGCTTAGGTGTTACCGAAATATCAAAAGAATTGGGCGTCGACAAAAGTAGTGCGACGCGCTTAATTCAAACGTTGATCAAACATGAGTTTGCAATAAAAGACCCTGAGTCTCGCCGTTTTCTATTGGGCCCAAAAATTCACTCGCTCGCCAATTTTTCTACCCAAAGTTTGCCATTAAAAACGATTTCTCTCCCTTTGCTACAAAGGTTAATGGAAAAGACGGGAGAAAATTCCCACGTCGCGATCTACTCTCAAGAGAAGTGTTTGGTTGTGGCTGATATTGAATCGACGGCTCAATTACGTGTTGTGAGTGGTGAAGGGCGCTTAATCCCGAATCATTGCACGGCTATTGGAAAGTGCATTATCGCTTTTGCAGATCACCCAATGCCTAAAGATTTAGCTGCTCACACACCGCGCACAATTACATCACGCGACCAATTTAAATTACATTTAGAGCAGGTGCGTGATCGGGGTTATGCGCTTGATGATGAAGAACATGAATATGGGGTGCGCTGTATGGCGGCTCCAATTTACGATGAGGCCGGAAAAGCGATTGCATCGCTCGGCATTTCCGGCCCCACCGTCAGAGTCACTTTAGATAAAGTGCCAGAGCTATCAAAAGTTGTGATGCAGGCGGCCCGAGAGCTCTCAGAGTTGCTCAAGAATTACGACATGAACTAATAAGCGAGAACTCTCGCTTTATTTACAGTATCTTTAATTAA
>JBLIMP010000160.1:0-10592 GCA_047638855.1 Cellvibrionaceae bacterium | reverse complement strand
ACTCAAGGTTTGTTAGAGAAAGGGATTATTAGCCAAAATGAACTTGATGAAAAGATTACGTTTTTTCGCGAGAATCCCGAGGCTAAACCGCCAGTTGTTTATGATAAAACCAAATTTAAACAGGCGATGGCGGACATGTTTAACCAGCAAGAGCCGGACCCAGAACAAGAAGGGCCGCCTCTATTTAAAGTAGGGCAGGTTGTCTGCGTCAAGAATATGCACCCGATTGGGCATACGCGCTTGCCACGTTATTGTCGTGGCAAACAAGGTGTAATCGAAAAATGTTATGGATATTGGCGCGTTGATGACACCCCTCCGGCCGGAGAGAAGCATGCGATTGAGCCGCTATATCGAGTGAAGTTTGAGGGGCGTGAACTGTGGGGAGCTGAGGCTGAAGCAAACCAAGTTTTGTACATTGATATGTTTGAGAACTATTTAGAAAACAATATGTAGGCATCTTTTGTTGATGCTGAGGCCCGATGGGGTGAGTAAGGAGAAATTATGGGACACGGTCATGATCATCATCACGGACATACTTCGGCCGATGCTGAGATAAGGGCAAAAGCATTGGAAGCTTTGCTGGTTGAAAAAGGGTTGATTACATCAGACGTTATTGATGAGGTAGTGCGCCAATATGAAGAAGACATTGGGCCGATGAATGGGGCACAAGTCGTGGCTCGGGCTTGGACTGATCCTGAATATAAACAGTGGCTATTAGACGATGGCACGGCCGCTATTGCTGACATGGGCTATTCGGGCAAAGAGGGTGCAAAGATGGTGGTACTTGAAAATACCCCATCGGCCCATAACGTGGTGGTGTGTACGCTCTGCTCGTGTTATCCGTGGCCGGTGTTGGGGCTGCCCCCGAACTGGTACAAATCGTATGCGTACCGCTCGCGCGTGGTACGGGAGCCGCGCAAGGTGCTACAGGAGTTTGGTCTTGAGTTGGACGAATCGGTTGAGATTCGTGTATGGGATAGTAATTCTGAGATTCGGTACTTGGTTTTGCCAGAGCAGCCTGAAGAGACGAAGGGGCAATCGGCCGAGGAATTGGTTCCGATTATTACCCGTGATGCGATGATTGGTGTTGCCAAAGTGGAGCTTGTTTAAAAAAATAGCGAGACACAAAATCGCAGGGTTCTTCCCCTTTGTTTGTGTTTAGGTTTTATATGTACTAGGAGAGGATGATGCCAGATAATTTGAGCCAAGAAATCAATGATATGGATGACACAATTGCTCTGCCACGTAAAAATGGTGAGTTACAGTTTGAACAGCCATGGGAAGCACGGGCGTTTGGACTGGCGGTTGCTCTAAACGGGGAGGGGGTTTATCCGTGGAAGCGTTTTAGTGAGGGATTAGCGGCCGAGATCGGTAAAACGGAGTCGGCCGGTGAGGATGCTATTGCTAGTTCTAAGTACTATGAACATTGGCTCATGGCGTTAGAGAAACTCGTTGTTGGAAACGGGCTAATTTCGGCCGATGAGTTAGAGGCAAGAGCGGTGGCACAAGCACGTCATGATAACCATGAGGATTAAATTCTAATCTCCCATCATCGAATATCAGATCAAGACAAAACTTCTTTAACCCGGCCGACAACCCCACTTTCTAGGCGTACCTTGATGCCGTGGGGGTGATTGGCCGATTTAGTGAGAATGTCTTTGACGATTCCTTCCGTCAGGCGGCCGGTTCGTTGGTCTTGTTTTTGCACAACCCTAACGTTTCCGCCAGGATGAATGTTTGATCGTTGTATTCCGTTCATCAGTTTAGATAGCTTTGATAATTGTAGAGATTAGAGTATAGGAGCCGCATCCAGCCTACGGTTAAATTGTACTTCTTTGTTGCACATTTATTTTAAAAGATGTGGGGGGCTGTTTATACAAATAGGCCTGTTGTCATAAACGAATGGGGAATTGAATGGGTTAGAATAAATGTCCCCTTCGGCCGACCCCCTTCATGGTAGACTTGGTCAGCGACCAAAACCATGCATATTTTGCAAAGTCATTTAACCTAAACGTGCCCATGAAAGAACCCGTTGAAACGAAAAAAAGTTGGCTGAGTCTAGCCATCGGTCTATTGATTAGTGCCATCTCTATCATTATGTTGGTGTGGCTTATCGATGTGCGTGAAGCGGCCCATGAAATATCAACGGCCGATTATAAGCTTGTGTTTTTAGGCGGATTAGGACAAGTGCTATTTCTCGTTTTACGAACATTTAGATGGCGTTTTATCCTCAATAATCAAGTGTCGTGGCCCAAAGTTTTTCATATTCAAAATATCGGCTATATGTTGACCATGCTGCTGCCTTTTCGGCTGGGAGACTTGATTCGCGCTTTTCTCATCGGCAAAGTTAAACCGCTCAACTTCATGCAAGGGGCCTCATCAATGGTGCTCGAACGGATATTAGACCTGCTGGTGATCGTGATCATCTTTCCATTTGCGATCAGCGGATTAATCGAATTGCCCAATAGCGTGCGCTTGGCTGCAAACGTGGCTGGCGTGGCTGCCATTGTCGGGGTTGGTGTGCTTATTTTCATGGCCAACATGCCCGGTTTGGTGCGTCAAATTGCCACATGGATACTTGATCGAATCCCATTTTTCAAGACAGAAATTTGGCTTGAAAGGCTAGATGGTATCCTGGTAGGCCTCGATTCGCTGACCCGTTTTAAAAGCACGCTTTATCTACTGCTGATCAGCTTTATTATTTGGATCCCCATCATCTATTCCTATTGGATCATCATGCATGCGGTAGGTATTCCAGCGACGTTGAGCATCGCGATGTACACCGTTTGCATCGCCGCATTTGGGGTGGCGCTGCCTTCATCTCCTGGACAGATTGGGGTGTTCGAGGCGGCCGTCTCTTTGGCCCTTGTCTCGGTTGTCGGACAATCGATTAGCGCTACCGCAGCAAGCTTTGGCATTATCTACCATACGGTTCAATTTTTGCTACTTTTGATTGTGGGCATCATCGGCCTGGTCGCGCAGGGTGAATCGTTTGGCTCGGTGATGCGACAAACATCAGAAATCAGATAGCCGTTTGAAGCTCATGTTCTGCTTTTTGATAGCCTTTAGGCGTTTGCCCATAGGCGCTTTTGAAGCGACGATTAAAGTGGGCCGCACTTGAAAACCCCCAGCGGAATGCGATTTCGGCCGTGGTTAAGTGATTTACCTGCGGTGAAAGTAGATCAATCCTCGTTTTTTCAAGCCTGCATCGCCAAATGTAGTTTCCGGCCGACAGGTCAGCAGCTTCAAAAAGATAGTGTAGCGACCGACGTGAGACATGCATATGGGAGCAAATCATGGCAACGCCCAACTTTGGGTCACCCAAATGATGATGGATAAACTGCTTCACAAGAACGAGCCTGGCGGCTGATGAGAGTACAAAATCTGAAACGCTACTTCGATCTTCAAGCAGTCCGCCTAAAATCAAATCGGTCACAATATCGGCCGTAGCTGTGCCGTCACCAAAGCCGGTCGCCATCAGAACCTCCCACGCGGTGCGTCCTAATCCCGAATGCGCCGCTTGCCCATTCACAGTTAAACGGTGAATGTTAGGCAATTTTGCTAAAAAGTGGGCACGGGGAACCAAAACAACCAGTTGTTGATAATCATCTCCGAAACTAAGTCGGTAGGGGCGTGTGTTGTCATACACGACCCAATCTCCTGGGTTAAGCAACGTTTGACGGCCGTCTTGCTCAAGTCGGGCGGTACCCGCCAGATTAAAGTTTACTTTGAAAAAATCTTCTCGACTATTAGAAATAAACCGCTCTTGTCGAATCACATCGAGCCGGTTTGAGTGCAGATTGACGCAGACTAAATCCCCTAATGAACGGTGGGCCAATCGGCCGGAAAAAAGCCGCTTGTGATCAACCGGCCGGGTTTCGAGTTGGCCCAAAGCCGAAGAGACGAGCACATTCCATTCATCCGCACTGCCATTTATTTTGTAGTGGGTGACATTATTTTGATTGCCTATCATAGCTGGCACGCAGTATAGCTGTATTGGTAAACCTCCTCAACAGTTGCGACCTGAATAGGGCGACCTATAATCTCTTCTGATGTACCACCCAATAGGCTGACCCACCCATATATGACTCAAAACACCCCAGACCCTGACTTAAATAAAGAGACTAAGGACGAACCATTTCGATTTTTTGATAATCGAGAAAAATACCTGCTATTTGTAACCACTACCTCTGAAAAATCGGTGGTGGCGCGCCGAATCGGCCGTGAGCTTGACCGTATCCAGCCTAAACCGCCAGCTTTGCGCTTGTTTGATGCTGGTACTGGAAACGGGGCGATTTTGTCGAACGTGATGCGTCAGATGCATTGCAAATTTCCAACCGTTCCCTTTTATGTGGTTGGCAAAGAAATCAGCATGGAAGATACTCGGCTAACCCTTTCAGAGATGGCTGACCGTTTTGCGGAACATCCGCAGACCGTAGTTGTTTTAACCAACATGTTTTATGCCGAAGCCCCGTGGCTCTATCCGGCCAGTGCCAAAAACCAGGCAAAGCTCAAGTGGTGGAATGTGCCACTCAAGGGACATTCAGCGCATGAGTTTGGGGAGCAGATTGAGGATTTGGATCATATTTTGACAGAGGGGTGGCAGACGGTTTCAAGTAAAAAAACCGGTAACCCGAGCTATCGCAATCCGTCGGTGATTGTGCTTTACAGAGAAGATCATGAGTTTGTGTTGAATGACATCATCCCAAAAAATAATGGAGAGCAACAGCAGGCTGATTATGATTTTGCGCTGGCGGCACAGCCGTACCGCAGTCGCCAAACGGCCGAATTCAAAGGTAAAAAAGTGCTGGCCCCGCTGGCCCGCTCATTGGGGGTGGACGGCCGGATGGTGGTGGTGCAATCGACCGGCCATGATCCTGGTATGGAGATTATTCGCAAAATCTGGCCTTTAGAAGAGCCCTTTGCAACACCCCGCCACTTGTTAATCAATGAGCTACGGCGACAGTTGAATAGGGAAGATGGGGAACAGCCCGACGACCCGGCTTTTATCTTTGATGGGCATAGTGACGACCGCGCATTGTTTACCTATCATTTGCATTCGATGCCGAACGAGGTGTCGAGCAACATTAGCACATCGACAATGCTGGCAGCTTGGAATGCGGCCGTTTATGTGGCCCAAATCGAAGATGATCGTATTCACGAACAGCTACAAACTGCACGGTATTTGGATGCGACGGCCGAAGTGGTGCGTAAGCATGGTGGATTGTGGTTTCAGGATGAGTCTTTTGTTGTGGTCAGGAAAAAGTGAGAAGTGAGAAGTGAGAAGTGATGAGTAGGTCATGCATTGGTCACTGCTGGAATGAAAAAGTATCAGACGGATGGTGCATTGCGTGCCAGATGTGAGAAAATTTATGGGACAATGTGCTGGGGTGCATCAGCTTATTCCCATCTAGGAACAGAATAGATAATAGATGTTGGTTGATTCACACCAACATCTATCTAACATCCAATATCCACTATCTAAAAAAAATGAAACCAATTAAAAACTTTCCACGAGCAAAGACACGGATCGACATGGAAGCGATCAAGGCCGATACAGGCGCTGAAGAAATTTACCGGATGGGGTACAACGAGTCCCCATTGGGCCCCTCGCCCAAAGTTGTGGCGGCGATTCGCATGGCCGCGGCCGGAATCGGCTATTATCCACCGATGGGGGATGAACGACTGCGTGAAGTGTTGGCTCAAACAGAAGGTCAAGGATTAACTCCCGATCATTTCTTCACAAGCTGTTCTGGCTATGAAGCGATTGAACTGGTCGCCCGGGCTTATTTTCGACCCGGCGACGAGATGATTATTTGTCATCCGACGTTTGGTGTGTATAGCAAAGTGGCGGCACTTGAACATGCAACTACCGTTGATGTGCCGCTGACCGTGCCTAACTTTTTGCCCGATATAGACGCTGTCCTAGCGGCTATCAATGAAAAAACACGAGCGATCTTGCTGTGCAATCCAAATAACCCCACAGGAACAATGATGCCATCGGCCGATTTTGACCGCTTGATGAGCCATATCCCTGACCACGTTTTGGTCATAGCCGATGATGTTTATTGTCATTTTGTGACTGACCCTGATTATCCCAATGCGATTAAGCATATTGTGGCAGGCAAAAATGTGGTACGTATTCAAACCTTTTCAAAGGCGTACGGGCTGGCCGGTTTGCGTTTAGGATATGGGATTGCGCCACCTGAAATTGCATCAGCCATCGCAGGTATTCAGCGCGGTTTTCACCAGAATCGAATCAGCATGGCGGCCGGGGTTGCAGCTTTGATGGATCAAGATCATTTAAAAGCGAATGTAAAAGCGGCATTGGATGGAAAACACTATATCTATCGGGAATTGGATCGTTTAGATATTGCATATATTCCCAGCCAGACAAACTTTCTCGTAGTCAATTTAAACCGGCCGGCCGCTCCGCTTGTTTCATTTTTGGCATCAAAAGGGATTTTGATCAAAGCGGAAGCGTTACCTGGCATTCCGCACGGGCTACGGGTTTCAACGACAGTTCAGCGAGGGAATGAAGCCTTTATCGCTGGGCTAGAAGAGTGGTTGAGTAAGGAATCATAAGCTTTGTTTAATCCGTTTGGCTCAAAAGATCGTCAGCTTCCTGATGGTTATATCGAAATAACTGTTAACCCGTCCCGGATTTGGAAATCGTCGGTCAATATGATCTATTGGCCGACGATTGTGCGCATCCGTAATTATTTAGAGCTACATCATTTTTCTGTGACGCAGAAGAACGATATGTTGATCGTTGAATTTAAAACTGAAGCAGAAACTGATCCCATTCAGTTTGAGATTCATGTCGAGCCACAGTTAAGCGTCGGCCGGGGATCGCGCAAGGTGGCGGTTGTGATGGGGCCGATTGACCCAGCGATGCCACCAGAGATTCATGGCTTGAAGGACGAGATTGCTGGTTTGTTTGTGAAAGGGACGAAGATTAATTGGAAGGGGCCGGAAAATTTAAAAGGGTGGTGGGATGAATAGGCGATAAAGACTGACGATTATATCCTTCTCAAGAGTATTTGATTTCTGCTCCTAAGATATATGTAATTGTTTAGCAGTCTAAAAAATCGAGTTTGCAAGTGTAAATTGAGTCGCTTTAACCGGAACAACAACGGCTGAAGCCATTACTACGAACAGGTGCTGAATAGACACAAGCTAATTTGTAACTATTCAGAGATATCATGCACGGTCCATTCCTATTGACACATTCCGATTGTAGGGGCTATGTCACCCCTTAAGGGGTGGCTCGCCCTGTAAATAGCACCATTTATTTACGGTGCGAGCCATTTTTGCTGTAAGCGTAGCGACAATGACATAGCCCGACCGAAGGGAATGCCCACGGCCTACATTTTGATATCGCACCTGAATAGTTACGATAATTTAAGCTAAAAAAAAGCGTTGGTTAGAAGTAAATTTTCTAACCAACGCTTTTTTTATAACTGTGAATAAAGCCCCTTTCGATCCTTACTCGAAAAATGATTTTCGTCGTTCTATACGCCTCTGACGACGATCCAGTGAAAAGACAACACCACGAATATGATCGAGCAGCTCTCGACGGCTTTTCAAGTGAGAAAGTTTTTCAAACGGGATTGGATCGCCGATCTCAACGCGGACTGAGCTGTTACGACGGCGCCACATCTCATTGACAACAAGGGCATAGCGCAACGGCCGACTGATTTTGTTTGCCAAGTGAAAGCGGAAGCTGTTTTGGCCGGGAAAATAAGTTGGGACAACGGTTGCTTTGCTCATTTGAATCATTTTTGCAGAGAAAAGTTTCCATTCACCTTCTACCGCCGTGTCGAACACCCAAGGGGCTGTGGCGGTGCCACCCGATGGAAAGATGATGATGGTCCCACCCTCTTTTAAATCACGCAGTGCCTGTTTTTTTGATTCGATATTGGTTCGAATCGCTTCTTTTGTTCCTTCAAAATCAATAGGCAAGAATAGTTTCCCAAAGTGTTCATCGCGACATAGGGTTGAGGCTCGGTTGAGAAGGGTTTTGAAGTTACTACGTGTTTTCGCGGCAAGATGATTGAGCATCATCCCATCGAGCAGACCAAAGGCGTGGTTACTGATAAAGATAACGGGGCCGTCTTTTGGAATTTTTGCTAGTTGTTTTTTATCGTAATCAAGGCGGATATTGAGCTTTCTAAAACCAGCTTCGAAGACATCATCGGCCGGGTGATTTTCTTTTTTAAGCTCTTCAAAAATATTGGTAATTGCACTAATGCCAAACATGTGTTCAACAAAGTTAATTAAAGCCGCACGGGGAAGCGAATCTTCGGGGGTAGCGTAGGAAAGTCTAGATCTCGGCCGTAAAATTCGGCTAAGCCTTTTATATGATATCGATGCAAAATTGTTATCTAAAGTCATTGGATTTTCCCCTTCTCTCAATTTCTGAGATTTCTTCTTAGCATGAGGAACTGGATCAGATGTTTCGTAGTAACTGAGTATTGAACACTATTTATATAGCCTATTAACCCATCGTTTTCACTTATCACTAACTGTAAATTGGACCGTGGACCAACAAGTTAAAATAAGTATACAACCTGAATGTGTGAATTTTACATTAGTTATGCTGAAAGTCGTTAGAAATATAGCACGTTTAGAGATTGTCGAATAAATACTGCCACTATTCAACTGATTTCGGCAATTATTCAGCACCTGTTTGTAGGAATGGCTTCAGCCATTGTTGTTTCGGTGAAAGCGACTCGATTCTCACCTACGAACTCGATTTTTTAGACTGCTAAACAAGTACCTCTTTTTACTTCTCTTTGTGCTGATCATGGTTGACCCGTAAACGGGCCATCAAATAATCACCGTAGATAATGGGTTCATATGCGGCCGTTTCCCCTTCGGGAATGCACGATTCGAGTGGGACAATTTCAGCTTTCATGTCAGGGTCAAAGAAAAACGGATTTGAAAAGCGTGATCGGCCCGATGTGTTAATCACTCGATGGGGGGTTGAAATGAATTGACCATTGCTCCAGCGATGCAAAATATCGGCCGCATTCATCACGAAAGCACCTGGCATATAGGGTGCATCGACCCAATCCCCATTAATATTGCGCACTTGCAAACCACCCACCTCATCTTGGACCAATAGCGTGATAAAGCCATAGTCTGTATGAGGGGCTGATCCAAAAACATCTTCAGGTGTCAAAGGGGGTTGTGGCGGATAGTAGAGCATGCGCAAAAAGGTGGTCGGCCGATCAAAAGTGGAGCGTAAGCGATTGGGTTGTGCCCCCAATGCGATTTCAAGCACAGTCGTGATGTTACGGGCTAGACGGTTCATTGCACCAACATAGGCGATGACGGCCGGTTTGAAATGCGGCAACGACGCGGGCCATTGGTTGGGTCCGGCTAAATCTAATCCCGCCAACAGATCAGGATCATCGTCAGCAAGGTCGTGCATGACCATAAAGCTTTCGCTTTGGTTTGGCTTGGTGACCTTGGCAATGCTTGAGCTTTTGGGGGTAGAGGTGTTAATCGGAATAAAACCCCGATGCCATTTGTTGACCTCAAGCGCCATTTTCTCGGCTTTTGGCAAAGCATGAAAGTCGGCCGAAGCAGCAAACAACCCATCAATTAAACCTTGCGAAACGCCATGGTTGATGATGTAAGCAAAGCCAACATTTGTATACGCTTCACGGACGGCTTGAGCCACAGCGTTTAGATCAGCATCTTCTTGTTGAAGCGGGGCCAAATCGATGACCGGAATTTCGTTAAAATCACCTTGAACAGACATTTTATCTCCTATTAGGCCAACCCTGAAATAGGCCAACCCTGAAAAATAATCGTTCAACGAGATAGCTCAGGGGTTGGCTGTGGGGCGATTTCGGTTGTGTAAATGGATAATTTATTTTCGAAAATCGCCTTAGTTTTGGGTTGGTTGATGCTGAAATTTTACACTAGACTTTGAAAATGTCGCATGCTATTTTGGCTGGGACCTATTTGGTAGGATGCAAATGCTACCTTTTGAAAAATTTCTAAATTTGCGAGATGTAATCGATCGAATATGCTCACTTCTGAAAATCAACCCTATTTGAAAAAACTGTTTTTACAGCTCACTGAATCCCTTGCTATCCCGGCTTATCGCTGGCTCTGGTTTAATTCAATTCTCGGTTCGATGCGTTTGATTTCAATATTTGTTGTGCGGGGTTGGTTGGTTCTCACCCTCACAGATTCTGTATTTTGGGTCGGGGCGGTTCCTGCCTTTCGGGGATTTACCCAGATTCTTCTCGGCACATTTATCGGCGTATTGCTCGATAGGGTCAATCGCAAAACCGCCCTGTTTGTTGCGGAAATCGGCAGCTTGCTATCAGCCTTGGCCATTGGGGTTTTAATCATAACGGGGCAGATTGAGTTGTGGCACGTGATAGTTGCCAGTGTGTTTGAAGGGATGTTTATTTCGGTGCGCTGGCCCGCAATTAACACGATTCTTTTTCAAGTGGTGGGGACCAAACGGGTCTTAAATGCTTCGGCCGCCCAGATGCTGGGTTTTAATATAGGAAATGTGATTGCTTCAGCTTTAGCCGGTTGGCTGGTGGTTCAGTTTGGGATGGGGG
>JBLIMP010000159.1:0-10631 GCA_047638855.1 Cellvibrionaceae bacterium | reverse complement strand
CGATTTCTGGCTCCCCTTTTTCACGAAACAATCGGATTGTGTGTACATCATTCTTGTAGGTGTGGAACCAACGCAGAAGCTGATTTTCTTGGTCGTACTCAACCTTACCATCAGAGATTTCAACACCTAGACCGATGCCATAATGGTAGTCAGGCACAAAGATTTCAGTTGGCTGGTGCAGAGCGGCCGTGTGCCTGAAGCTGTACTTAAATTCACGGGTGTTAATGTCGAATAAAAGCTCGAGCGGTTCGCCAGCCGTTACCCGTGGATACGGCCGACAGAAGGCTCCAACCGCCCGGCCGCCTGCGTCTAAATCATGCGCATCATCAAGCGGATGGACCTGGTCCTGGCTAAAAATCGACAGGTCTTCCCCATTCCACTGGTCGCCGTGGGCGTTGTCGTTGTCGGCCGTGTAGTTCCATTGGGTGCTCGAAAGCAAGTTTGCTTCAATAGCTTGGTAGCTTCTGTCCAACGCTTGGCGATGCGGCCCAAAGTTCGCTTCGGTAAAACCGATCTTGCCATTTAGATCATAAGCGATTCCAAATTCGCCGACCAAAGTTGGCCCATTAACATTCTCGGCTCCTTCTTGTTTGATGTGGGCGAGCTGTTCGCAGAAAGAACGAGCAATGTTTTTTCGGCCGAAAATCGGCCGTTTCTTCGCCATGTCAATGCCCAAATTAGGATTAAACTCACGTTGAAACAAAACGGCCGCATCATACCAATGGCCAGCATTGACAAGGCCGTCTAATTGAATTTTAGGCAGTTGTTGCCCCAAAACAGGCTCGGTGAAAATCAGCGTATCGGGGTGGATTGAGCGGATTTCGTGGGTAAATGTTTCAACAAACGGCCGGAAATAATCATTCCCAAAATCGGCCTTAAAATAGCCCGGCTTAAGAAGCTCCGCCCCGGTGCTACCCGTCGTTTCGTTTACACCCCAAACACCGTGCGCCTGCCACAACGGCTCAACCCCATCTTGCCAGGCTGAAAGCCCGTTGGGATTGATTGCGATTGTTCCGTTTTGCTTGATGCCAAAACGGCCGACTTCAAAATCCCCTACCTGACACGTTTGCCCAGCCCCGGCCGCCATTCCATCCAAAATCGATGGACTTGCTCCGCTTTGAACAATTCCCCATTTGGGGTCAGTCAAATTGGTTTCACCGATGTAGCCGTGTGATGGTTCGTTGAGCGTGTCATAGCCGATAACGTGCGGCATATCTTTGACTCGTTCTGCCACTTGTTTTACCGCGTTGATGTAGTGACTCTGCAAATAATCTTGAACCGGCACATCGTCGATTTTTAGCTGGGGTGCAAAGGTGTTGCCGCCGAAAAAGAGGGTCCACATGGTGGCACAGGCGAGCTTGCCGTAGTTGGTGGGCCAGCGCATCGTTGGGTACTCTCCATCTAGCTCTTGATGGACAAAAGCGGCTCCGGTTGCATGTAGATTTTCGAGCTTGAAGCCAACTTTTTCAAGCGTCCAGCCTGGTGCCCCATCGCCGCCGGTCCAGCGGCTCCAGACATCTTGATGGGGGTCGATGAAAACATAAAAGCCATACTCGCCCGCTTTTTCGATCATCTTTTTAATGTAGTCTAAGTAGATGAGGTCGTACAAGCCGGGTCCAGCGTGTTCAATCGCTTCCCATGTGATCAAAAAGCGCAGGCAATTGAACCCCCAATGGCGCAGCCTTGCAAAGTGCTCGTCCGCTTCGGCCGGTTGGAACGGCCGACCGACAAATGAGATAGCCCGATGGGCGTAAAAACCATGTTTGAGGTGAGTGGCTCCGTTGGGATGTACGGGAAGTTTGGATGATCCACCCAAGTTGACGCCGCGCAGCATCACGGTCCGGCCGTGTTCGTCTTTGAAAAATAGTCCGTCAGTTTTAAGCATTTACGATTTTCGAGTTTTGATTGACGATTTGCTTTCGCAATCATAACAACACATTTACGTTTCTAAAACAAGCTGAGGCGATTTCTTTTGGCGACTGCGCAACAAGGTATAAATGCCACCCACTACAATAACTACGCTACCGAGTAGGGTCATCGCATCCGGCCGCTCGGCAAAT
This sequence comes from Cellvibrionaceae bacterium, assembly GCA_047638855.1. GTDB lineage: Bacteria > Chloroflexota > Anaerolineae > Promineifilales > Promineifilaceae > WTJY01. Next base: position 8,571 of record JBLIMP010000159.1, on the reverse strand, counting down.
ACAATAACGCCAACAATAAGAGCAAAAATCAAACGAGTATAGCGAAAGGGTGTCACAACAGAGACTTCTCCGGTGCGCATGGCAACTGTTAATGCGTAATAAGCACCAACCCCGATAAGCGTTGCCGCTAAAATTTGAACCCCAGAAATCAGTTCTATCCAGACCCCACCGCCACTTTGCAACAGCATAACCAAGCCAGTGGGGATGAGGATGAAAAACCCGTAGACGCCTAATTGCATATGTGACAAAACGGGTGGAGCCGCACGGGTTGCGAGGTCACGCCCCGCAAACCCTAGCATGCCAATGACCGCAAACAAAGAAGCTGACTCAAAGCCATCTAACCCCGGCCGGATAACCAATAAAACGCCGATTAACCCAATTAGAATAGCCGTCCAGCGACGCCAACCCACCTTTTCGCCAAAGACGATGGCGGCCCCCATGACGACCATCAGCGGTGTCGCTTGGAGAATGGCTGATGCGCTTGAAAGTGGGGTAAGTGTAATCGCGAGTGCAAAACACAAACGGCCGGTCACTTCACAAATTGCTCGGATCAAAATCGGCCGTGTCAAAATTGCTGGGTGCAGAATAGCCTCGCCTCTTTGGCGGGTCAAAAAGATAAATACCAGCATGCCGCCCAAGCCAAAGAGAGTCAGAACTTCGCCAACCGGCACGGTGCGAGAAGCGGCCTTGATAAACATGTCCTCCAGAGAAAACGCAGCCATCGCTAGCACCATGAACATACTGCCTCGTATATTTTCCAAAAATATTTCTCCGCTAATCAGACGCCCTTAATCAGCATAGGCGTTAAGCTAGCTAGTATTAAAAAAGTTATTGTGAAGCGTTAAATCAATTTGATCGTTAAGCAACCACTACATAAATTGTTGCAAATCCGCTTTTGTCGGCATGGCTGACTGTGCCCCTTCTTGTGTGACCGCATACGCCCCAACTTTCAGCGCTTGCATCAGCGCATCTTCAAACGACTCGCCACGGCTTAACGCTTCAGCCAAACCACCGTTGAACGCATCTCCGGCCGCTACTGTGTCGATGGCCTTGACCGGCAATGCGGCAATATAATGGATGCCGCTTTCGTCAGCATAGACCGCCCCTTTCGCCCCCATCTTGACAATGACGTGGCCAACCCCGCGCTGTTGAAACAGTCGTGCGGCCGATTCCGCATCGGTTACGCTTGCAAGTGGAAAACCGGCCAGCAGGGCAGCTTCAGTTTCATTTGGAGTGATGATGTCGATGATGCCGTACAGTTCGGCCGGAAGTTCTTGAGCCGGAGCTGGATCAAGAATGACGATTGCCCCGGCTCGATGAGCCATTTCGGCCGCTTGAACTACTATTGATAACGGCACTTCAAGTTGAAGCAATAAAATTTTTGGCTGGCTTAGATTCGGGTCGCTTAATAATTCATCGAGCCGCATTAAATCAGTCTGACCCACATTGCCGTTGGCACCTGCAATGACAATGATGTTGTTTTGCCCGACATCATCAACTGCGATTGTGGCGAGGCCAGAAGATGCTGTTTGATCAACAAATACCCGATCGGTCAACGCGCCATTGCTCTGCAAGCCGGCAATCAAAGATTGTCCAAACTCATCCCCGCCAACCCGGCCGACCATATGAGTTTCTGCGCCTAACTTGGCACAAGCAACCGCTTGATTTGCCCCTTTGCCACCTGGTACGGTCACAAAAGAATGTCCGATCAAGGTTTCCCCGGCCGCCGGTAGATGCGGCGTGCGGGTGACTAAATCCATGTTGATACTTCCAAATACGATAATGCTCATAATTTTTTTTATAGCGTGCTGTGCCCCAGTCAGACGCAGCACGCTGCGTCCCTACATCAGGAAAATATTTGTAAATCTTGGCCGGAAACCAATTCGCCCGTGTAACCCCCGTCGCGCACTTCTTGGATTAGGTCCGCATCGGTGTAACCGCCATAAATCATCTGGTGATTGAGGATCAGTAAGCCCGGGTTAACTTTGTTGGCGATTTGCCCCACTTCAAAACCGGAGGTGTGGACGCGTGAGAAATACTCTTGCCACCGGCCGGGGACTTTCGCCATACCGGGGCCATGATAAACCTCATGGATTAAAATATCACATCCTTTCGCCTTTTCTATCAGAATATCGACGGGGCAAGTATCACCCGAAAAGAAGATGGTTTTGTCGGCCGTGACCGCCTTAAATGCATACGCCTCAAGGTTGCCATGCACCACCCTAATCGCTTCTAATTCAAGCCGATCATCTTTGTAAATAATCCCTTCGTCAATTTCAGTGATATTAAGATCAACTGCCCCGATATCTCGTGGCCCATGAAATTGAAGCTCATCTAGCCCGATTTTAAACGCTGCTAAGATATGATCCATCATCGCACGGGTACCGGTTGGCCCATAAATGTTTAAAGCATCATCTCGGCCGATTACATAAGGGGAGATGATCATCGGCGGCAAACCAACGGTGTGATCCGGATGTAAATGGGTTAGAAAGATGTGGCTTAGATCGGTTGATTGCAAGCCGTCACCGTATTTAGCGCAGGCCTGGACGAGCCGTTCATGTGCGCCAGTGCCTGCATCGATCATGTAGAGCATGCTGTCTACTTTGAGCAGAAAAGATGTTTGTACTTTGTCTGGCGTTACACGCGGGGACGAGGTGCCGAGAAGAATGAGTTGTGTGGTCATGGGATTTAGGGGATTAGATGTTGGATATTAGACGAGATTTTAACTCACAGATCGCAGGCTTGCTAATGGGCAATAATGAACGGACAATGGGCAATCGTGAACGATTCACGATTACTGCTAACATCTAATATCTAGCATCCAACATCTACCCATGACCATTCTAAAAAACATTCGTGTCCTCGATTTCGGCCGATATATCGCTGGCCCCTACTGTGCCATGCTACTCGCTTCGCTAGGTGCTGAAGTCATTCGCATTGAGCGGCCGGGTGGCGGCGAAGATCGGTTTATGGTTCCACTGTCAAATGAGGCGTTTTCAGATGGGTCGATGTTTATGCAGAATAACGGCGGGAAAAAGGGGATGACGTTGCGTTTAGGGAAACCGGCCGCTGTTGAGATTGTTCAAAAACTTGTTAAGACGGCCGACATCGTGGTCGCTAATCTGCCCGGAAGTGTTTTAGAGAAGCTGGGGCTTGACTATGAAAGCTTAAGGGCGATCAAACCAGATATTATTTTGGTTGCAAATAGCGCTTTTGGAAGTGAAGGAGCGTGGGGGAATAAGCCAGGTTTTGACGGAATAGGCCAGACGATGAGCGGGGCGGCGTGGTTTAGCGGCACGGCCGGAAAACCGGTTAAAGCAAGTGTGACTTACATCGACTATTCGACTGCGTTGGCGGCTACGGTCGGGACGTTGGCCGCCATTATGCACCGTCAGCAAACGGGTGAAGGTCAAGTGGTTGAAACAACGTTACTCGGGACCGCCTTAACTCTGAATGCGACTAATTTGGCAGAACAAGCGGTTTTGGAGATCAATCGAGAGCCATCGGGGAATCGGGCGCAGGTGGCTGGCCCGGCCGACATCTTTGCCACAAGCGACGGCCATATCATTGTGCAAGTGGTCGGCCCGTATATTTTCAAGCGATTTGCGGGGTTGATGAACCGGCCGGAATGGCTAACTGACGATCGCTTTATAAACGATTGGATACGTGGTGAGCATCGAGACATTTTGTGCCCGATCTTAGCGGAGTGGTGCAAAAAACGCACATCGGCCGAAGCATTGGCTGAACTTGAAGCGCATACGGTTCCGGCTGGCCCGGTGCTATCGTTTCAAGAGTCGTTAGACCATGAAGCGGTGCAGGCGTTGGCGCATTTGCGGCCGATTGGAAATCTAAATGTGCCGGTTGCTAAAGCGCCGTTTAGTCTGTCGGCTTTTGGGGAGATGGGGCCACACCGGCCGCCAAGCATTGGAGAACATTCTGATTTAATCTTAATAGAATTAGGCTATACTGCGGCCGAAATTTCGGTCATGAGAGCCGAAAAAATTATATAAGCAAATAACTAATAAGGAATAATTAGCTGTTAAGTGTTAACTCTGTGAGTCACACTTTCGACTCGTATCTAATATCTAGCATCTAATATCTAAACTCTAAACTATGCCAAAAGCTGAAATCAATAAGCCCTCACCTGACTTCACACTCGAAGACTACAAAGGCAACAGTGTGACCCTCTCCGACTTTAAGGGGAACAAAAATGTATTACTTGTGTTTAACCGAGGCTTTTTCTGACCGTATTGCCAAAAGCATATGGCGCAGTTGCGTCAATCGGTTGATCAGTTTGTAGAAAATGACACAGAAATTATTGTTGTAGGGCCGGATAATGCCGCAGCCTTTGAAACCTACTTTGCCAAACACAACCTTCCATTTAGCGGGTTGCCCGACCCGAAACATTCGGTGCTTAAGCTTTTTGGGCAAGAGGTGAAGCTGTTCAAATTCGGCCGGATGCCGGCTCAGCTGATCATCGATAAAAGCGGTATCGTACGTTTTGTGCATTATGGGCATGACATGACAGACATTCCGAAAACAGGAGAGGTGTTGGCATTAATTAAAGAGTTATGATGTTTCCCATTTCATCGAAGTATCTTTAATTCAGCAAGCAGATTGTCACGTATAAACTAAAATCAAAGCATCCCGCCTCGACACTGCCCACTCATCGCACCCGATCAAATTAGAAAACATTGTTTACCGGCTAATTTCATTGGAACTAGCTGGTAACTTTTTTGCAAATGAGCTTATCGTTCACTGTTCAAAAAGGGGTTTTACTCATGTTCTTACTAAATGGGTCGCCCTGTTACGACCTAAGCTACAAAATAGAGGAATTTTGAAAAATACATCATTTAAGAGAATTATACTATTAGTAGGGATTATCTCCGCTGTAGGTCTGTTATTAATGGCCGCAACAGGAGCTATCGCGACCGCTCGGCAATCTAAATCGGTTCCGGATGGGGATGTTGGACTGATCAGCGATGCACCTTTGACATCTCATCGGTTAATTGTTGAGTTGGAATCACCCGCTTTTGTGGCGTCAAGTGTTGCTAAACGTTCAGCAACGACTGGTCAAATGGATGTGAGCGGAGCAGATGCGCAAGTGTACATTAATCGTCTACAGCAGGAGCAAGCTGAATTTGTCAGTGCGATGCAAAGGAGCGTGCCAAATGCAAAAGTGGCAACCTTTAAGGATGAAAATGGCCGGTCGGTTAGTGCCACTTATCAGGTTCTCTTTAACGGTGTCGCCATTGATGCAGGACAAGGGGCAGATGCCAGTGAAATGCGTGAGGCACTGCTGAAAATGGCAAATGTCAAGGCGGTCTATTTTGACTATGCTTACACGCCAGATACCTATACCAGCTTGAGCCTAATCAATGCACCGGCCGCTTGGGACAGTGCGGCTATTGGTGGCAAAGCGAATGCTGGAAAAGGGATCATGTTCGCCTCTGTAGATGGTGGTTTGCATCATGATGCACCGATGTTTAGTGGTGACGGTTGGGCGTATCCGGCCGGTTGGCCCACCAATGGGAAGGGTGATAGTGCCAACAACAACGGCAAAATCATCGCATCGCGCGTGTACTTTCGCGATTGGGACCCACCACTAGCCGGTGATGAAAACTCATGGCCGGGTGAAGCTGGAACTAGCCACGGCGTTCACACTGGGTCAACTGCAGTTGGAAATGTCGTTGAAACTCAATACCTTGGCTCTGAGACTACAGAAATATTAAGTGGTGTTGCACCGGCCGCTTGGGCGATGAGCTACCGGGTATTTTATCCATCAAATGGTCCAGCTAATGGTTCCGCTTTTTCTGTTGAATTGATGGCCGCTATTGAAGATGCTGTAGCTGATGGTGCTCAAGTTATTAACAACTCTTGGGGCGGTGGACCAGGCTCTTTTGGTGGTGAATTTGATGCCTTAGATAAAGCGTTGGTCAATGCGGTTAACGCAGGTGTCTTTCTTTCAATGTCGGCCGGTAATTCAGGACCAGGCTCTGGGACGGGTGACCATCCATCAAACGAATACATCAACGTGGCGGCCAGTACAACTGATGGAACGTATGCGGCCGGAACATTTAATATTATTGGGCCAGAACCACTCACAGGAAGTGTTCAAATGGCATCTTTCGGATCAGCCGGTTTTGGTTCAGAGCTTGAATTAGGTTCTGTAATTACATTTGAATACGTAACTGCAGCGGCTCTTGAACCCACAAATACAGAAGGGTGTGATCCTTTTATAGCTGATTTTACAGATAAAGCAGTTTTAATCAGTCGGGGAGACTGTGACTTCAGTGAAAAGGTTTATCATGCACAGGAAGCTGGGGCTGAATTTGTCGTTATTTACAATAATCGAGATGGGGATGCTTTCCTCAATATGGCTGCTGGTGACAATGCTGGCCAAGTAAATATCTCATCTGTCATGATTAGCCAGAACAACGGTGACAATGCGGTTGCTTGGTATGCCACTCATGGGGCAGCTTCTGCCCTTTCGGTCGACAGCCGTGGTTTCCAGGCTGGTAATGACCCAGACCAAATTGCTGGCTTTAGTAGCCGTGGCCCATCGGCCGGTCAAGGGCTACGGCCAGATATTGCAGCCCCTGGTGTCAACATTTTGGCTCAAGGATATGGTCAAGGCACAGGCGAAGCACGCCATCTTGGCTATGGACAAGTATCAGGCACTTCGATGGCCGCACCACATGTAGCCGGAGCAGCCGTGTTGTTACGCCAGATGTATCCAACTTGGGGTATGGCTGAAATTAAGGCGGCCATGATGGGTAGCGCCAAGTATATGGAGATATACAATGGGGATGGGTCACCGGCCCAACCACTAGATATGGGTGCAGGTCGACTCGACTTTACGCAGATCGTTTCTCCGGGCGTTGGTGTACTTCTTAATCCGCCAAGTGTAAGCTTTGGTTACGTGCCGACTGGAACCGCCAAGTCGATGAAGGTCCAAGTCACCAGCGTTGCAACGGCTTCAGAGACCTATGTTCTCTCAACCCTCTTCACAGGCGATAGTTTTACGGCAACAACTAATCTGCCAGGATTTACAGTGAGCCCAATGACACTTACATTGGCAGCTGGTGAAAGTGCCGTAGTTACAATTGAGTTTGATCCAGCTACGGGACAAGGTCTGGGCGACAATCAAGGGTACTTAATCCTTGACGGCGCAACTTATGACTCACATGCAGCGATGTGGGGTCGGGTGCTACCAGAAGCCACGGCCGATGTTCTAATTATTGATGCTGACTTCAGCTCTGAGCTTGGTCTTGCTAACTACCTCTCTTACTACACCGATGCGCTAGATGAATTAGGCATGAGCTATGCTGTCTATGACACGGTAGCTGGTGCTGGCTCTCCAGCTACGATCCCATCAGCGACAGAGTTGGCCGCTTATAAAGCGGTTATCCTTGCTACAGGTGACAATTACCAACCAAACGGGACATTCGTAGTATCAACCATCGGTACACAGTTAGATAAGGACCGGCTAACCGAATACGCAAACGCAGGTGGAATCATCATCGCCATGGGGCAAGACCTATCTGGTGTCCTCGGTGATGATGCAACTGGGAGAGGTAGTTTCTTCTACAATACAGTTTTAGGTTCCGATTGGCTGAAAGACTCGGTTTCTGGATCTGTTCTTCCAAGTTTGCCAGTTAATGCGGCCCCGGACGCACCGGCTGCACTTGACGGGACTTGGGTTGATCTTTCACAAGGGGTTCAAAGTCTAAAATTCACCTCAGTATCAAGTAATACAGCTTCAGGTTCAGTGATATATAACCTCACAACCAACGAGCTGACTTACCTCATCTCAGTTTCTGCCTATACCAGCACGCTTCCAGTGACAGTCACGAATGCTCATATCCATACCGGTACGGTTGGTATAACAGGTAGCGTGGCTGTTGGGATTAACGTAACACCCATGACAATTACTGAAACGGGTGTTGTTGCCAGTGGCACAGTGACATTAACGCAAGCCCAAGAGGCGGTCATGTTAGCTGATGGGTATTACTTCAATGTTCACACATCTGCCAATGACGGCGGTGAAATGCGGGCACAAATACCGGCCGTAAATGGTGATGGTGCCAGTAATCAAGCCTATGTTGATGAGATTCGCGTCCCATATGGCGTCTTTATCGATGGCGGTGTTGGTTTTATACCGTTGATGACGTATCCAAACCCAGCAAATGTTGAAGATGGCATCGTGGCGATGATGCGGCGTGATCAGCCATCATTAGAACGGCCGGGCATATCAAGCAATGTCCGCTCGATCTACACGACGTTTGGTTTGGAAGGGGTTAATGATGGAACAGCGACAGACCGTGCTGAATTGCTTGGTTTGTTTATGGACATGTTGATGGATGAGCCTGTTGCAACCATAAGTAGCAACGGCAATATCTATACGAGTACCGCTCAAGCGATTCCATTTACGGCCGAACTGACCACTAATATCATCGGCACCACCGGTTCCACCTATCGTTGGGACTTTGGCGACGGTTCAGCCATTGTTGACAGCGACACCGTGGCCAACGTGAGTCACCAATTCGCAGCAGACGCATGTGGAAGGTT
>JBLIMP010000158.1:0-10633 GCA_047638855.1 Cellvibrionaceae bacterium | reverse complement strand
CGAAAGTGTGCTTAGAGCAAGCCCGGCCGCCTCTTGCATTCTCCCACCTATTTTCGTTTAAATTCAGACTTCATCTATTCTTGTCTTGTATCAGTACTTAACCCTCTTTCGGCCAGCAGCTCGCGAATCCGGTCAAAATCACCCCCTCCATCTTTACAGATATTGCTAATCGTCGAATACCCATGAATTTTCATAAGTTCGGCTAAATGCGCAATAATCGAACCGGCTTTTCGATCATTCATGGCTGCTGGTACAGTTAATCCATTCAGGCATTTATCGACAAAGGCTGACAATGCGGAATCAAGCAAATTCATCGATTCTAGAATGCCAAACACAACTGGACTTTCCCACACATTTAAATCAAGCTCTCCATGGTCAACCGCCATTGAGCACATCTGATGATTGCCGATTACCCTAAAACAAACTTGGATCAGAAATTCAGGAATGACCGGGTTTATTTTACCTGGCATAATCGACGAGCCAGGTTGCACGGCCGGTAACTCAAGCTCTTGAAGCCCAGCCTCTGGACCAGACACTAGCAGGCGTATATCTTTTGCAATTTTAATAAGTGATCGGGCGCACAAATCAAGCTGGGCCGACACGGCCACCAAATCATCAAGGTTCTGAAACGCATCAAACAGGTTATCAGCGCGACGAATGTCAGCATCTGGCACGATCTTATTTAGGTTCACAAGTATCTGTTGAAAGTATTCGGCCGGGACATCTGTCGGCCGGCCGATTATTGTTCCTCCTAAACTTACGCTAGACAACTCCAAAACGGCTTTATTTAAGCGTTGTTCACACCGTTCGATGAGGGTTGCATATCCGCTTAAAAAGTCACCAAATGTAATATCCACGGCGTCTTGCAAACAGGTGCGAGCGATCCGTTTTTGATTCTCAAATTCAGAAGTTTTAAGGTTTAATGTCTTGGCTAATGCTTCAAATCGCGGCCGAAGCGTGTGCCACTTGGAGATCACCGCCAAATGGCAGGCGGTTGGGATCACATCGTTAGTTGATTGATGCAGATTAATGTGATCATTTGGATGTAAATAGCGGTACTCGCCTAAACGGCCACCGAGAAACTGCTCTCCAATATTGGCGATAACTTCATTCACATTCATATTGGCTGAGGTTCCGCCACCGCCGTGCAAATAATGGGGCACAAATTGATCGTACAATTGATCATCGATGATTTTTCTGCAAGCAAACACAATCGCATCTGCTTGCTCTTTCGAGAGTACTCCAATTTCACAATTAGTCTGGGCCGCCGCCTGCTTAATGTTAATCAGGGCTTGTATAAATTCTCGAAAATCCCCGATAGTTGGTTCGCCATTCAGGGGGAAGTTTTCGACAGCACGCTGAGTTTGGGCACCATACAGCACATCGGCCGGGACTTGAATCTCTCCTAAAAGGTCGTATTCAGTTCTTAAATTATTCATGGGAATCCTGTTACATTTGTTTAACTTGCCGCTTTATTTTTAAGCAAAGCCTAAATTTTACGAACTCCTCGGGTAAAACAAAAAAGAGTCGGTATAAACAGAAGATTTTCATCTCTCTGCTTATACCGACTCTTCGCCAAAGACTCACACGGTTCGAAAAAAGCCTTACTTTTCAGTTGGGCGTGTTTCACTGCTGCCAATCGGCTGGGCTACTTGGCCATTGCCATTTGTAAAACCAACGGCCGTTGGTGACATATTGATGCCTTCAGATTTGTTTTCTTCATCTTCTTCAACCCACCATGCATAAATGAGGACGGCTCCAGTAACCAACATTCCAGCGATTACGGCCGCAATTACTGTGCCAATCAACCTATTACGTGGCTCAGCTTCTACTGGGGTTATTGAACGGGACACTATTTGAGCTTTACCACTTGTATCGCTTTGCTCGAGCTCCGATTCTGCTACTTTACGGGCTAGTATTTCGTGAGTATTTAATATAATAGTGCGCCTATTATCTAATTCTTGGCGCTCTATATTCAACACTTCGAGCTGCTGTTGTTGATGAAGAATCAAAGGCTCTAAATCAATAAGACGTGTTTCGATATCAGCTTGCTGTATAGCGATAATTGATTCAAGACTTGTTAACAAAGCAACATGGCTTTGCGTATCAGAGGCTGATAAATCTTCAAAATTTGGAACTTCAAACTGAACATTGCCCACTTGAGTATCGCCAAAAGCTCGATTTTGCAACATATACATTGTCAATGCATTAAGAATGTTAGCATCGTTCGGGTTCTGCTCAACCAACTTCTTCAACCCCTGAATATCGTATAAGAGAACTTCTAAATCACTTCGCTTATTAATATAAGTCTGTTGTAATTTTCTGTCCGAGGCTAATTGTGTTTGAATCCGAGAAATTATATCCTTCGATTGAAATTTAATCAGTTCAGCATTGATCAAATTTCGCTCGCTTTGAGCATTTTCAAGCTGTTCTCTAAGAAAGTTTTGCGAGCCTTCTTGGGATCCTTGAAAAAACAAATTAGCGGTTTCTACAAATAATGTACTCCATTCACTAACTACCAAGGCACTTAGTTCAGGATCATTAAAAGAACCGGTTAGTTTAATAATTCCAGACCGAATTTCTGTAGAAGCCTCTAAATGGCTTCTGAGACCAATATGATTTTGAATATCGTCTGAAAGTTCTGTTTGAACCTTATTAAACAGATTCAGCATAATTTCATCGCTTACCGCTAACAATGGCAAATCATTATTCTGCAAATCAATCGCTGATTCCTGAGTACGAATTCTTGTATCAAATTCAACTTCTAAAATAGGAGCAGAAACAGAAATAAGAGCGGTTGAAGCATACTGAGCCTCCCCTGTTGAAGTGTAAGCAAAAAATATAATACCAGCGATGAAGGGAGCAAAAACTATCCACATCCAATGAGCTAGGATGATTTTTACATAAGCTTTTAAATCTATTTCATCATCATACAAATAGACTGTGTTTTGATTATCCATTTTTTCCATAAAGGTGACGGTGGTAGTGACTATCAATACCGTCCGATCAAGTAATAATAATTTGGAAACCAATTATATCATGCTTTTCACGGTTCCTTTAGATTATTAAATCTAATGCCAGCAATTCTCAATTTGGCCAAATGTTCTGCATAAAATCATGCTTTTATCATAACTATTGAGCACCTAGTCGTAGTTATGGCTTCAGCCATTGTTTTTCCGGTTAAAGTGACTAAAGTCGCAGCTACAAACTCAAATTTTGCAAAGACATTGATACAGGAAATTTCGACAGTACTTTGTTTTGACAAAACTCCATAAATACCCAAAGCTAAATGGTTTTCCGTGTTTGCCGATTTATTATCCAATATCTGTCCTGGCCTACTCTGAAAAGTAGAAATAGCAAAAGCTTGTTCTACTCAAAAGGGACAATCAATTGAAATTTTCTGATTAACTGTTCAAACAGGCTATTCCAAGATTGTTCAACCACTTGTCGACTAATATCCCGCCCGTACCATGCGACAATTTCTTTGGCTCCTTCAGCAAATGGTATGGTTGCTTCAAACCCCGGCACCAGCCGCTTCAGCTTACTATTATCCAAAATCATATTATGCATTTTGTCTCCCAACAGCCCCTCCCCTACCTCATGATCATATGCATGGATAAGTCGTGACGGCAAATAGACGAATTTTGGCGAAACCCCGGCCGCACGCGCCAGTGTTTCGTAGATCTGATTCCAAGTCAACCATTCATCAGATGTAATGTGAACCGCTTCTCCAATCGCTTGTTTATTACCCAACAGGCCATTAAACCCCTTTGCAAAATCCCGGTGATGGGTCAGTGTCCAAAGCGAGCTACCGTCCCCATGTACTAGTACCGGCTTGCCTTTTATCATCCGGTCTAAAGCAGTATAACGGCCGATCAGCGGCACTTTCGTTTTGTCATACGTGTGCGACGGCCGAACAACCGTCACAGGAAACCCGTCTTCATGATACGCCTGCATCAATCGGTCTTCACATGCGATTTTATTGCGTGAGTAAAGCCAGTAAGGGTTTTCAAGTGGTGTTTCTTCCGTAATTGGCAATTTTTGCGGTGGTGTTTGATAAGCCGACGCGCTACTAATAAAAATGTATTGCTTCACTCGGCCGCCAAACAGCTTGATATCCATCTCAATATGTTCTGGAACAAAAGCGATAAAATCAACCACCACGTCAAACTCATGCCCTGCCAAGGCTTTAGTAACTGAATCGAAATCCCGTATGTCACCAGTTAATACTGTGGCCCCGGCCGGAATCGGCCGGTCAGTTGTCAACCCCCGATTCAAGAGATACAGATCAACCCCTTGTTGCACCGCCAACTCTGAACACGCAGAACTAATCACACCTGTACCACCGATAAATAAAACCTTCATTTTTATCCTCTTATCTTTTTCTCTTTTCCAAACTATCTGCCATCTGCTTTACGGCTGTAATAATGTCATCTTCCTTCACCGCCGCATACCCCATCACCAAACCGCCACGAGCCAACGGCTCCAGTGCAAAATAGCTCAATGGTGGCGCGTATATCCCATCTTTAAGCAAATGACGTGACACTTCACGGTCATTCACCCCGTACGGTAACCATCCCACCAAATGCAACCCAGCATCATTGGGCTGGATAATCAATTGACCACTTAAGAAACGCTTAGCCATATCAATTAACACAGCTTGCCGCGCTGCGTACAGTGTGCGCATTTTTCGGATATGGCGGGCCATATGCCCCTCTTGAATAAACAAATTAACAGCCGCCTGATCTACCAATCGGCTTCCTCGATCTGCATAAGCCCTCGCCAATCGAAATGGTTCGATGAGTGATTTCGGGACTACCATATATCCTAAACGCATTGCTGGGTAAATCACCTTACTAAAAGTCCCGACATAAATCACCCGGCCGGCCTTGTCTAAGCCCTGCAAGGCTTCTAATGGATAGCCACGATAGCGATACTCACTATCATAATCATCTTCAACAATCCACGCGTCGTTTTTCTCCGCCCATCCCAACAATTCCAAACGACGGGTCAAATCCATTGTGACCCCCAGCGGGTATTGGTGAGATGGGCTGATGCAAACCATGCGAGCGTTTGGAGCTTTGGCTAATCCCTCTTCAAAAACAAGTCCATTTGCGTCAACACTTACCGGCACAATATTCGCTTGCACTTGGCCCAAGGCGATTTTAACTCCGTTATAGCTTGGGTTCTCAACCCAGACCTGATCCCCTTTATTAAGCAGCAGCGTAGCCGTTGTTGAAAGAGCCTGTTGTGCCCCATTGGTGATAATCACTTGTTCTGGATCACAACGCACGCCACGAGTCTCTTGCAAATAATTGGCCAAGGTCTCACGTAACGGGGCATATCCTAACGGGGAAGGATAACTTAGATCAATTGGATCAAGGCTACGCCATGCAGACAACATCACTTTTTCCCATATACGAACCGGAAACTGATCGACACCTGGTTGGGCCGATGAAAACGGCCGAGCACCTGACCGATCCCAATAGGGATACTGCAAGCCCATGATGATTTCGCCTGTTTCCGATAATCGAGGAGGAGCCTCGGCAATTTTTTTAATCTTACCCTTGCTCGACAGCCCCTTGAACGATTGTGCAAGGGACGATTCAACCGAAAGTAATTGTTCGGGCAAAGTATGCGTCACACGTGTATCAGAACCTGGAAAAGCCTCTAAATACCCCTCATCCATCAGCTGGCGGTAGGCGTTCATAACCGTATTGCGTGAAACACCCAATTCTGTAGCCAGTGCCCGTGTAGCAGGCAGACGCATCCCCGGCCGAATTTGCCCCTGCAAAATTCGCACACGCAGATATTCATAAATCTGTCGATGTATCGGTTGATGATCTGCTCTGTTAATGATCAGGCCGCTAAAGATAATATGTGAAGTTAACTGAGCCATAATGTTAGCCTATGCTGTTTTGCTCTTAGTTTTCAACTAGTTTCTCTATCAAAAGTGCTTTAATCTCCGCCAATTCTTGCTTGACATCTACCAGTTCGGCCGATAAATCTGATTCTACTTGCTCTTCGTTCTGCCGAATAAAAATTGTTGCCAGGTAACTAGTTAAAATACCAAACAAGCCCACACCAATCGTCATCAAGACCCCGGCCAAAATACGGCCTCCATTTGATACCGGGAAATGATCCCCATACCCAACCGTCGTCACGGTCACAAACGACCACCAAATCCCGTCCCCGATCGAACAGATGTTAGCGACAAGCGGTTGATTTAAGCACTCCGCTTCTTCCATCTTAAAAATCCACCAACCTGAAATAATAATCGTTGGAATCGTCATTGTAATAACGGCCCAAAGTGAACTAGCAGCTAAATGCTGCTTAAGACCAATAACAATCGATTTCCATCCCACTTGACGGACCATTTGAGTAAGACGGAAAATTCGTACGATTCGGAAGATACGCAGAATCGGAATAGCGGGCAAACAGCCTAAAAAGTCGATGATTCCCCAGGGAAAAAGAAACTTCTTTCGATCGTGAGGTTCAATTTGCGAAAATCGCCAAACAAAATCAGCCAGCAAAACGACGCTTAAGAGCGTATCCATTGCTATCATCGTTTCGCTTAGCGAGTCACTAAAGCCACTTAACTTAAAGGTTAGAAGAGCGACCACAACTGCCGCAAGATTTAGAAAAATCATAAACAGCCCATAGGGGGAAACTGTGTGGCCTAATTTAGAGTTTAAATCATTCATATTGTTTAATGAAATTAAAGAAATTCCTAGTTCCGCTAGATTTGTAAAAACGCTTAAACCTAGAAAGGTTCAATGATTAAATTTTCACCTTAATTTCTAAGCTGGAAGGATATAGCATATTACCCGTAATCAAAAGTGGTGTTAAAGCTCCCCCATATGTCCTATATACCTAAGAGGCCCTAACCTATTTCCTATAGGTGCTATTGAATTTTCACCTGTCATTCACGGATGATAGAGTTTGTCAGTTTTTACTATATTGGTACACAGGCTATTATATCTAGCACGTTTATTTATCAATCATCACTATCCATCATCACTATCCATCATCACGTAGAAGGTTATATGCTAAATCAACCGACCTCACTCGGTACACGACGCGCTCTTTTTTGGTTAGCCTCTTTTGGGGTTGCAACTATCTTTGCTCTAGCGATATTTATTCCCTCAAGTTTGGCCAGCCCAAGTGCGGCGCCAACTCTCACCGATAACGGGCCAGCGGCCAATGATCCGGCCGTCTCTGTATCAGCCGACATTACTGCAACATTTAGTGCTGATCTCGAAGCCACAAGTGTGACTTCAACCACCTTTGCCGTTCACAGTCCGTTTTATGGGCTAGTCACCGGCACTTTAGGGGTAAACACCTCTCAAATCACTCTTTCACCCGCAACCCCCTTTAAAGTTGGGGACCAGATTCAGGTGATTGCTACGACTGGTATTTCGAACACCGACGGACCGCTTACTTCTGCAGAGCAATGGGGGTTTACAACCGGCCGCGTAGCTGACCGCTGTTTTGATACCTTTGAAGATAGTGGAGAAACCCTGACGAGTGTCGCCAGTGGAGGTGGCCGTTGGATTGACATAGACGGTGATAGCGATCTAGATGTGATTGTCACCGGCCAAACCAACTCAGGGCTACAAACCGAAATCTTAATAAATAATGGAGTAGGTGGGTTTACTGGGAGCGGAGCTGATACCTTAATCGCCGTACGTGACGGCTCATTGGCCATAGGTGATTACAACAACGATGGTCACCCTGACGTATTAATGACCGGTCTAAGCAACGGATTTTCCCCCACTATTCAACTTAGCAGAAACAACGCAAACGCAGGTGGCAACCTATTTGTTGACAGCAACCCAGATGATGCCGCCTTGCCCACTTTTTATGAAAGCGCAGCTGCTTGGGGCGACTATGATAACGACGGAGATATCGATCTACTTTTAAGCGGTCTAACCGGCTCTGGAGCAGTTACAAAAATCTATCGGAATGATGCCGGCACTTTAACTGACAGTGGAACCGATGATGACGCACTGCCCCTTGTTAAAAACAGTGCTGCCGCGTGGGGCGACTATGATGGGGATGGTGACCTTGATCTGATTGTCACCGGCGATTCGACCGGTGGCTTGGTTGCCCAGCTATTCCGTAATGATGCGGGAGTGCTCGTTGATAGTGGTGCGGCCGATGCCGCTTTGGTCGGTATGAAACAAGGTTCGGTCGCCTGGGCCGACATCGACGCAGACGGTGACCTTGACCTGGCCATGTCTGGCTTAGGCACGGATGAACCCGTCACAAAGATTTATAGAAATGATGCAGGGACATTTGTAGACACATCAGCCCCACTTACGGGGGTGACCCAAAGTGATATGGCATTTGGAGACTATGATAACGATGGGGATCTTGATCTGGTCGTCGTTGGGAGGGCGTTAGCAGGCCCTTCGGCCGCCATTTATGAAAATGATGGTGGAACCTTTAGTCTTCATGTACGAGCAAGTGCTAATTTGCCAGGAGTTAGCAATGGAACAGTCGCTTTTGGTGATGCTGATGATGACGGCGACGTTGATCTGCTAATCACGGGTGAAAGCGATCTTGGGCCAGTCAGCAAAATATTTACCAATGAAAACTGTGGGGTCGTTATTAATGCACCTGTCTCAAGCTTAGAAGGGGATGTTGGCAACACACCGTTTACCTTTACCATCAGCCGTACGGGCGACAAAGCGGTAACGGTTACCTATACCGTTAGCAGCAGCGGTGGCGGCAATGCGGCCGATGCCAGTGATTTGACTGGCGGGTTTACAACAGGCACGGTTACCGTTTTGGCGGGTAGCCCTAGTCAGAACCTGACGATCAACGTGTTGGGCGATAGTGTACTAGAGCAGGATGAAATCTTTAATGTCACTATTTCTGACTCAACGGCCGAAGCTGATCTTGACACCGTGCTGGCGGTGGGCACCATTTTGAATGATGACAGCGAGGTTCATATATCCGCGCTCTCAGCCGATAAGCTTGAAGGGGATGCTGGCAATGCGGCGTTCACTTTTACCATTAGCCGCACCGGTTATTTAAATAAGGCGATAACAATCCCTTACACGATAGCGGGTGATACCAATGGCTCTGACTTTAATGGAGCCACATCGGGCAACCACATACTGCCATCAAGCAGCGCCAGCAATGTGTTAACGATCAATGTTCAGGGGGACACAACCGTTGAGCTTGATGAAACCTTTACGGTGACTCTTGGCCTTGCACCCAATGGCACAACGATCAGTACGGCAACCGCCAATGGAATCATTCAAAACGATGATGGGGATTTAGACATTTTCGCTCTTGATGCCGCAAAAGATGAAGGGGATGTTGGCAATACCACATTTACTTTTGAAGCGGTCCGCTCCGGAATTGTGACAGCTTCGGCCACAGTTGAGTATGCAGTCACCGGCAGTAGCGGGCTTAACCCGGCCGATACGGCCGACTTTGGCGGGCTGTTCGCATCTGACACAATTACCTTTGGGGTGGGCATTACAACCCAAATCATCAGTATTGACGCCAGTGGCGACACCGTTTTTGAATCAGACGAGACCTTTAAAGTCACGTTGAGCAATGCCACCGGCGGGGCGGTTATCGGAATTGCGACAGCCACCGGAACTATTCAAAATGACGACACCGGGTTGACGCTCACAGCCGCAAACGGCTCAGATGCCGAAGGCAACGATCTAACCTTTACCGTCACCCGTAGTGGCAACGTAAGCGGGTTAACCGATGTCAACTATGCCGTCGCTGGCATCGGCACGTATCCGGTTGACGCAACTGATTTTGGTGGATCACTTCCATCTGGAACTGTTAGCTTTGGTGCCACTGAAACAAGCAAGACAATTACGCTCACAACCTCGGCCGACATTACTGTTGAAGCAGATGAAACATTTACCGTCACGCTTTCTGGCCCAAGCAATGATGCCAATATTTTGACCGGGTCAGCAACTGGAACAATCGAAAATGATGATGGGACAGTCTCAATTAGCCCCGATGGGTTGAGTCAGGTTGAAGGGGACAGCGGCACGATTACTTACACCTATTCGGTTCAATTATCAGCCGCTGCTGTAACCACGGTCACTGTTAACTATGCGGCTAGTGGCACAGGGGCTAATCCGGCCAACTCAACTGATATGGGGGGCAGTTTCCCATCCGGCACGCTCACCTTTGGCATAGGCGAAGATACAAAACAGATTGAGGTTGTGGTAAGTGGAGATACCACAGTTGAAACGGATGAAACATTTATAACCACTTTATCAGATATGACGGGTGGCTATACTATCGCTACGGCAACTGTCACCGGTACTATTGGGAATGATGATCGTTCGATCTCAATTGCTGTAGATTCGGCCGTTAAAGATGAGGGGGACAGTGGAAACACAGCGTTTACCTTCCTAATCTCACGGGCAGGGCTGTCAACGGGTGCGATTACGGCCGAGTATGCGGTTGTGCTCCACAGCGCAACGGCCGATGATTTTAGCGGCGGCATCGTTCCATCTGGCACAGTCTCACTCGCCGATGGGCAAATCACCACCACGCTAACCGTTAATATCAGCGGTGATACAACGGTAGAACCCAATGAAACGTTTGACGTGAAACTCACTAATCCAACCGGTGCTTTGCTGCAAAC
>JBLIMP010000157.1:0-10656 GCA_047638855.1 Cellvibrionaceae bacterium | reverse complement strand
CACACCTTTAGGTGTGACATAGCCTTTACAATCGGCCATTCACGACACCACCTGTACAGTTACAAAAGGTAAATCTCTTCAACCCAATCAACCAACTTTTGCCACACAATCAAATCTCGATAACTCTTAATATTACTCATATGTAAACCCCTCTAATATCTATTATCTAGTCAGCCCCTAGCCGACTAATCGCATGATCGCCCATAGCAATACAAATATTCTTCGTTTCCATATAAAACTCAAAGCTGTAATCACCGCCATCCCGGCCGATGCCAGAATATTTCACCCCACCAAATGGAGCAGGCAAATGACGTACATTTTGAGAATTGACCCAAACCATTCCAGCATCAACTTTGTGAGCCATATTCATCGCACGGGTTATATCTTTGGTCCAGATGTAGGCGGTTAAGCCATACTGCGTGCTATTGGCAATTTTTAACGCTTCAGCATCACTGCCGAATTTAAAAGCGGTTAGATAGGGTCCAAAAATTTCTTCTGTTGCGATCCGCATCGACGGGTTGGCATCTTTAACAAAGGTTGGATTAATGTAGTTGCCTGCTTCAAGCCCGGCCGGTTTGCCGCCGCCAGTCGTCTTCGTGGCCCCTTCTGCCACGGCCAAATCAACATAGCTCTGAACTTTGGCACAGTGCCCTTTATCGATCAGCGGCCCAACTTCCGTTTTGGGGTCCAGCGGATTTCCAACCCGAATCTTTGTGACACGCTCAGCCAATTTCTCAGTAAATTCGTCGTAGATGGGTGCTTCCACCAGCAAGCGGCTGGATGAGGTACAACGCTCCCCGTTGAGCGAGTATTTCATGAAGATGGCTGCGTCCAGTGCCCGCTCTAAATCAGCATCGGCAAACACAATTACCGGATTTTTTCCACCCAGTTCAAAGTGAACCCGTTTAAGCGTGTCGGCTCCTTGGCGCATGATGTGGCTGCCGGTGGTCGTTTCACCTACAAAGGCGACCGCCTTAATGTGCTCATGCTCGGTCAAACTCTTACCGGCCGTTTCACCGAACCCATTGACCATGTTCATCACCCCGGCCGGAATCCCAGCTTCCAGTGCAAGCTCGTGCAATATTTGGGCCGTCACCGGTGACAGTTCGGCCGGTTTGTGAACCACCGTACATCCGGCCGCCAACGCCGGGGCGATCTTCCAGGTGCTGAGCATAAACGGCGTGTTCCAAGGGGTGATAATTCCGACAGGGCCAATCGGATAGCGGACCGAGTAGTTCATGTGGTCGTTGGTCGGCATTGCCTGACCATCGCGCGCCGTTTCACATTTATCCGCAAAATAGCGGAAATTGGCCGCGCCACGTAACGCCGCTTTGCCCATAAAACGAATCGGTTGCCCTGTGTCTAACGATTCGAGCAACGAAATTTTTTCCGCATTTTTCTCAATCAGCTCAGCAAAGTTATACAGCACATCTCGACGTGCCTTAGACTCCCATCCGGCCCAGCCGTCAAACGCTTCCCAAGCAGCGTTGCAAGCCAGATCAATGTCGGCCGCAAACCCTTCGGCCACATTGCAGATATGACTATTGTCAATGGGAGTTGTCGTTTCAAACAACTTGCCGGCTATGCCGTCAACTCGCTGACCATTGATAATATGTTTAACGCCGCGTTCCGCGACTTCGGCGCGCAGTGCGGCCGTTTTTTCCAAGTTTTCTTCAAATGTTGCTTTAGAAGCCATACGGGCACTCCAATAATTAATAAGGAATAATTAACGGCTAATGGTTAATTATTTGCCTCAACAGATACCGATCTATTTCACTGATTATTCCAATTTCTGCCTGGCCATCCCAGACAACAATATTTTCAATTTCCTCAGTTGGCTCGAATGTTGCCAACTGGTCTAATTGACCTACATATAAGGTAACCGTTCAGAGGGGTGAAAGGCCGTAGGCATTCCCTTCGGTCGGGACGGGAAGAAAATCTCTTCTTCGGGGCTTAAAACCGCCCCGCCCCTTTCACCCCTACGAAGTTATGCGTATCAATGACAGGGGGACTGAACGGTTACCATATAAGATGCCCCAAGTCGCTGTGGTTTGGGGCGTGAATTTGCACTTCAGCTTTGCAAATAGGTTTAACTTTTTAACCACTTGGCCTGATTCTTCAAACAGTTCACGATGCGCCGCCTCAAGAGCCGATTCGCCAGGATCAATCGAACCGCCAGGGATTTCCCAATATTTGCGCCAGTTATTGAAAACGAGCAACGGTTGGTTTTTGTGAAAAACGGCCGTCAATGCAAAAGCCATCTGACCCTGATTTTTTAGATCAGCATGCTCATCCAACTCAACCCAATCTAAAAGCTGGCCTCCTTTGTTATCTTCGACAAGCATATGGGGTCCAATTAAAAAATCACCCATTCAACAGTTCTACAGGTCACCAAATTTTGCCATGCCACATGTAGGGGTGAAATACCCGTCGCTGGCTATCAACTTCAGCATGCACAGCCTGAAGGAAATTCACCCAGCGGTGTGACAAATTTTGCCATGCCACGGGAGAGTTCCCCTTGACTGGTCTTCTGCTGTAGCGTTTGCAATTAAATCGGGTATCTCTCCCTTACAGCTTATACCAATCAGCCACCGACTCTTCAATCATCGCCGGAGTCATCGTGCGTTCCATCTGTTCAATGATGCGTTTGACTTCGGCCGCACTCGCCTTTGGCTCACTGGCGATATTCTCTAGATCATAAACCGATCCGCTTGGTTTTAGATCAAGGTCTATGTGCAGAGTCTGGCTCGGCCGATGTTGAAGCAAATGTTCAAAAACGCCAGCATATGCGGCCGGTTCATACTCAGCCTCACTGCAAGATGGGATGTTTGCGACCAAGCCCAATTTAAACGCCAGCTTAAAGGTCTTTTCCCAATTGTCTTTTAGCACTTGCAGTTCAGCATCTTTCACCTCCTTGGCATTGCGTGGGTTAGCGATTGATGCAATACGGGCCGCCTCGATTTTGGCGCGAATGCGTTTTGAAGGGACCGGAACCAAATACTGAGCCGACTCGCCGGCCAGCAGCGGTTCGGCCGGATCAACTTCTTTTTGTACGATCTCTATCAGCCGGTTACCGACCAAGGGCAGTTCGCCAATCAAAATGTTTTGCGAATCCCGATAACGATGATGCCAATCCCAAATCGCTTCACGCGCCCACATGCCAACCGCTTTGCGCATGGCCGGTTGCGTAAAACCGTTGATTTCCGGGTATTTTTCCCGGCCGATCTCGCTATTTTCAAACGCCATGCGAGCCACATCGTACTGAAACAGGTGGACAGTACGGCCGGTGGCCTGTGCCATTAGTGCTAACTGCTGTACATACAAGCTTTTGCCCACGCCAGGAATACCGGCCACAAAAACAAACCGCTTGCTTTTGACAATTTTGCCGAATAAAGTGCGAATTTCGCTGTTTTCAGGAAGAATTATTTTAGTCATTTAGCATTTCAGCATTTCAGCATTTCAGCACGTGACTCCGAGACCAACTACTCAGGCTTGGTGTCAAGCTGATTAGCTGAAAGCGAAGCGAGCCGACTCGCTGAAACGCTATCTAACTTTGCCCAAAGTGCGGAACCGATCAATGCTCGGCACATCACCCACTGGCACTTCAATAATCGTCGGTAAGTCTGACTCAAACCCTTTGCGAATCGCATCACGGCACTCATCCAGCGTTTCTGCCCGATAGCCGTTGGCCCCAAACGCTTTCGCCATTGCCACAAAATCAGGGTTCACCAAATCAGACGCAATCACCCGATTGCCATACAGCTCTTTTTGCATCTGCTGTACATTGCCGTATGAATTGTTATTAAAGATGAGTGTCACCAAGCCGATTTTATGCTGTACGGCCGTGGCTAGCTCCTGCATCGTAAACATAAACCCGCCGTCACCCGCCACCGAGATAACCGGCACATTTGGCTTAGCAACTTTGACCCCTAAAGCGGTCGCAAAGCCGTAGCCCAATGTCCCCTGGTAGCCGGTCGAGACAAACGTATGCGGTTTGTAAACCGGATACGTAATGCGAGACGCAAAGCCAACCTGTGTCAACTCATCGACAAATATCCCCTCTTCACCCAGTTCTGACCGAATCAGGCGCAAATAGCTATTTTGCATTTCCAGATAGGCGGTGTCGGCCGCCCATTTCTGCTTAATCTGCTGCATCTCTTCATTTATAGATGGGCGCACGTTGTTATACACTGCGGTCCGCTCAACCAACAGCGGCATCACATCTTCGGCCCTCGCCGTTATCGTCAGATCAGGTTTGACATGCTTGCCGTGTGCGGTTGGGTCCACATCGATCTGAACAATTTTGAGATTTTCATCTTTGCCCCATTTAGCAGGTACCCGTAAATTAGAGCCAATGGCCAGCACCAAATCGGTCTTTTTCCAATATTCATGACTAGGTGGCAGATGCAGGCTAAGAGGATGTCGGCCGTCCATGATTCCCATGCCGGTGCGGTAACCGACGACGGGTGCTTGCAGCGCTTCTGCCAATTCACGCACCGCTTCACTTGCCCCTATTGCGCCAGACCCGACGTAAATCATCGGGAATTTGGCGTTGCCCAGCCAATCGGCCGCTTTTTCGACTCGATCGGTATCAACGGCCGGAGCAAATGGCTCAGCCATAGGTTGATCAAGATCAACTGCGCCTCGCTGACTGAGCACATCCATCGGCACCTCTAGCCCTACGGGGCGAGGTCGGCCGGAATCCATTTGGCGGAAAGCCTCATCGACCAACATGGCGGCTTCGGCTGGGGAATTGGCCCGTTCTGACCATTTGGTTAGCTTGCGCATGATGCCCAACTGATCGTTTATCTCGTGCAAAACCCCCAGCTCTTTGCCAATGACATGGGTCGGGATTTGGCCAGACAGGCAGAAAACTTTGGCGTTTAAACCATAAGCTGTCGCCAATGCGGCCGATGAGTTCAAAAAGCCAGGGCCAGGGACAATGCTATACACGGCCGGGCCGCCCGTTGCCATCGCATACCCCAAAGCCATGTAAGCCGCCCCTTGCTCATGCCGTGTGTGAATCACCCTAATCTGATCTTGGTGGTCATACAAAGCATTATAAAGCCAATCGTTTTGTACTCCTGGCAGTCCGAACAATGTGTGTACACCATGTTTGATCAAAGATTTAACGACAGCTTCACCACCGGTCATTTTTTGCATGTTACTTTTCCTTATAGACAATAATATGAAAAGTTAAAGATCAGCTATTAGCCCCTGACCTTCGACTTCTAATTTAGAGTTTTTATTTCTAACATTTTTCAACTAACTGACAAAGTATAACATGCTGTACTTGCGCCTTTAGCATAGAAAAGTGTCAGTCTGTAGTAATTATTAGCACAAAATTCTTGACTCATTTTATTCAATCTTGTTAACATTAAAAATGTTGTTTAGGTTACTTGAGTCAGAGTTTGCACAGTTCACTGTATAACTCTCCTATACTCGGTTCAAATTCAATTAATATCTAAGCGATTGTGCTATAAATTTTTGAATTTTGAAACCAAAAAGATCATAGAGAGCTGTTCTTTTTTCAGAAAAAGTGGAAAGAATCATGAATCTTACACTGGAAATCATCATACTTTCTGTTGCTGCAATCATCATCATGGGTGTAGTAGTTTGGGCCGTACGTACTTCTACTAAAAGGCCGACCCATATAAAACCGATCACAAAGCCAGAAGTGGTTCCTGCTTCGGCCCCATTCTTAGCACCGGCCGCGTCATTCCCGCAACAAGCGGCTGTCCCTAATACGGCCGACAATGATTTCTCATCTCAATTTGTTGAGCCACCCCCTTATGATATTGTGTGCGTACAAGGCAATTTGACTGGTACGCCAGCGGTCGGCGACCGTATTGAATTTCCAGCTACCTATCTTATCATCGGCCGGGAAGCGTCAAACGACATCGTCATTGAAGAAGCAAGTGCGGTTTCGCGCCATCACGCTAGCATCACTTTCCGAAATGACAGCCTGTATCTTAATGATATGAACAGCACCAACGGCACCTGGATCGGGCAACAACGGGTGCAGTCGGCCGAACTGCTATTGGGGCAAACGTTTCAAATAGGGCCATGTATTTTTACAGTGGTACAACACGGCCAACAGCCCGTCGCACTTGTAGAAGACGATACGCTTGATACGATTTCTGATGGGCTTGCTGACTATGAAGATCATATCCGGCCACTTGCGCGCCACTTAAAGCTGCGCGTCATCAACAAACTGGGGCAAGGTGGTGCTGCGTCTGTTTTTAGGTGTATGCAGCAAGATCAAGTCGTGGCTTTAAAAGTTCTGCATAATAATGAGCCTTATTTCAGAGAAAAATTTCTCGACGAAATCATCGCCATGCGCAGGCTGTCTAGCCACCCTTATGTTGTCAGCATCTTTGAGTCAGGTGAAGTATCCGGCTATCCGTATATTATAATGGAGTATATGGACAAAGGATCTGTCAAAGACTTGTTAGAGAGCACAGGCCCCTTACCCGAAGCACAATGCATTGAAATTACGGGGAACGTCTGCGAAGCGCTCGATTTTGCCCATCGAAACGGAATCATCCATCGGGATATAAAGCCTGAGAATATTTTGCTTAACTCAATAGGAGAAGCAAAATTAGCGGACTTTGGCATCGCCAAGTTAAAGGAATCGGGCACCAAAACACAAGTGGGCACAATCATAGGTACCCCTAGATATTTGTCGTATGAGCAAGCCCAGTCTTTGCCTGTCACACACAGAAGTGATCAATATTCATTGGCGATTGTGATGTATGAAATGCTAACCGGCCGCCCCCCTTTTGATGGTGATCCATTTGAGATTATCTCTAATCACATCGTTGATAGACCCCCTTCACCCAAACAATTTAACCCGGCCGTCAGCGATCAACATGAATTTGCGTTGCTTACGGCACTGCTCAAAGAGTCAGGTCAACGTTTTAGTGACATATTGACATTTGCCCAAGAGATTGGATACGAAAAAGTAACTGGGTCAGAGGATACGCTTCTGTTTTTTGGCATAGATGCGTTCGAGCCGATTTCAACGCCGCATCTTGCGGGTGTACCAGGGTTTAGCAAAATGCTTAAAATTCCATTGGTCAATCCAACGCTGATTATCGGCCGGGAATCTCTTTCTGATCATCCGGCGCATGTATCGGGTCAGCACGCGGAAATTCGTCAACAAGGCACTGACTTTTTTATCCGTGACTTAGGTTCAACCAACGGCACATATGTGAATCGATTACAGGTTGAACCAGGCGAAAGCTTAAAGTTAGAGCATGGTTGCTATATCAATTTAGGATCAACCATCGTGCAGTTTAATTTGTACTAGCTGTTAGCTTTTAGCCTTTTGTGGCTAGCTAACAGCCTAGAGCTAATTGCCAACAGTGATCTATGAAGATATTGAAATATCTATTCGGCATACCTGGAAGCATTTTGGTTTTAATCGCCTTCTTTTTGCCATGGGTTAATGCAAATTTTGCTCCTACGGGCATCTCCGGCCGGGACTTTGCCATAGGATATGGCGCAACAGCAACCGGATTGGCAACATTACTCGGCGAGCCAGCCTCAGCCGCTCTCTATCAAAATGATTCCTGGGTATGGATGATCTTAGGCTCTGGGGTTTTCGCCCTGCTTGCCATACTCTTTTCGTTTATATCTCTTGAAAAAGCTTCGATTGTCACCGGAACCACTTTGGTCGTATCGGGTATCGTGGGGGTTGCATTTCTCTATCTGCGAGCAGGTGCCTTCTTGGTACAAACCGGCTCAACTTCAAACGTCATGCTTTCCGCCCGGGATTTATTTCAAGGATTTAGTCCAGCTACAGGTGTCGGCTTAGCGGCCGGGCTTGGGCTGTATTTGCTACTTGCAGGCTTATTCCTGATGATTATCGGCGGAATATTTTCCTTTGCGCCCACGCCTGCGCCGGTTCTGGATCTAGAACCGGCCGCCAGCTTAGTGTTTGCGGCTCAGCCGCACGCAAATGCGGCCGCGATTTTAACAGGACCAACCCCTCTGGCTACGAGTGGCCCAGCGGCCTTTGGGGCCTTTGGGGCCTCCACATTCGCATCTCAACCGGTTATTCCAGACAATAATGACGCCACAAATATTTTCAATGCACCGATCAAAGAAGGCTCTATTAAAGAAGGCCCTATTAAAGAAAGATTTGCCAACCCGCAAACAATCGTTGACAGCAAACCGCCTGATTCTCCATCAACCGAAGTGTTCGATCTGCAAAATCAAACAAATATCTTTGCATGGCTAATCGTACGCGAATCCGTTGGTCTACAAACGGGTCAAAGCTATACAATTTCGACACAGGTTTTTACGGTGGGTCGTGCGGCCGAAAGCATATTGCATCTAACCGACAGTTCAGTTTCAACCAAACACGCGGAAATTCGTCAACAGGGAAGCACATTTTCTGTACACGATCTTGGTAGTAGTAATGGCACCTTCGTGTTTAACCGAAGACGAAATGATTGGAAGCAAGTCGATCAAGTTCAATTAAAAGATGGGGATCAAATCAAGTTCGGCCGCTCGATTTTTTCTTTTATTAATGTGGAAAGTTAAGCTAGCTATGAAAAATTTTTTAATCGCCTCTATTTCGTTCTTCGCTCTGCTATGGGGTGGGCAACGGCTACTGGCTCAAGAAAATATCAACCTCGTCATAAGAGAGCTTGTTAATGACAACTATCCCGAACTGAGTTTTGAGATTACCCCCAACAATGATTTCGGGGTGCCTATTGATCAACTCACAGCCGATAATTTTGATATTTCTGATGATGTTGGGCCGCTAGAAATCACGCTCGATGAACAGATAGATGCAGATGAACCGATTGCAATCATGTTAGTGCTTGATGCCAGCGGATCGATGCAGCAAAGCGGCCGATTGGCTGAGTTGAAAAGTCAGGCGGTCGCATTTCGCGACAGTTTGAATTCGCTCGACCAGATGGGGGTCCTGTTCTTCAATATTGCGGTAGAAGACAATGGAGATACGAGTAGCGAAGCACGGGTTGCGCTCTTCCCTTCGGCCGATCCCCGTGAATTCCCCCCCAGCCTAGACGGGGGTGGCGCAGTCAACTTCATCAACCAATTTGCGGCCGGCGATGAGCTGGCCGGAACCCCGTTATACGACGCGATGTTTCGTAGCGTACAAGTTTTAGCCCGTGATACTCAAGCAGAGCGTCGAGCGGTTGTCGTGATTACAGATGGGGTAGACCATGCACAAGGGGTGGTTAAAAACAGCGAAGAAGCGGGTCTCAAAGGCAGCATATACGCCGACATGGAAGTTGTTGTCACAACGGCTCAACAAGAAAACATCCCAATCTTTACCATTGGCTTATCCGATGAAACTGACAGCATATCAGACGCCATACAAGAAGCGATCAGCGGGGTCGATGCCGTTGAGCTAACTAAAATTGCACGTAGCACCGGAGGGGCAGAATCGATTGATCAATCGGTAATGGATCTAGCCCCACTCCTATCTATTATCACCAACAAGCTCAAAACAAAGTACATCGTCACGACTCAGGCGCTAGCTGAACCGGATAACGAAGAGCACAATCTAACAATCCAGGTCACTTCGAAATTAGGGACTTCGACGACACAGCAAGCTTTCCGGGCGCTTTATCCTCTAGAGCCGCTGATCAAGCTGAGTTTCCTAAACAATGAAGAGCTAGAGTACGAAGCGAGCCGTTTAGCGGCCGGTATTTCTGGATCAATCGACCTTCAACCGATTATTCTCTCGCGCAATGACATTGCAAAAGTTGAATACTTTGTCGAAGATGATCGAGTTCATCAGGCAATTGCCCCTCCATTTAATTTCAAACTTGACACGTCAATCTACTTTAATCGAATCGGCATTTTAACCGACCTAAAAATAGTTGCGACCGATAGCAGCGGTGCCCATATAGGTGAGCTTGAACAAGACATGCTGATTCTCAGCTGCTCTTTGGTTTGCTTGGCGGCCGAGAACAACTTCACGACGCTCGACACAAATACGTTCATCGCCATTTGGCTTTCACTGGCCTTTTTGATCTTGCTTCTCATTTTCTTTGTTGTGTTTTCACTGGTTCGTAGCAGAAGACGCAGACACAGAGAGCTTGTTCTCGAAGCGCAAGCGGCTCAAGCATATACAGCGTATCAATACCCTATGCCCGTGATCCCTATAACAGATGAGCAAATTGATGCGGGTCCTCTTGCGGTAGCCCCTGCTCCTTCTCAACCCACTTCAATGGCTACCAACGATACGATTATCGATTCAGCTTTCACACCTGGCGGTCCTGTTTTAGACGATAATAAGTTTGTAGAGTCAGGCTCAGCACTCCCCCCTCTTGCCACAGAGGTATTGAGTCGGCCGCCCAGTCGTTTGGCCTATTTATTTAATCCAACCAATGGGCAACAGCACCAATTAAACGATGTGATGGTAACCATTGGCCGCTCACCCGAAAATCGTATTTGTATGCCTGATGTGGCGGTTTCTGGTAAACATGCTGTCATCAAAGTTGAAAATGATCGCTACATTATTTATGACCTCGGGGCATCTAACCCGATTATGATTAATGGGAATTCAATTTTTAATAGTCACCCCCTTTCAAACAATGACCTAATAACAATCGGCCGTGAGGATTGGGTATTTAAAGAATTGGATCAGTAACCGATATTTTGAAGTTTTAA
>JBLIMP010000156.1:0-10697 GCA_047638855.1 Cellvibrionaceae bacterium | reverse complement strand
TATGTTCGTCAAAAACGAAAAGATAAAGCGATCGCCCTTTTGGACAAATTGGGTGAGACGTTACTAGAAAAAGGGCAAAACCAGTTGGCTGTTCGAACCATTCAAAAGATACTTTCCTTGCAACCTCCTAACCCTGAAGCCTATCACCAACTGCTTCAACAGTTTAAAACGCTCTAAAGAGTGTTTTAAACTTTCATATTAAAAAACATTCGACAACCTTGGCCCAATCGAATTTTTCGGGGGGATTCTTGAGTATTCTTATCACCCTTATTAAACAAAACCAGAAATGGATTTTTTACTGGACTTTTTTACTGCACAACTAACGCAACTTACCGAGTGGTCGGCCCTACTTGATGTCTTTCTGGTAACCCTTGTTATTTTTCTTGGTTTAAAGTTAATTCAAGGGACTCGAGCGGTTCAGATGTTGCGAGGCTTTCTAATTGTCGTGGCGGCGGTTTATGTCACGCTCGCTTCAATTTCCATTCAACTGCCTGCCCTCAGTTGGCTGATTCAACTCATTTCACCGATACTTATTTTTGCCGTTCCCGTTATTTTTCAACCGGAATTGCGACGAGCCTTGGAGCAATTGGGTAACGCTGGTGGTCAATATCGGCGTTTTTTCCAGCGTAAAAAACCGAACTTAGCTTTAGACGCGGTGCTTACCGCTTCGCGCAGGCTCTCGGATCGACGGCATGGTGCCTTGATTGTTTTTGAGCAGGAAACAGGTTTACAAGAATATATCGATACAGGGGTTTTGGTTGACGGAGAACCGTCATCTGATTTGTTGCTTACCATTTTCAATAAGAATACGGAGCTGCATGATGGTGCAGTTATTGTACGGAACGGCCGTTTGGCTGCGGCCGCGTGCGTTTTGCCATTATCGGCCGTGAACGTCTCTGACCGACAGATTGGACTTCGCCACCGGGCGGCCTTGGGTATGAGTGAAGTGAGCGACGCAGTTTCGCTTGTTGTTTCTGAAGAAACCGGCCGGTTTGCCATTACGCATAACGGCAAATTAATGAAAGAGAATCGCCATGATCCACAAGGGCGAGAAATGTCAGAACAGTTGCGACAATTGCTGGAGGCATTGCTAAAAAGCTGATGAGATATTTTGAATATATCCGAAAATTTGCCGGTGCTTTAATTTCAAATATCGCCACCTTGGCTCTTTCATTTGTGCTGGCTGTCATTGTCTGGAGCGCTGCTAATCGAGCCAATGACCCTATTACCACACGGATATTTGAGTTACCGATAACGCAGCAAGGGTTATTGCCTTCAGACGGAAATGTGACTGTTGACGGAGACACCGTGCGGTTAACGGTTGAGGGGCCAGCGTCTATAGCTGGGTCACTTTTGGCGAGTGATTTTTCGGCCGTTATTGATCTAAGCACGCTACCATTTGGAGAGTCTGAGGCGGCAGTTCAAGTATTTCCTTTAAACCCGACTTTGAATTTAGAGATTGTGGCGCAAGATCCATCAATAGTGCTTGTCAATACAATCCCGATCATTTCGGAAGAGATTCCGGTAGAGGTTTCAATTGTAGGAGAAGCTGCCCGAGGATATGAGCGAGGCGATATTGTTCTTGACCCAGAAACAATCTTTGTAACCGGCCCTGAGAATGAGGTTAGCCGCCTAAAATCTGCGCGCATCACTTTGTTTCTTGAGTCTCCACGCGAAGACTTTATAGCGGTGAGAGCCTTAACTTGGTTGGGTCAAGATCAACGGCCGATTCCTTTGGGGAATATCGAGACAAGCACCAATGAGGTAGCTGTTTCAATTGCGGTTAACCAAACAGAAGGGGTAAAAGTTGTTCCTATTATTGCGAATTGGATAGGCACCCCCCCGAACGGGTATCGTTTATTAGCGATTGAAGTTGATCCAGAGTCAGCCCTTGTCTCTGGTGCCCCGGCTATTTTAGATGGTGTTCAGTCAATTGAGACAGAGACGATAGATATTTTCGGAGCAACAGAATCGTTTGAGCAGCGAGTGACATTAAATTTGCCAAAAGGTATTGTTCTAGGAGAACTTCAATCAGTTGTGGCACGGTTTGATATCGAACCGATTGTTACGTCTGATGTGATTCGAAAGAAGGTGGAAATTCGAGCTTTGGGGGCAGGGTATACGGCTACCCTTCAAACAGAAGAGGTAACGGTTTTTATTTTCGGTCCATTGCCCGTGTTAAACTCTGTCACCCTTGATGATGTAAGCGTCACTTTAGACCTACTTGATCTTGGATCCGGTATATATAATATTCAACCCATTGTGAATGTGACCGCGGCCGATATTGTGCCGCGTTCGACACAACCTGAATTTGTAACAGTGGAAATTCAGTCCTTAGCAGATTTGGAAGAATTGTCCGGGAATTTGATAGATGAGTCGGAGCCTCAACCGGGTGAACCGGATGACGTTGATAATAAGGATATTTATCCTGAACCAGAAAACTAAAGGGGTAAGGCATTTGTTGCAAAATCTTGAAACAAATGCCTCGCCCCTATTTTAATTTAAATACTCATGGCTAGAAAAGGTGTTATAGCACTTGTCGGCCGACCGAATGTCGGAAAATCTACTCTATTTAATCGACTTGTTGGCCGAAGGCTGGCAGTTGTGTCTGAAGTTGCAGGTACAACTCGTGATCGCTTATACGCAGACACAGAATGGGGTGGGGTTGTTTTTACCGTTGTAGATACGGGTGGTATAGAGCTAGAAGATGGTTGGAATACTGACCCACTTTCAGAAGATTCTGAACATTTTCTCGATTCGATTCGCATACAAGCCAAGATAGCTATTCAGGACGCAGATGTGATTGTCCAAATCGTTGATGGTCGTTCAGGCATGTCTTCGGCCGATAGCGAAGTTGCCAACATTTTGCGCCGCACGAAAAAACCAACGTTGGTTGCTGTGAACAAGCTCGATGATATTCACACGATGAAAGATCGTATCTATGAATTCTACGAACTAGGGATTGGAGAAGTCTATCCGGTGTCGGCCGAGCATGGCCGAGGAACCGGTGACCTACTTGACGTGATTGTTGATCAATTGCCGGAATTTGATGAGACAGAGGAAGATGACTCGATCAAAATCGCATTACTGGGTCGGCCGAATGCAGGTAAATCAACGCTTTACAACAAACTAATTGGTAAAGAACGTACCATTGTCAGCCCGATTGCCGGAACAACACGTGACGCCATCGATACAAAAATTAAGTGGCATGGGGAAGACTTTACCCTTATCGATACGGCCGGTATTCGGCGGCGGGGAAAGATTGACCCTGGAATCGAAAAGTACAGTGTGATTCGAGCAATGAGTGCTTTGCGGCGGGCTGATGTTGCGCTGTTATTAATCGATGCAACCGAAGGGATTACGGCTCAGGACCAGCATATTGCTGGAATGATGAAGGAAGAAGAAGCTGGGTTGATTGTGCTTGTAAATAAGTGGGATGCTATTGAGAAAGATAGTTTCACAATGGCAGAATTCACAGAAAAACTTCGAGAAGAACTCAACTTTTTACCCTATGTGCCTATTCTGTTTATTTCGGCCGAAAATGGGCAACGAGTCGCCACTGTTTTACCTGAAGTTGCGGCTGTAAACGAAGCCCGTTATCGCCGTATTCCAACTGGAGAGCTAAACCGTTACCTCCAAAACTCACTAGCACAGCATCCACCTCCAGGCAGAGGTAGTCAGCGAACAAAATTCTTTTACATGACCCAGGCGGGTGTGGCTCCCCCCACATTTGTCTTCTTTGTTAACCAACCCGACTGGCTTCACTTTAGCTACCATCGTTATCTCGAAAATCAATTACGTGAGCTATTCCCGTTCCCAGGAACCCATATTCGCCTCGTCTTTCGTGGTCGAGCCGAAGATGATCGGGAATTTAAGTAAAATATAAAGGTTGGTTTTGAGTTCGAAGTGCCATGCATAAGGGAACGGCTTTAACAAAAGCTTTGGCCCTTGTGCATGGCACTTTTGCGTTTAGGAATGAGGATTTTATTAAACCCAGAAGTTGCCCTGTTCAAGATGATCGTAGGGCGCACCCCTTGTGGGTGCCCTGGTTTCACACCTGCAACTTGGGCGGGCACAAGGGCCGCACCCTACGACAGTGTTAAATTCCCAAAGTTTCTGGTTTTATTTAGTTCTCATTCCTTAGGCTATGTTTTCTAGTTGGAGTAGGATGTTATAGGCAAACAGGCTGAAATCGATTCTGCTTCATAAATTCCAAGAATATGGCCAACCCCGAAAAATAATTATCTAGCAAACTAGCTCAGGGGGAATTGGCTGTGTCAATCAAGTTGACGAGGTGAGGCGATTTTGTTGATGCAATTGCATGTTTTATTCTCGGAAATCGCCTATGAGACTGTGAGAGCGATTTTACGTAATATGAGTATCTTCTAACTGTGATTAGGGAAGCCTGTTTGTGGCCGACTTGTATCACAATATGCGAGAAGGTTGTGATTGAAATTGATCAACAATTGAAGTGATCAGTTTTAATAAGGAACGCATGGATGAGTAAGTTTATACTGATGCTCATTTTTGTTGGATTAGGATTGTTTGTTCTATTTTCTTTCGTGCTTGAATGGTATCGAAAAAAGGAGCTGCAAGAGAGACGGACGTTAGACTTAAGAATTTTAGCGTTAGAGAATGATGCTCAATTCTACGAGAGAGATCAAACCTTCGATGCTAAATTAAGCCGATATAATTTAGCGTATAAAATGGGTGGGATTGCTCGAAATATTAGGTCAAAGCGATTTTTCGGTTTTACAGTCTACTTTTTTGATTTTTCATACGTGGGTAACGGCAGATCAAGATCATTAGAATATGTAAACGGTATTTTAATTGAACTGGACAGTTATGATTTCCCACGATTTCACATCGCTCATAAAACGATTTTTAGCTGGCTTAATTTAACCGGCTATGCTCAGGTTCCCAAACGGTTTGAACCAGAGTGGATGCCTAGAACCGCCTTTGTATTTGCTGACCGGATTGACCATGACACTGTATTTAACTTGCTAAAGGAAAGAAAAGAATTAGGTATGGTAATCAAATCTCAAGATTTCGAGAAGGTTTTGTTCCGGGCAGAGTATGTTGCGGTTTACTATCGGGGGTTGCCTCCGGCCGACTTGCGCCATTACCAGTCGCAGATGATATGGGCGGTAAAAATCGCTCGGATATTTGGTATATCTATAACGGAGCTGGCAGGCGATGGTGAAGCAACAAACACGTCTGAAAAATGATTGTGATTTTATGAGGTGAAGAAGCAGGCGAAGAATTTTGTAAAGTCGTAACCCCCTCGATAAAGCAGTAAAATGCTTCACCTATGACAACAACCTATCCTCAAGACCATCAATTTATAAATGAGCCAAATAAAGCGATGGTAATGCTCGCTGTCCCTGTGCTTTTTTCACTAATCGCTGAGCCGTTAACCGGTTTGCTTGATACCGCTTTTATTACCCGCTTGGGCATTATCCCGCTGGCAGCTTTGGGCATTGGCACTAGCGTGCTATCACTTGGCTTTTGGGTCTTTAATTTTTTAGGGATCAGTACACATACCGGAGTTGCACAGGCACTCGGCCGCCAAGACCAAGTAGAAGCTTCGAGAATTACCGCTTTGGCTTTAACTGTTGCATTGGGGCTAGGATTATTGGTGATCGCTGTGGTTTGGCCGCTTGCCCCAGCAATGGCCCGTTGGGCGGGTGCAACTGGGCCTGATGTGATTGATAACGCAGTCATTTATGTGCGGTATCGACTCATCGGTGCTCCGGCCGTCATTATGCTTATGGTTGTGTTTGGCACATTGCGTGGCTTGCAAGACATGGTTTCACCCATGATCGTGGCGATTGGAATCAACGTGCTCAATGTTGTGCTCGACTGGGTTTTGATTTTTGGCGTGGGGCCGTTTCCAGAATGGGGGATTGCGGGTGCTGCATTAGCCAGTGTCATCGCTCAGTGGATAGGGGTTTTATGGGCGATTAGCGTCGTTGCACGAAAATTAGGGATGCCCGCTTCAATTGATTTTTCAAAAGCATTCAATCTGTTTAAAGTCGGCGGCGATCTATTTGTGCGATCAGGCATGCTGATTTTGTTCTTGTTTTTCGGCACCCGTGTCGCCAATCAAATGGGGGCCGAAGTAGGTGCGGCCCATCAAGTGATTCGGCAACTGTGGATTGTGGCGGTTTTTATTATGGAAGCGTTTGCGGAAACAACGCAGAGCTTAACCGGCTACTTTTTTGGGGCGAATATGATCAAACAGACGCGCCAAGTCGCATGGTACGGCACCCTGTGGGGGCTGGGAACCGGCTTTTTTGTGTCAGTGCTTCTTTTTATTTCAACCGGATTGATATACAGATGGCTGTTACCAGTAGAAGCGGCCGTCGCTTTTACGGCCGGATGGCTCCCGGCCGTGCTGTCACAGCCATTGAACAGCTTAGCATTTATCACTGACGGGGTACATTGGGGGACTGGGGATTACAGCTACATGCGCAATGGCATGATTTTGGCATCGGTTATTGGAATCGGGGGATTATGGCTGGTTGAGCAAAGCGGTTCAACCAATCTTGCCTGGGTGTGGGCTATGACCGTTTTGTGGATTATCATTCGAGCGACGTGGGGCATGGTACGTATTTGGCCCGGTGTGGGCAAAGCCCCGCTGGCGTTGAATTAAACCTTTTGGGCTTTAACTTCACAGATATTAATAAAAGAGGAATTATGAAATCAGGATTTGCAGACAATAAGGGCGCAAAAATATTTTATGAAACGCTGGGTGACTCCAGCAACGAATCGATCATTTTTATCTCTGGGTTAGGAAGCCAGCTAGTCTATTGGACTGATGAGTTATGCAAAATCTTTATAGATCGAGGATTTCACATCATTCGCTTCGATAACCGTGAAACGGGGTTAAGCCATAAAACGCCGGGAGCACCCCCGTCGGTAGAAGAGATTATACAAAACCCTGGTTTTCAACCTCTTTATACCTTATCTGAAATGGCCAATGATGTGGTTGCAGTTTTAGATGCAAACGGGGTTGAGCAGGCACATGTGGTGGGTGTGTCATTGGGTGGGATGATTGCCCAAACGGTGGCGATTGATCACCCTGGTCGAACCAAAACACTGACGTCGATTATGTCGGCTCCGATGTCCGGATCAGCCATACGCGAGGCAGATGACGAGGCGGTAAGTGCGTCATTGACGATGGATATGAGTGATCCGAATACTTATGTGGATATTCAGGTCGAGGGGTATCGCGTATCAAGCGGTCCGCATTTTGACCCGGTTTACCAACGTGAAATTCTCCAAAAGACGTTTGACCGCTGCTACCATCCTGATGGCTGGTCATACCAAATGATGGCATCCATCGCATCTGGAGACCGCACGGAAAAGTTAGGGGAGTTGACGATGCCGGCCTTGGTCATTCATGGGGGATTAGACCCACTTATCCTACCGGCCGGAGGCGAAATGACGGCCGCCGCCATCCCAAACGCAAAGCTGATTGTTTATGACGATATGGGGCACAACCTGCCTCGGCCGCGCTGGGGTGACATTGCAGAGGCCGTTGCCGCGCTTGCCGGCCGATGATTGACAAGTTGGTGAAGTACGCCGTATTTAGGGCACTAGTAAAAGTAGAGGAGGAAAAATGACAAACCCATTAAACACGAAAGATATTAATGGTATTGATCGCCGATCTGTCGATTTCATGGTGCGCAGCATGCAGGATTACCACATCAAATTAAGCCAGATGGCTGATCAAAAAGCGCAAATCTTGTTAGGTGTCTGTTCCATTATCATGACTATTTCACTTAATCAGCTAACGCATAATCATTTTTCCTATGGCATGTTCGTATTGAGTATTGGCATGCTCATCACGATGATCCCGACAGTCATTACCGTGATACCCCGTTTGGGGGCTAAGAATCATGATGCGGATAAAAAAGAAACCACCCCCAGGCTAGTCAACCCTCTGTTTTTTGCTGACTTTACCAACGTGACATCACAGCAGTTCTTAGAAGAAATGAACCACATTATCAGTGACAGTGATGAGCTTTATAAAGCATTGTTCTTAAACGTTTATAACAATGGAAAGGTTTTGGCTGAGAAAAAATATCGCTTATTGGCAATGGGCTACAACTTTTTTTTAATTGCCTCGTTTATTGGGGTGGTGGTTACCGCACTTGAATTGTCATAGTGCGTATTTAAGCCACAGGGTAGAGCGTGTTTTTAAGATGACTATGAATTTCCATGTGTGCTTAGGCTTGATATCATGTTTTTGTGTGGCGGTTCTACTCAGTCGCTGTGACTGCTCGCAGTTATTTACACGATTAAAACAAGCTTGTTAAATTACCGTCCAATTGGTCTGTAACTACGAGTTGCCAGTAGGTAGCTCTCAACTATCAGTCAAATAAACTAGCTAAAAACTGACTACTGTAAACTGAAAACTAAAAAAAGAAGGTACCCATGAAAGCAAATATTATCGTCATCGGCGGCGGCATCGTCGGAACCAGCGTCGCGTATCATTTAATCGAAGCGGGCGTTGAAGATGTTCTTCTGCTCGACAAAGGTGACTTAGACCACAACGATGGGTCAACTTCTCATGCACCTGGCGGATTGCGAACTCTTACTCCTTCAAAGTTCTTCACCGTGTTGGGGCAAGGTTCGCGGGCCGTGTATGACAAATTGCCGTTAGCGATAGAGGGGCAAGAGCAGTTTTTCCGGACCGGAATGATGCAGATTGCCAATACAAAAGCGCGCTTTGATAGCTATAAGCGCATGCAAGAGATGGGGATGACGATGGGGGTTGAGGCACAGCTGATGACCCCGGCCGAAGTGAATGGCAAACTGCCGCTGGTTGACGCATCAACCATTTATGGAGGTGTCTTTATTCCCGATTCAGGTGCGGTTAAAACGAGTTTGCTTGCGACATCGATGCGGCGTGAGGCGGAGAAAACCGGCCGACTCACCGCCCATGGTGACACGCAAGTGATTGATATTGTTGTCGAAAACGGCCGGGTGCGCGCTGTTCTCACCGACAACCCGGAAATGCCCCGCATCGACTGCGATCAGGTCGTTTTGGCGAGCAACATCTGGGCACCGATTTTGGCCGAAAAGATCGGCGTGCCGATGCCTCTGTTTCCTGGCGAGCATCAATATATTTATACCGATCCTACCCCTGCACTTGATGATCGCAAGCAGACTGAACACACTTTCCCGATTACCGCCTTTGATGATTTATCGATCTATTTTCGACAGCACCACGACCGAATCGGGATTGGCAGTTATCATCATGCGGCTCGCTTGGTTGACCCGCACAAGCTGGGCAAAAATGCGATGAATGACTTCACGGCCGAAGATTTCACTGAAGCTTGGAAGCTGATGCAGGGGCATATGCCAGCCCTCAAAAACACCAAGGTCAGCCACGGGTTTAATGGATTATTCGCCTTCACGGCCGACCATTACCCGATTATGGGTGAGTCACATGTGAAAGGTTTTTGGTCAGCGGTGGGGATGTGGTTGAGCTTTGCGAGTGAGGCGGGCAAGGTGATGGCCCGTTGGATGACAACGGGTGATCCAGGGATGGACATGCGGTCGGCCGATATCAATCGTTTCCATCCATACCACAGCAACCGTGAGTATCTGAGCCGTCAAAGTAAATATTATTATGAGATCGGGTTCGACATTTTGCACCCGAATGAAGTGGCGTCAAGCGTGCGTAACTTGCGCCATTCACCCTATCATAGTCAGCTAGAAAAGTTAGGCGGCGAATTTATTCCACTGGCCGGGATTGAAAGCCCCTATTGGTACAACAGCAATCAAGATTTGGCGGACAATGCCAAAGGGAAGTTCCCAGAACGCACTGGTTACGACGCAACGGCATGGTCGCCCATCATCGGGGCAGAAGTGTTAGCGATGCGGGAAAGTGTGGGAATTGTTGATTGGTCGGCCGCCATTGGTCCGATTGAGATCAGCGGACCCAACGCACTTGGCTTTCTGAACCATCTAACCACGACGAACGTAGATCGCAAAGTCGGCCGGGTTGCCTATGGATTGATGCTCAATCAAAACGGCAAAATTATGCGTGACGTGACGGTTTTGCGTCGCAGTGAGGACACGTTTTGGCTGTTGACGGGCAAGAGCAATATGCCAGCTGAGTTATTTTGGATCAAACAACAGGCGGCCGAATATGCCAAAGATGGCGGGGTCAAAATCGTCAATCGGGCCGAAGAATTTAGTTCGATTGGGCTGTGGGGGCCAAACGCACG
Source organism: Cellvibrionaceae bacterium (assembly GCA_047638855.1). Lineage (GTDB taxonomy): Bacteria > Chloroflexota > Anaerolineae > Promineifilales > Promineifilaceae > WTJY01. The sequence goes on along the minus strand of JBLIMP010000156.1, from coordinate 453 downwards.
CAAGGTGCTGGAGAAAGTGACTCATGCGGATGTGAGCAACGGTGCGTTTCCGTGGTACACGGCCCAGGACATTGGCGTCGGTATGACTCCGGCGACGGCGATCCGCATTTCGTATGTAGGTGAGTTGGGCTGGGAGATTTATGCACCTGTCAGCTACGGTTCGCAGATGTGGGACGCACTTTGGGATGCGGGGCAAGAGTTCGGTATCCGGCCGACCGGTGTGGCGGCCCTGATGGCGATGCGCATCGAGAAGGGTTACAAGCTATTTGGGGCTGATTTGACGCCGGATGATGATCCGTATTCGGCCGGTATGGGCTGGGCGGTGAACACGAAGAAAGGGGAGTTCATCGGCCGGTATGAGGCGTTGCATGTGAAGGATTATGGGGCGAAACAAAAGCAGGTGTTGCTGACGTTTGATGACCCGAATGCGATCATGTATGGATACGAGCCGGT
>JBLIMP010000155.1:0-10699 GCA_047638855.1 Cellvibrionaceae bacterium | reverse complement strand
GATTAAACAACTCGAATCCTTTGCACAAGAAGGAAAGCTCTTTGAGCCAAACCTTATGATGAGTGAGGACGTGACCGCGAAGTCAGACCCTAGTTATTACTCTTCTCCAGGTTACCCAATATCATCAGATCCAAATTCTGAGGGCGAAGGTAAAATTGCTGATTTCAATAATGATGGTTTATTGGATGTTATCTACAGCGGGGGTTCTAACTTGAAAATTTACTTTCAGCTGTCGTCCGAGGGATTTTCTGTACCAACCACAGTCGCCAATAACTTTGAAAGCTGGAACTTGGGTGATTTCAACAACGACACAATGACCGATATTGCAATTACTGTGTTTGATTATGAGACATCTACCGTAGTCTATCAATTTTTACTGCAAGACAAGGATGGTGAATTTAAAATGCAAACCACCCTTTCTGCGCGAGATTCTTCCCCTTCACAGCGCTTCATGACTATCGACCTGAATCAAGATGGTTTTGATGATCTCGTAGCTATATCTGATGAATTTTTATACAACCACGCTTTTCAATGGCCTGTTTTAATCAGTGATGGATTGGGAAATTATGTTGAGGATATTTGGGCCAACAAAGACATAGATGATTCCTTATCCAACTCAATCACACCACGCTACTTAATAACAAGGCTTAATACCAACTCTCCAGAGTCGATCGTTTATCATTGGGAAAGCGAGGACACTGAAGCAGACGAATTAAGATTTAAATACACAATTAAGATCAATAACATTGAGAATAATACGATTACAAACACACATACCATCGAACTAAGAATGGATTCGGAGCAATCTATGAGATCGAATGGCACTTTGGAATTTCATGATTTAAATCAAGATGGACTAACTGATATCTTCTTAGACGTAAATTTTGATGAATATAACCTGGCTGATGACTATTGGTGGCCACGATCACAGGTTGCTGTTTGGACACAAATTGAAGGTGGGCGGTTCTCAGGCCCGATTTTCCTCACTGGCTCCCGTAAAAAGATTAATGGCATGGCCTTTGCCGATGTTAATCAGGATGGAGTCGAAGACTTAATTACACTAAACGATTATTCATATAGTATGTATTCAGAAATGAATTTATCAATTTACTTTTTTGACAAAACAGGCAAGCTAATAACACGTAAGGATAAAGATGGTTTAGAATACTCAACAAGAGATTCTTACAGACCATTTGTAGTAAAAGATTTTAATGGTGACCAATTTCCAGATGTTTTGGTTGGGAATCTGCTTTTTGACCACAATCAACTTATATATCAAATATTTTTACCAACCACTTTTTATAAATACGTCAATTACCAAAGTTTGTACGATGACTTTAGCAATCCAAACTCTGGGTAGCCGGTTTTTGATGGCCAGTTTGCGAAGTATCAATATGTAGATAGTGAATATTCTATCTACAATAAAAACAAAGATTATTTAAGTGTCGTGGTTCATAATTTACCAACGCTTTCATACGACTTGAAAGTTTGGGGGCGGAAAGCATCTTACATAGATGGAGGGTACGGAATTGTTTTAGAAGTTGACGATGCATTTGCTTATTATAAAGGCTTCATCGTTTTCCCAGATTATGGTGTGGCGTGGGTGATAGATATTAGTCCAGATGGCAGATTCAATTTGATTAACGAAATTTCTATCGGAAATAGTTATAACAAACCTGAAGAACCTATTTTTTTTGACATCTCTCATCACCGTCCCGTCACTATCGATGGAGAGTACCTAGGAAGTGCTAATTTTGAAGTTAAAGTTGAGGTTCGAGGCGGAACTCATCTTTTATTTTATGACTCTGAATATGACATTGGAAATAATCCGGGGAGAGTTGGATTTATTTCCTTTTCGATTCGAAATGATGGCTTTGAGGCTCGCTTCAACAACTTTGATTTAACAGCTTATAAACATTTATCAGTAGTCGAGTAAACATAAGTATTAACTTGTGGAGGGAGGCTTGTAATTTGCCAATCCATCCAATAACTTTTGCTACCTATTTCAGCAAACCTATCCAGCCAACAATATCAATTACTCGCTGGGAAAAGCTTCAATAGCCGGCACCCTCAATCTCTGTCGATCAAATCATGAACTATTTATGGCAACACTGCTTTCTATAGATTTTCAAACCGGTTAAAACAACTTCTGGGTATTAATAAATTCTCATTCATTGTACGCCGACAGCGGGTGGACATAGTTGTTAGCGTTTGTAAAAGTGATTATTTCCTCGAAATCGCCTAAAATCCCGACATGTCACGAACAAAAAAACCTAAACCTGCTACTAAAAACGAAAACCCACTTCCAGAATTTGAAGTAACGGGACTCTACAACATTCCCTTCATTACAGATGCATACTATTCGATGCTTGCCGCTTCATGGTGGCAATTATTCGTCTATGGCTTTCTCGCCTATCTCATTATCAACTTGATTTTTGGAACGCTGTATTGGGTTGGCCCCGACTCCGTAGTGAACAGTAATGGGAGTTGGGCGGAAGGATTTTATTTTTCAGTTCAAACGTTCTCAACTATCGGCTATGGCTCGATGAGTCCGAACTCGACATGGGCACATACTTTAGTGACGCTTGAATCATTTATCGGTTTGGTCGCTGTTGCCATGGGGACGGGGCTTGTCTTTTCAAAGTTCTCCCGGCCATCAGCCCGCATTAACTTTAGTAAAACGATGGTCATCCACCAACGGAATGGGGTTTCGACCCTGAATTTTCGCATCGCTAGCGAAAGGTCCGGCAGCCGCGTAATCAATGCGAAGTTGCGCCTCAGCGTGATGATGTCGTCGCAAACGGCTGAAGGGCATGAGATTCGCCGCTACCATCCACTAAAACTCGTGCGGGATGAAATGCCGATGTTTGCTCTTATGCTCAATGTCTTTCACGAAGTTGATGAAGATAGCCCTTTTTACGAGATGGATTGGGAAACATACCAAGATCGAGTCGGGATGTTTGTTGCTTCTTTTGAGGGGATCGATGACACATTTTTACAAACGGTTCAGGCCAATCATGTTTATATGGCAAAAGATGTCGAATACGGTGCTCAGTTTGTGGATATGCTTGAATTTTCTAAAGATCCCAGTAAAAAAAGGATTTTGCGACATGAAAATTTAAGTAAAACAATCCCCGTCGATATGCAGCACCGATCAAAGTCTATTAAAGAGCCGGGAGACGATTTGGAAAGGGAGTAGTTTTTAGCTCTTCAACATTCCAGTTATTTATCTTGAATAAAACAGAAACGCAACAAAAACAAATCGGGGTCATCGGTGGTGGCGGTGCCATCGGCCGCTTAGTCGTCCGCTACTTTGGTGAGATGGGTTTTGACGTCCTGATCTCTGATCCATCTTTGCCAACTAGCCTTCCACTTGATGAGCTCTTCGAGCGATGTAAAACGCTCTATATCTCTGTATTTCCCCTCGAGATCATTCCAGAAATACTCAATCAAATCGCTGATCGGCCGGACGCGAGCGAATTCATCATCCTCGAAAACGGCTCAATCAAAGACCTTTTGGAAGACAGTTTTAACCGGTTGGACACGGCTGGAGCGTCGTTATGCGCTACCCATCCATTGTGCAAGGCGGACCAGCCGTGGAAAAATCAGAACGTGTTGCTGATTCCGCACGGCCGGAATGCTGCCCCAGCTCACGAACTAGCCTTGGCCTTGTACAACCATGCGGAAATGAACATTCATCCGCTTGAATCGCTAGCTGAACACGACGAGCTAATGTGTTTGCTCCAGCTTGTTCCCCACCTGATTTTACGTTTGGTTGCCAATCTGTTTGCCGAGCTTAATACAAATTTAGATTTGCTAAACAGCGCCGCAACCGCCAATTTCAAGCTGTTCTATTTAAGTTTGTGGCGAGTTTTGGTGCAAAGTCCTGATTTGTCAGCTTCTATCATTAGCCGTTTAATGAACCAGCCACGCGGCCGGGAGATCTATCATCGCTTTGCCGCTTCGCTTTCGTCTGTGCCACTCAGCGACACCGGCACGTTGACCGAGCTTTTTAAGGACTTTTACACCACAGCATCCCCGAGCCATGATTATCTTGAGAAGATGAATATGCAGGGGATTGTGACGCTGGAGCGATTGGCAAACCTAGAACGCCGCTCGATCTCGATCTTGACTGAAAAGGACGAAGTTGGCATGCTACGTGAAATTTTAAGACCATTTGAAGAGCTTGGGATTAATATTAGCGCCATCGATTCCCATAAAGTTGAAGGTACGCTCCGTTTCGACATCGGGTATGATTCTGGGGTGACGGCCGAAACTTTACAGCAGCTCAAAAGGCAGATCGAAGCGATGGGCCACCGCTTTGTGCAAGTGTAGATCTACAACTAGACATTAGAATTGTCCGTATTGGATTCAGACATCGGTTTTAGAAAGATGGTTGAAGGGTGGACCCTTCGTAAATCGGAAATTGTCCTTCTAAAATTAAAGTGGGAAAAATAATCATGGAAGCGTTGCTTGGAATTGGTAGTGCATTTGGTTTATCAACCAGTGCGGGTTTAAACGCCTATATCCCGATGTTGATGGTATCGATTTTGGGTCGGCTTGGCTGGCTTGATTTGAGCGAGCCATTTAACATCATGGAAAGCTGGTGGGTGATTACTATTTTGTCTGTGTTGCTTGTGATTGAGGTTTTCGTAGACAAAATACCGGCCGTTGACACGGTTAACGACGTTGTTCAGACCCTGGTTCGGCCGGCGGCGGGTGCGCTTATGTTCGCTTCGCAAGCCAACATTATTACAGATGTGAACCCCTTAATCGCTATTGTGTTGGGCATTATGCTGGCCGGCGGTGTGCATGCGACCAAAGCAACGATTCGGCCGTTGGTTACGACTGCGTCTGTAGGGACAGGTAATTGGGTGGTCAGTATTTTAGAAGATGTGGTCGCCTTCTTTGTTTCATTGATGGCGATTCTCGTGCCACTTTTTGCCGTCATCTGCATGGTGGTTTTCTTTGTTTTGGTATTTCGGACGTACCGGAAAAGACAGAACAAGGTCAATTTTAATTAAGGGTGAGTCGGTGGCCGAATACGGATCACTGACCACTCACCACTTCTTCAAACACAAGCCGCCATCCCGTTTGCCCGGCACCGTCAGCACAACTGCCTATCACTAGTCCGCCAACTCGGTTGCTACCGGATACAAGTTCGGCCGAATACGAAACTCCGGCCGACATGGTGAAGTCTGCATATCCAGCCCCGACCTCACGCTTTAAGCCGGTCACAAATCGGTCTGTACCGGTATCCCAGCTTACCAAAATCTCTTCACCTGCAACCCCTTCACTATTGATGTTTTGTACAAACACTTCGATTTCAATGGCCGCTCTTTTTTCTGTTTTCCCCTCTATTTCCTCGCCTTCTTCCGCATTTAAAATACAAACCTCCTCTTGCGAGACAAGTTGATAAGCAAGCTGGCTGTTGACGATTTCTTCGATTGGAATCGGCGTACTGGTTGGAGCCACAATTGAAGTGGGGGTTGGTAAGAGAGTTGGGGTAGCGGTCGCAACCTCGGCCGTTTCTCCGCCGCCAAATGCGGCGGCGCGTGTGGGGGTATTCAGGGCACTTAGCTCTGCAATGGGTTCGGCCGGAGTTGGGGCGAACAGATCGAGAGCAGCCCCTTCGGCCCCTAGTCCCTGAGCCAGACGAGCCATATGGCGCACATCTTCGGCCGAACGTCCTTCGCGCAAATAGTTTTCCAGCTCTTGTACAATGGTTTGTGGCAAATCAGCCGCTTGTAAAAGATCAAGCCGCGCTTTTGCTTTGTCCCAGTCTCCCGTTTGTGACAGCGATTCGCTGACCATGTACAAATAATCACGCCTAAAATCATCCCGAAAAACGGCTGGTGAACCGACTGGCGGATTAAGTGGGAAAACGGTCCAAGATAGCCAAATGGCGACACCGATACCACTCAGTAATGCGATAATGAAGATGCTGGTCATTGAAAGGAACGTCTGCCGCTCGCGACGGCGGCGGTCACGACGGTTGTTGGCAGGGTGTTGTGGATCGGTCATTCGCTGACCTCTGTTGGAGATAGCAAAGCTTCGGCCGAGGTAATGACCTGATCAAAAGCAGGCGATTGGAGTCCCATCGCTGTAGCCAGATGCACCATGTGAGCCGCTTCTGTGCTGGTAGGGTCTGTTAGGATTTCATCAAGTGTTTCTTGCAAAAGCCAATCTGCCCAGTCGGCCCGCCCCAAGCTGCCGATGCGGCCCGACGTTTTGCTGAGGTCTTGTTCAACCATATAGGTTGACGCGATAAGTCGTAAATAATCGTCTTGGTATTCGATTTCGAGATCGGCCGGAGTGACATCAACCCATTCAACTGGCAAAGCAAACCAGCCTAAATAAAAACCGATCATTGCCCCTAGTAATAATCCTGATCCGATGACGAGTAGATTTCGTTGCATGTGCTGATTTTACCCAAATAAAAAAGCTCCTGCCGTTAATAGCAGGAGCTTTCTTAAATTTCGGGTGTTAGCTGTCGCTATTAAACGCAGATCAGCTGGTTGAGCAATCGTTTTACGGCTCTTTGGGATCTCAGGGGGTTGACAGCATATACGGGGCCAGAGCATTTTTATAGAAAATGTCTCGGCCTAAGGCCAACCCCGAAAAATAATTATCTAGCAAACTAGCTCAGGGGGAATTGGCTGTGTCAATCAAGTTGACGAGGTGAGGCGATTTTGTTAATGCAATTGCATGTTTTATTCTCGGAAATCGCCTAAGGGAAAAAATGCGCTGTAACATCGCAGGAGACATCCGAGCTGGTATCAAACGCTGTTTATCCGTTTTATCATCTCAAATGCTTACCCCCCACATCTGGGGGGTCCCCCTTCAATTCCCAAAGAGCCAGGTTTGTTTCTATCACCAATTGATTCATAAAGACATGTTTTGATTAATTTTCCAAAAGGATATTAGCTGATTCCAGCCGCCCTTGAATAAGGTAGAGCAAACGCGGCCGAAGAATAGAAATCATGCCAAATTTCGCACGAAAGACGACGGTTAAAATGCTTGAGTACCCCATATCGTCGATTTTGCTAATTATAGTTGTAACTATTCAGGTATATCATGTACGGTCCATTGTAGAGGCTATGTCACCCCTGAAGGGGTGGCTCGCCCCATAAATAAATGGTGTTATTGACGGGGCGAGCCATTTTTGCTGTAAGCGTAGCGACAATGACATAGCCCGACCGAAGGGAATGCCCACGGCCTACATGTCGTTATCGCACCTGAATAGTTACTTATAGTTTATGCTAAACGGTATTTTCTTCTGGCAGAGCCTTATTAATCGTCGTGATGCCGGGTAAAATAAAAACAAGGGGATTTCCGCCATCCGGATTGCCTTCTATCTAATTTTTGACGCAGACTCACACGGAAATTTCGCGGATACCTCCATAATATCTGTGTTAATTTGCAAATACCCGTGGCTAAAAATTAGTGTCAGATAGTGTGATTATTCAGCAGCCTAAGAAAATCGAGTTTGCAGGTGCGACTTTTGTCGCTTTAACCGGAAAAACAACGGCTGAAGCCACACCTACGAACTGGCGCCCATAGTCAGAAATCAAAAAGGGTTTCACCCGGTATCGAGTGAAACCCTTTTGTTAATCTTCACGAACTTTCAAGAAACTATGTTTCTATCTATGTGCGATTAGAGCTATTACTTAACGATAAATGGTAAATAAATAAAGGTTTTTCCAGTCCCCCCAGAGCCAAACTTCACAGTCTGGTTGTACGTATTCGAATTGCTCGGCGCATAATTACTGCTGCCTTGGTACTCAGCCCGCAGCGAATGATCACCTTCATTGAGCAACTTGGTCTTATAGGTCGCTATACCGTTTGAGACGATGCCTGAGCCTATTTCGGTGCTGCCGGTAAAGAATTTCACGGTGCCATCAGGTGAACCAAGAGCGGCCGAAATTTGAGCCATTAATGTCACTTCTTGCCCTTCTGTTGAAGGATTTGGCGAAGCAGCGAGGAATGTGGTTGTTGGGAACCGGCTGTCTTCGACCGTATGTGTCAACGACGCTGAACTTTCAGCATAATCTGTATCGCCGCTATATGTTGCTGTAATCGAATTAGGGCCAACCGGTAATATACTAATTGAGTACGTTGCTGTACCACCTGAAAGTGCTTGTGTACTAAGCGGGTTGCCGTCCAAATAGAAGGTAACAGATCCAGTTGGCGTGCCAGTTGATGAGGCAACTTCGGCCGTAAATGTAACCGACTCATTCGTATCAGAGGGTGAAGGGGATGAGGTGAGTGTTGTGATCGTCTGATCTTTACAGGCACCCGTTTTGATTTTCATCACATAATATGAATTACTCGGTATGTCATTGGTCTCAAATCCGGTTGCTTCACTATAGCCGGTTCCAAAGTAAGCACAGCCGGTTGTGGTGTCGATGACGGCCGCCGTTAGATAGTTCTCACCATTTTGCATGGTGATTTTACTTTCTTCTTGGAACGGATTGAGGTTGACTTCTGAAACCTTTCCAGCCTGTTCTTGCGAACCAAAGTAAGCGAACCCGGCTGTAGGGTCGATAACGGCCGACGATACCTTGCCAATCGTTAGGGTTGTAGAGCCAACTTCTTCAAACGCATCCGCTGGGTCAATGTTGATACGCGCCACCTTACCGGTTGAGGTGTTGGTGCCGAAGTATGCTCGCAATGCCGATGGATCGATCACGGCTGCAGCTAGTTTGTCTAAGCCAGAGTTCAGAGTAATTTGACCCCGTTTTTGATAAGAGCGGCTTGGGTTAATGTCGATTTTGATCACTTGCCCGGGACTGGTGTCTGTGCCGAAATAAGCGAAGCCGTTGCTTGTGTCGATAACGGCCGAAGTCAAACCATCTTCCCCACTGTCCAGTGTAACTGCCCCAACCCGGGTGAAGTCAGACAGGTCGATTTTAACTACTTTTCCTGGGCTGGTATCGGTACCGAAATAGGCAAAGCCACCTTCGATGTCGATAACGGCCGAAGTTAAATCATCTTCACCTGTTTCTAGGGTAAGTGATTCAACAAAGCTGAAATCAGACAAGCGAAGTTTGACAACTCGGCCGGTACTGCGTGTGGCTAAACCAAAGTAAATGAACCCACCACTTGGGTCGATGACGGCTGAGCGAACCCCTTCGTCATTGTTGTCGAGTTGTAAAGTAGCCACACGGCTAAAGTCAGATAGGTCAACTTTGGCGATGACAGCCGGATTATCATACGTGCCAAAATAGGCGAAACCGGCATTTTCATCGATGGCGGCTGCCCAAAAGTTTGTTGCTTTTGAGTTGAGTCGGATCGAGCTATCGAGTTCTAAATCATCTTCAGAGAGATTGATTTTGTAGATGGTAGCTGGGTCTGCAAGCGTACCAAAATAAGCGAATTGATTATTGGTATCGATGACGGCCGTGAAAAACTCTCTGCTGCCAAGGTTACCAACACCTGCGCTAACATCACGTGTAAAGGTTCCTAAGTCAACGCGTTCTACGCGGCTACTTAGCCCGTGCACCCCTAAATAGGCTTTGCCCGCATTGGTATCAATAACGGCCGAGTAGATTTTGTAGCCTGCATTTAAGACATCGTCCCGTTCAAAAATATTTGGGTCGTTGGGTCCGCTGTCGTTGAAGCCGATGTTGATTTTGACTAGGCTCTTTGTATTACTGTCGGTGCCAAAGTAGGCGAACTTGCTGCCTGTATCGATAATGGCTGAGGTCAGTCTGTCTTCTCCAGATTCTAGGGTAACTGCACTGTTTCTTGTAAGATCCCCACCACCCACATTTACTTTTACAACGATTGCGGGGGCTGTTAATGTTCCAAAATAAGCAAAATCATAACCATCAGAAGAGTCGATTACGGCTGATTGCAGTCTGTCTTCACCCGATTCCAACGTGAGGGTATTATTTACCCGAGTGAAATCAGATAGATCAATTTGAACGACCTTCCCAGGTGAGGTGTCGGTGCCAAAATAGGCGAATTTATTTTTGGTGTCGATAACGGCCGATTTTAGATTTCTTTCACCCGATTCCAGCGTGATGGCTCCAATGCGAGAAAAGTCTGACAAGCGAATTTTTACGACGAGACCAGGACTTGTATCCGTTCCAAAATAGGCAAATCCGTTGGTCGTGTCGATAACGGCCGATGTTAAATCATCTTCCCCACTGTTAAGTGTAATCGTATCAACTCGGGTAAAGTCTGACAATCGGACTTTGATGATAGTACCCGGTGAGGTATCGGTTCCAAAGTAAGCGAAGCCTTCATTTTGATCGATAACGGCCGAGCTTATTTCTTTTTCCCCTTCAAATGTAATTGTCCCTTTTTGAGATATCGCTTGAATGTCACTCAATGTCAAAGGGGCGACCGGTGCAGCACCAGCCGACGTTTGGCTTCCTAGCATAAATAGCCCCAACAAAATGGCAAGCAGAAGGCCGCCAACTTTGTAAATTGGGGTTTTTTTGACTGTGTTGTTTTCTAACATATTTAATCCTTTTGTATACACTATTATTTGATAAAATTCCCCATTCAAATGGCTTATTTGCTTGTTTGAAGGAGGTTGGTAGTTGATCTAACCACCTACTGCCTTTAGTTTTCCCTAACTCAAGATTGAATTGAGGGTGAAAAATGGGGTGTGTTAAGGGATGATTAGTGTATGAAAAAAAACACCCAAAACACACCCACAGAAATAAATTATCAGGTGCAACAGGTA
>JBLIMP010000154.1:0-10713 GCA_047638855.1 Cellvibrionaceae bacterium | reverse complement strand
TCACAATCACAGGTGGGGGTGCTGTTTTAACATTATTGTGCTGCATCAACGGGTGCCAAAGCGAGTCAGCACTCGTGCGCGAAAGTTCAGTTATTGTAGTCATGGGAGGAAGTAGAGAGAAAAGAGATAAGAGTGAGAGAAACATTCACACATTCCTCTCTTGTCTCTTTTCTCTCATCTATTATTGAACTGCGTTTGTTGAGGCGTATTTGCCTAATTTACGAGCTGGCAATTTCAAAGCGTCACGACGGAATGGTTCAGCCAATACTGCTTCGCCACCTTCGATAACAGCGTCAATCACAACCGGCCGTCCAGCAGCCATCGCTTCTTGAATCGCATCATTAACATCTTCTTGGCGTTCAACCTTGATACCAACCGCACCCATATCACGAGCCAATTGAGCATAGTCTGGATTTTGGCGCAAGTTTGACCCGATAAAGCGGTCACCGTAGAAGTCGATCTGATTTTTCTTCTCAGCACCCCATTCTTTGTTGTTTGCAACAATGGTGATAACCGGAATTTCTTCACGAACAAGGGTCATGATCTCAGCTAAACCACCGATACCGTATGCACCGTCACCCGTGAAGGCGAAGACCGGTGCATCTGGTTTACCAAGTTTCGCACCCATCGCAGCACCAACAGAGAAACCACAGTTCCCCCAGCTTAATGCTGAAAGATGCTGACGAGCCCCATCAAAATGGAAGTAGTCGTTTGACATTGAACAGGTGTTCCCGATGTCAGTTGCAACCAGTGCATTCTTTGGAATCGCTCTTGACAATTCAGAAAGCAAACGACGTGGATGCATCGCTTCAGTGACTTGATCAGCACCCCAGTTGTGTTTTTCTTCATTCCAACGGGCGTTTTCAGCTTCGATCCGGTCCATTTTGTCTTCGTCTGGACGTAGACCTGGATGAGCCGCTTTAACCATGCCGGTTAGCTCACGGGTGAACTCTTTCACGTCAGCCAAGCTGGCAACGTCAACTTGCATTGTTAAGCCTAAAACTTTGTGGTTTACGTCAACCTGAATGATTTTTGCATCTTTGGGCCAGTACTCCATGTCGTACTGTGGCAAGGTGCCAAAGGGTCCAAGACGGGTGCCAAGAGCCAAAACAACATCCGCTTCTTGGATTGTACGCATCGCCGCTTTTGATCCACAATATCCGATAGGGCCAACGGCCAATGGATGATCGTTCGGGAATGAGTCATTGTGCAGGTACGTATTGACAACGGGAATCGTCATGTACTCTGCCAAATCTTTGATCTCAGCCTGAGCGTCAGCCTGTGAAACACCACCACCAGCTAAGATAACTGGGTTTTTAGCATTTCCAAGAAGAGCTAGTGTCTCTTCTAAGTTTGCGCGAGGGCCAGCACCACGGGTGATATCGAGGCTTGGGTAAACTTCGTATTCCGCTTCGCCATAAAATTTATTACGTGGAATGTTAAGCTGGGTTGGGCCGTTTTCAACTTTTGCACGGTAGAAACATTGGCGAGCCAATTCAGCCATACGCTCGTGGTCGTTTACACGTACTTGGTAAACGGTTGATTTTTCAAACATTGGCATCTGATCTAGCTCTTGGAAGCCACCGTTCCCTAGACCCATTGAGCCGGTTTCTGGGGTGATACAGACAACGGGTGAATGCGCCCAGTAGGCGGCCGTGATTCCGCTGACAAAGTTGGCGATACCAGGGCCGTTTTGTGCGATACAAACTTGCGGCCGACCGGTTACACGAGCCAGAGCATCGGCCGCATGGGCTGCCGCTTGTTCATGAGCCACTGAAATAAAGCGAATTCCCGCACTTGGGAACAAATCGAGTGCGTCCATAAACGCTGACCCAACAATACCGAACACATATTGAACACCTTCAGCCGCTAGTGTCTCCACAAGTGCTTCGCTGGGTGTCATTAGCTGTTTTGCCATATTTTTTTTCTCCATGTTTCGCCCCATATTAATAAAGATGGAGCCTTTCAAATTTTAGTTAATTTATTATCCTCATGCGTCAAAATAGAGCGCAGGAAAAAATTCAATTCCAGATTAAAATATTACACCAAATTGGCATGCTCACAAGAGCCAATACGGCGTAATTCGATGGTGCCAATTACAATGTTCAATCTAAAGAAAAAGCTGACTCAAATAGTCAGCTTTTAAAAGGTATAGGTTTCCTGTTTAATTATCTTGATCGTCCTGTTTTTTATCGGTTATATCCAAAACCGACCAGTCCAATTACCCTTTACCACGCCATGGGATAAGCCAGCTTTCAATCAAGCGCATCAACAAGTCCATCGCGACACCGATGATACCGATTAACACAATCCCGATAATCACGATCTCGGTCAGGAAGAACTTTTGTGCCACCCAAATCATTTGACCGATACCTTCTTGCGCGCCCAACAGTTCGGCCGCAACCAAGGTACCCCAGCAAACGCCTAAAGCGACACGCATACCGATAAATATTTCAGGGAGTGCATTTGGCAAAATCACGTAACGCAACACCTGCCACTTAGATGCGCCTAGCGAATAAGCAGCATGGACCTTTGACAATTTCACACTCAGAACGCCAGATCGGGCTGCAATCACCATAATCCACAGAGCCGCCAAAAACAGCAAAAGCCGTTTTGACTCTTCGCCGATTCCAAACCAGATGATAACTAGTGGGATAAAAGCAAGAGGGGGAATCGGCCGGAAAAATTCAACAATAGGATCAAAAATACCGCGTAGGATATTTGATAGCCCCATTGCCAAGCCAAGTGGAATACCGATTAAACAGCCATAGCTAAAACCATACAAAATGCGCGAAAGACTAGCAAACACATGCTCTTGTAAAGTCACCCGCCGATACCCTTCGGCATAGACATCAACAAACTTGGTCCATACTGCACCCGGGCCCGGCAAAAATGTTGGGTCAGTCCACTCATAATATGATGAAGCGACCCATAGCAGTCCTAGTGCGACGACGGCCGTGATACTCCAAAACGGACTACCAACAACGGCCGACCCATCACCAAATGTCACAGTTTTACGTTCGGTTACTCCAAAACGAGCCAGGCCAAGTCGGGCTTTCAGAGCGGCCAGTGTGCTGCCAGATTGATTAGCATTGTCAGCCATTAATCTCCCCCTTGAGTATTCATGATCTGCTCTTCCATTTCCCAAATCAGAGAAAGTATTTCTTCACGTTTTTCAATAAATTCAGGTGAAGTTTTGAGTTCGCGAGGGTTAACAGTTAATCCCATTTCAGCAAAGGGCAAATCATATTCCCGCTCAATCCGGCCGGGCCGTGGCGCCATCACAAAAAGCTTGTCTCCCAAAAAGAGAGCTTCTTCCACACTATGCGTCACCAAAATAATCGTTTTGCCCGTCTCTTTCCAAAGCTTTAAGATCAGACTCTGCATTTTTTCACGGGTTAGTGCATCAAGCGCCCCAAGTGGCTCGTCCATCAAAATGACATCTGGATCATTCGCAAGGCATCTGGCTAAAGCAACCCGCTGTTGCATACCGCCCGACAGCTCATAAACAGCTTTATCCCCAAACCCAGCAAGCCCTACAGTATCTAAATAGCCATCAATAACTTTTCTTGATTCCTGCTCCTTTCCTGTCCTCATGCTACTTTTCAAGCGCTTATTTAGCGGCAGAACAAAGAAATAAAGTAACGGGAAAGCGATGATGATCGAGAGTGTATATGAAAGTAAAGCTGTATCAATGACAAATGAAACAATCATCAAGACAATAGCAAAAACGATAGCGACAATAGCGATTCGAATTAAATTGAGCAAACTGTTCCGGAAAAACCGAACCGTTTTTTCTGTGAAATCGATATTCATATTCAGGCCGAAACCGACGTTTTCAGCCACCGAAAGCCACTCAAATAAGGCTCCCTGCTGAAATACCATGCCCCGATCTTCGCTTGGCCCCTTTATCACATCTTTATCTAAACTAGCTTCACCGCTCGTAGGAGCCAAAAAGCCAGCAAGAATATTTAACAAAGTTGTTTTACCACATCCAGATGGCCCTAATAGGGTCAAGATACGGCCGGTACCTAAATTAAACGAGACGTCTTTAAGTGCCTCAACAGAGCCGCCATTCGGCAGTTTGTAGATCATGCCGACTTTATCGACAGTGAGTTCCTGCATATTTTTTCCTACCATAATCACACATTTTTAATTATTCAAAAGCTTAGATGATAACCTCTCGTTATTGTCTAAGTGTGGAAGCTCGCTGGCTTTTTCCAATCATTTTGCCACAGTTTGGCGAGCGGCACCAAAAGCGCGCTCAATATCAAGCAAGCTTCAGCGTATTACGAAACCTCAAAAAGGTATCATCCTTGCGTTTGGTTGAGTATTTTTCTTCAGGATACAATTTGATTTGCAACTGTGACCGAATCGCAATGGTAATGTAAATTGGCTCATTAGCAAGGGCCAATTCAAGCAAACCCATTGGTACCAATTCCAACTGAAAAGATAATAATAGCCCAAAAGAGAGAGGAGAGGATGGCTAAGCAGCTACCCTTTACTCTTTCTTTTCTATTATTTATTCAAGATGGGCTTTTACAGCTCCTCTCCGAGTTGTAAAAGCCCATGAATGCAATTCTCCATCAACCTCAATTTCTACTAAGTAAATAGAGTTAATAATCAGTGGGTTCTGAGGCATGAGTACAATTGCATCTCGCTCATTCAGAATACTTCGGCCTATCGACTGTTCAGTCGGATTCGGATTTGAGAAATTTGTTTCATTAAACATACACGTCTCAACCGGCTTCCCATTTTCTTGAATCGAAAAACGTTTGACGTTTGGGGTAATATCTCCAGTTCCTAACATGAGTACAATAGGGGGACCCGATGGGCGAGAAAAGCTAGGGCAACTGGGGATTGAGTTCGGCCATTCAAACAAGCTATGTCGTAATACCCAAGTCTCTTTTCCATCACCGGGAAACATAATCGGGTAAGAAATAGTCTCATCGGGGGGCATCTGAAGCCCAGAACGTACATTCAGTACACCTGCCATTCTAAAATTACCTATACTCTCATTGTAATGCCCATATCCAACCGTTTTTAAATTAGGATCAAGCATAGGTAGAAGGTGAAAGGGGGCCGAAGCAAAGAAGTTCATCGCCCATATATGGTCTGCCTGAATTTGGGAGGTTGCAAATATAAGACTATTTAGACCTGATTGGTTTCCCTCTTCACTATAGAGGGCATATTGTTTATCTTCGGCATGAGCAATCGGCTGATCGTGTACGACCATATAACGAGCATGTGATTGGGCACCAAAAGTATAATCGCCTGTTTCTTCAGCAAGAGGCAAAATCATGGTCAACAGATCATCTAACTTGTAAATCTTGCCCCGCTTATTTCCAGGATCACTTAAACTTTGCAAATTTGCTGAAAGGGTTGCGAAATTGAAGACGACACCTTATCTATTGTTACTTTTGAGTGTGATACACTGCATTTTTCACCTGCTTGATATGTTTTGTTTGGACACTTAATCATACCAAGTCAGGTGAATTTGTTTTTTTTACTGAAAAGCCGTGATGTGTTTTATGTTTGGCAAGAACTTATCACACCGTCACTGGTCACTTTCAGCCTCCCACTTCTTACGCCAGTAGCGCATAATTCCATCGACCGAAACTTCAGGAGGGGAAGCGGTTAAATATTGATCTGTTTCAGATTCACTAAATCCGGCCGACTTCGCCCGCTGCCGTTGCCACACAACAAACGCTTCAATAATTTGGTCGCGATCTTTACCAGCTTGCATCAACCCTGCCATGAAATCGCTAATCATAGGGATAAATTCAGCGAACTCTGCCAGATGAGCTTCTGGATCACCGATCAGTCCAAAATGAGTAGGATAGATTTCGCGAAAGTTATGGCTCTGAAGTCGCTCAACCGTCTTGAGCCAAGTCGGCCGGTCAAACTCCGGCGGTGAAGCGGGAATGTCAATCAAGCCTCGACCCGCTAAACGAGTGCCAGAAGCATCCCCAGTAAAACAAACATCACCCAAGCGAAAAGCCATATGATGGGTTGCATGCCCGGGTGTATCGAGACATTCAAACTCTAAGTCCCCCACAGTGATCATGTCTCCATCATTTAATTGGGTTAAATTTGCTGGATCAATCGGAAGCAGTTCCCCCCACAACGTATCCATAGCATCGCCATAAACACGGCGGGCACTCGCAACGAGGCGAGATGGATCGATCATGTGCTTAGCACCGACGTGATGCACATAAATATGCGCCCCCTGAGACGCCCACCAACCGGCCGCACCTGCGTGGTCAAAATGGATATGGGTCAGCAAAACATGTTTGATATCGCTGGGCTTTAAGCCTATTTTTGCGAGTTCAGCTTTTACTGTTGGCAAACAAGAGGATGGGCCGGTTTCGATCATTGCTAGGCCGGTATCCCCTTTGACAATATAGGAGCCGATTACGTTTGAAACGCCCTGAAAATTTAGGTCTATTGTGTGTATTTCTAGCATGCTTTTAAGTTTATCAGCGGTGCTTTGCTTACACCAGCTAGTCAGCATTTCAGCCAGTTGCACGTTCTTCAGCGTAGAGAATGTTGATTGACATAGCGACAAGGGCCGCATCTGGGCCGATAGGATAAGACCAATCGGGAATAATCGCCCCATCTGGCAGTTGTATTTCGTGACTTTCAACTTTGAGGAATTTTCCCAAGTCGAGCAAGGTCCTTTTTAACAAGGTTTTCCATTGAGCTAATTTCGGCCGATTCATTTATGTGGGACTCCATGGGTTGATCACCTTCAAGTTAGGGACCAGGTCAAAATCTTTGACATTTCGTGTTGCTAAATCGAGATTATTTGTAACTGCGATTGAAGCAATCATACAGTCAAATTTCTCCATCGGCCGACCGTTGCGCTTACGCATCGCCATAATTTGACCATATGCTCTAGCAGGCACCTCACCAAATACCAATATGCGATCATCAAAGTTTTCTATAAGCTGATTGAATCTATCCTTGAGTAGCTCTTTTTTGCTTCCGTCTGGGAGTTTTTCAATGCCAGAGGATATTTCAGCAATCGTTATACTACATAAAAACAGATCATCCTTAAGCGTTTCAGAAAGCCACTCTTGAACGGCATGATCTACATTTGGATTCATTATTTCTGAAAACACATTGGTATCTATCAAGATCATACAGGCTTCACCTTAGCAAAATCCTTAGAGAAATCTGCCTCTGAATCTGTTTCATAATCATTTCTCTCAGGAACTTCAAATTCAACTACTTCTGTATAGTCAATTCCTTTTTCTGCAAACTTCTCCCAGATCAACGTCATCATATCTTTTTTAGATTTATTGATAACGGCTCGTTTGAGTATTCTACGAACCTCTTCTTCCATCGAAACACCGTTCTTGGATGCTTGTTCCCTAATTTTTGACTTGATTTCGTCATCTAAATTTCTGATCGTTAAAGTTGCCATCATTTTGCTCCTATACAGGCAAGAATACCCATGTCGCATTTGTGCTTATGCTAGCACTGCTGTCAATGCAAGCAATGATAGCAGATGGTCGGCCACTGAATCAACCCTCAGCTAGTGTTGAGTTTCACAAGGGTCGAAAACAAGTGCTCCATCTAAGACTGACCAGGTTTGAAAAGCCATCTTAAATTCTGAGAGAGCAAAATGATACAAAGCACCAGCATTGCACTGCGTGAGAGCAAAGCGGCCGACAATTCGCTACCGGCCAGAACGTCTGTAATGGCGCCGTTAGTGCCAAAAACGCCTAAGGCCGCCAGTACAGAGACGATAATATGCATGACTTTGGCCCGTTTAGGGAATTGACTAAACCAGCCTAAAACGGCGATAGGCAAACCAAAAAATAGCGGGATAAAGGCTGTAATGCTGGTTGTGCCGCTCAAAATGCGCCCCAACAGCCCTACTAACATCAACAGTACACCGATAATGATTGTATTTCTTGAAATTGAATTAATTTGTTTCATCCCTCTATTTTAGCGTTACCCTATCAGCCCAAACAGATTCTTAAGCCAATTGCTTATGACTCTCCCACCAGGCGCGAATGCGCCCCCCGGCCGAATGTTCGATAAACGCCTCAGCCTGTGTAACCATCCCCTGCAACTTCTCAAAATCAACCCCCGTCCCCATCCCCATTTTGTAAGCCAAAAAGACCAAATCTTCCGTTGCCAGATTCCCGGCCGCACCCGGTGCATACGGGCAACCGCCCAGCCCAGCGAGGCTTGAATCAACAATCCGCACCCCGGCCGAAATCGCGGCCGACGCATTGGCCAGCCCCAACGCTTGCGTATCATGCAAATGCACCGCCATTTTCGACATGTCGAGTCGTTTGCCCAACGCTTCCATCAGTCGGCCAACTGAAACGGGGTCAGCATACCCGATCGTGTCAGAGACAGCCAACTCGTCGATCCCTTCGCGCCAGACTTCATCGGCAAACGCAATCGTGCGTTCGGCCGGGATACGACCCTCGAACGGGCAGACCCAGGCGGCCGACAGATAGACGCGTATGCGCAACCCATCTTCATGGGCACGCTTTGCCAATTCTCGATAGATGCTCAACGCCTTGGGAATCGCCATCCCCGAATTTTGACGGCTGAATGTGTCTGACACACTTAGCCCAAAAGCGATGTGTTTGCAACCCGACGCAATGGCACGATCATAGCCCCGATGGTTAAAGACCAGTCCCATGAATTTCGAGCCTGGAAGATGGCCATACTCATCCATAGCGATGGCCATCATTTCATCGCTGTCGGCCATCTGCGGCACCGCATCCGGCCGGACGTAGCTCGACGTTTCGATGTAGCGCAGACCAGCGTCAATCAACCCATCGAGCAAGATGCGTTTTTGCGGCGTACTAACTATTGTTTTTTCGTTTTGCAGTCCATCTCGCAAACCCACTTCGCAGATGGTCAAAAAATCGTTCATTAAGTAACAGGGATACGGATGAACACTGACGAGGACGGATAATAAAATTTTTATCCGTGTTGTCCGTTTTATCCGTGTCCGATAATTTTACGCCGTGGCAATACTGGCATCGGCCTGCAATCCAAGTTCGGCCGTGCTGACCTCACGCATCTCGATTTTGCGGATCTTACCCGTCACCGTCATCGGGAACCCGTCGACAAATTTGATGTATCGTGGAATCTTGAAATGGGTGATTTTCCCTTTACAGAAATCGACAATCTCATCAAAAGTAGCCGTCTCCCCTTCTTTCAACTTCACCCAAGCCATCACCTCTTCCCCATACCGTTTGTCCGGCACACCAATCACCTGCACGTCGCTGATTTTCGGATGGCTGTACAAAAACTCTTCGATCTCGCGTGGATAGATATTCTCCCCACCCCGAATCAGCATATCTTTAATCCGGCCGACAATATTGACATACCCTTCGTCGTCCATCACCGCCAAGTCACCCGTGTGCATCCAACGGCCGTTATCAATCGCCGCTCGTGTCTTTTCTTCGTCATTCCAATAGCCCAACATGACACAATAACCACGTGTACATAGTTCGCCCATATCACCGATGGGAGTCACACGGCCGTCGCCGTCGATAATCTTGACTTCCGTATGCGGCATCACTTCACCCACCGTGCTGACCCGTTTTTCAAGCGGCGCATCGGCCCGAGTTTGGAAGCTGACTGGACTCGTTTCTGTCATCCCATAAGCGATTTCGACCTCGTGCATGTTCATCAGTTCGATCACATTTTTCATCACTTCAACCGGACAAGGTGACCCCGCCATCAGTCCAGTGCGCAAACTCGATAGGTCGTAGTCATTGAAATCAGGATGTTCCAATTCAGCGATAAACATCGTGGGAACCCCGTGCAATGCGGTCGCTTTTTCTTCCTGGACCATCGATAAAACGGTCACCGGATCAAAGCCATCGTTCGGGAACAAGATCGCCGCCCCAAACGCAACGCAGGCCATCGTGCCTAACACCATCCCGAAACAGTGGTACATCGGGACCGGCATCACCAATCGGTCAACTTCACTAAATTTCATGATGTCGCCGACATAAAAGCCGTTGTTCAAAATATTGTGGTGGCTCAGCGTTGCCCCCTTGGGGTAGCCGGTGGTGCCAGATGTGTACTGGATGTTGATCGGGTCGTCGAACTGGAGGGAGGCCTGGCGTGTGGCTAAATCTTCGGCCGAAACTTGGTCGGCCATCCCGATCAAGTCGTCCCATTTGAACATGCCAGGAACGCTATCGGTTCCCAATCGTACAATTGTTTTAAGGTCGGGAAATTTAGCAGATTGGAGTTTGCCCGGTTCGCAGTCGTTCAGCTCTGGAGCCAGCTCTTGCAACATGCCGGTGTAGTCAGACGTTTTAAATTTTCCGGCCGTGACCAACGCCACACACCCTGAATGATTGAGCGCATACTCAAGTTCGTGTGTGCGGTAGCTAGGGTTGATGTTGACCAAAATCACCCCCGCTTTGGCGGTAGCGAACTGCATAATCACCCATTCAGCGTAGTTGGGTGACCACATCCCCACTCGATCCCCCACTTGTAGCCCCAACGCCATGAGTCCACGGGCGCAACGGTCTACCTCATCTTTTAAAGATTGGTAGCTGTAACGCAGTGACTGGTGGCGCACAATCAGCGCATCGCGTTCAGGGAATTTAGCGGCCGTTTGGTCAAATAAATCGCCAATGGTCATACCGATTAACGGCCGGTCACTGGCTCCGTGGACATAGCTTTTGGTCAGTTTTTCACTCATGGGGGTTTTTCCTT
>JBLIMP010000153.1:0-10721 GCA_047638855.1 Cellvibrionaceae bacterium | reverse complement strand
CATCTTCTTCAGCACATTGAGCTGATTCACGCAGGATAAGCTGGCCATCTTCGGCCCGTACTGCCAAATGCCCCCCCTTCCGATCAGCCGCCGTTCGATCTGCCACTTCCATCATAAAAGGCAGTTTCTGATGGACAAAATAGCCTAAAATGCGATGGTCTACCACAGCCCCTAAATTGTCTGAGTTGGAGACAAAGGCATATTTAAACCCACCGTCGAGCAGCTGATTCAGCATACCGCTTGTGATGAGTGCTGTGTAAATATCACCGTGGCCAGGCGGACACCATTCCAACTCGGGATTATCTTTATATTCGACCGGAGCCATGTCGCTTAAGCGAATTTTGGGCACTTTATGCTGTAGAAAATCAGAGTCCAAATCTCCGTTTAAACCAGGATAGTTTCGCATCGCTTCGAGTGAATCTGTTTGCGTGCTAAAACTATTCATGAGGACAACCGGCATCTTTTGAGCTTGGGCTTGCATGCCGATAATGTCGAGAAAAGATAAGCCGTTTTTAACTTGCAGTAGTGATTTCGCTTTAGACAGCCCCATGCTTGTACCCAATCCGCCATTGAGTTTAATAACCACGGCCTGATTGAGATGCTTCAGCCCAACGTCTTCATATTTATCAGCCAAGGCGTCAGCATCGGGCAATTCGACTACCGGTTTAATCGATTGTTCTGAAATCATGCCGGTCTCGCCGGTTACAAGCAAGTTGTAGTAATGGGCAAAAGTTTGAATTGCAACTTTAGGCAATCCTTCCATTTCCATTTTCTTTTGGACTTCTGAAAAGTTTATAGCTGTTTTGTTCATCGGTTTGAAACTCTCTTTCGGTTAAATTTTGATTCAATGATAGATAGATGGATAGATGGATAGATATAGGCAGGCAACCTCAGATTCGAATTTAACAATTATAAAAAAGAACTCTTACTAGAAATATTAAACCCGATTATTCCTTACAACCCATTGGTACTGTTAAAAAGTATCAAAGTCAGCAATATCAAGAAAGCTTACTATCTCAGCAATGATATGATCGAAATTCGGCGCTTCTGCTGAATTTACCGCTATCAACTGGCCGATGCCTATTGGCAAACGCACAAGATAGCGGTCCAACCACTCGCTCATCTCGTCTGCATTACGATGTACATCAAGATGACCAGCATGACGCTGGCGGGCAACAAATCGCTGTACAGCGGCCTCAGGCGGGCAATCGCAAAACAGTTCAATCACCTTGCCAAATGAGGGGGTAAGCCAATCTGTGGGCGTACCAGACGGGCCGCTTAGCGATGTCGGCCGCCAATGTGATACGAGCACCACTTGTTGGTGTACGATCGCATCGGCTTGAAACAGAGTATTGCTTTGCAAACTTAATTGTTGTCGCCAAGCGTTATCGCCGATGCCACATTTATCAAACAGCTTTTCAAGATAGGCGTCTTTGTCGAGAAATGGGATTTTGAGTCGTGAAGCAACTTCCCGGCCGATGGTTGTTTTACCACTGGCCGGTAAGCCTGTCACAATGATGCAATAGCTGTTCAATCAATCAAAACCCCATCTTTCGCTACAATCTGTCCCCGTTTAACAACATAGCTGCGCGGCGACAATTCAACCACTGCTTGAGTCGGGGCATCGCCTGGAACAATGATAAAGTCGGCCGACTTGCCAACTTCAAGCCCATAAGTCTCATCTTTCATCATGGCCGCACCGCCATATGTCGCCACCTTTAATAGCATTTCAACATCTTCGTCTTTACGGAAACCACTTCGATATCCCATCAGCTTAACCCGTTCCAAAATATCGACATACTTATAAGGTCCCCAAGTATCCCGAACCCCATCTGTTCCGGTACACAGGCGCACACCAGCATCGTTTAGCCGTTTTAGTGGTGGGAAATCCCCTCTGCCTGACCCTAGAGACATAATCGTGATCTGGTTCTCTAAAATCTGATCGATCAACCGATTCAGATACGGCTCATCGATCATGCCTAAACAAAAGACATGGCTGATAGTAACTTTGCCCTGCATGCCCAAAGCACGAGTGCGCTCAGCAATCAGTTCAACTGAAAACGCCCCTAGCATACCGGGTTCATGTAAATGGATGTCAACTTCAACCCCGTATCGCTCAGCCAGATCGAACACGGTATTTATGTGTTTCGTTGGATCGCGGTCCACAGTGGATGGATCAAGCCCACCAATCGCATCAGCCCCCATTTTCAACGCCTCTTCGAGTAAGTCTACTGTTCCTGGGTAAATGAGCATTCCTCGCTGTGGAAAGGCCACAGTTTGCATCGTCAACTTATCTTTGAACTCTTCTTTTGTTCCCAAAACCCCCTCGAAGCCGGTTAGCCCAATCTCTGGGTCAATATCAACATGTGTACGAATGTGCGTTGTTCCTGCCGCAATCGAAGCTTCTACATCTAATTTTGATTGGATGCGCGTTGACAACCCCTCTTCAAGCTGAATCTTGCGTTCGTAATCAACCAAATCTCGAATCGTAGCACCGGCCAATTGGTTTTTATGCCATGGCTGGCCAATTAGGTTTTTGTCGATATGGGCATGGGCGTTCACAAGGCCTGGCATAATCATCTGGTTTTGCCCATCGATGATTTGAACATCTTCGACCCTTTCAAGTATCGCAGCCTCCATCTTTTCGATATATCCATCTTTGACAAGTAAGTCTATCGGTGCCGACCCCAGTGGCCGAACGTTTTTTATGAGTAGCATTTTCGACATATTTTATTGATCTCCAATCTATTTAAGCGGTCTAAAAGAACAAATGGGTCTTTCGGATGACCTTATTTGTCAAAACACAATCATCCTATAACGAAAAGCGGCCGACTGCAAAATTACAGTCGGCCGCTTTTTTATATTTGATATTTGAATTCAAGCTAAAGAAATCACTTACCCACGGGCCAATTCACCTAAAACTGCAAACTCCCGTCATCTTCGTCTTCTGTATCTTCATCATCGTCTAGATAGTCGTCGTCATCGTCGTCTTCGTCGTCTTCGTCGTCTTCGTGGTGATCGTACTCAACCTCTTGTCGAACCCAAAGCTGCAATACGGTCCCTTCATCTATCTCTTTAAGTCGTAACCCCACAACCGAAAGTTCTTTGCGCAACCGCATTTCATCGGGGAAATCAAGTCGTACAGAGCGACCTTCTTTCCAAGCTTGGGTACAACGATCGCGAATTGCTACCCCGTTGCCAGTCCGCATTTCAGTATATGTATTAATCGCATCAACCGACCCTTCTAAAACCGAATGGATCGAAAAATCAGCTGTGCGATGAAATTCAGGCGTTGGCCCTTCAATTATTGTGATGTACTCAGGTTCTAATGTTTCAGACATAATATTTTTCCTATTATCCAATAGAAATTCAGTGAATTATAGCGGATGACAATCGTGATTGACACTCATTGCAAGAAAATACATGAATAAATTTATCTAACGAAATAACTTTAACAAACAACCCTCGCAAATGATGCGATTCCGCTATAATCTACCCTCTATGGAAACACGTGACATTTTCTGGTTGTTTGCCATCGTCGCCCTTATTTTGGGGGCGATATGGCTCGTAACCAATCCTGACTATCCTATTCGGCGAGGCTTAGATCTCCAAGGTGGACTACAAGTTCTGCTTGAAGCTGACATTCCGGCCGATCAATCTGTAACCGATGAGCAAATGAGTCAAGCGCGTCAGATCGTAAGCCGCCGTGTAAACGGACTTGGTGTATCTGAGCCGCTCGTGCAATCGGGTGGAGATCGCCGCATTGTGGTTGAACTGCCAGGGCTAGACAATCCTGAAGAAGCGATTGCGCTTGTTCAAGGAACTGCCTTACTTGAATTTGTCGACACAGGTCAGCAATCATTGCCAGAAGGGCTTTGTATTCGAACCACTGAGAACAATGGGGAACCTTCTGCTTGTGAAGTTGAAGGGCTCGATCTAACCGATTTGCCTGTTTTTGACACCGTCATGACCGGCTCTAATTTGGTTGATGCGTCGCTTCAGGTGGATTTGAACCAACCCTCTGAATTACAAAACATTGTTGTGTTTACCTTTGATGAAGAAGGTGGCGTCATTTTCGGCAATTATACGGCCGGACATATCGGCGATTTCTTGACGATTGTTCTTGATAAGCAGGTTGTCTCTAGCCCTCAAATCAACGCAATGATTACACGGCAAGGGACGATCACCGGCCGCTTTACCCCGGAAGAAGCCAGCACACTTGCTTTGCAACTGCGTTATGGTAGTTTGCCTATCCCTTTAAAAATTGAAGGAATCCGCCAAGTAGGTGCGACCTTGGGTGAACAATCGATTGCATCAAGCATACGCGCTGGAGCAATTGGACTAGTCGTGGTGCTGCTGTTTATGCTGATTTACTACCGCCTTCCTGGCGGTTTGGCCGACATCGCCCTGATTATCTATGCACTGTTCAACATCGCCATTTATCGCTATTTAGGGGTGACGATGACGCTGCCAGCGATTGCAGGCTTCTTGCTTTCAACCGGTATGGCCGTTGACGCAAATATTCTTGTGTTTGAACGGATGAAAGAAGAGCTTCGTAGCGGCAAACCACTAGACGATTCAATCACGGCCGGATTTGAACGGGCTTGGTCTTCGATTAGAGATTCCAATATCGCCACCATAGTCGTCTGCCTCATTTTACTGCTGTTCGGCCGTAGTTTTGGTGCAGGCATGGTTCAGGGATTCGCGATCACCCTTATGATCGGGGTTCTTACATCGATGTTTACCGCTGTTGTCGTCACACGCACCTTAGTCAAACTTGTTATGACACCTTTGGTTGATCAAATCAAAGGAAGAAACTGGTTGCTGGGGCTATAAAACATGTTTCAAATCACACAGAATCGTTATTACTATTTCGCATTATCTGGCGTTGCCATTTTAGCCGGAATCATCGCCATGCTTGTCTCTTTGGTGATTACACAGCAGCCATTTGGTATCGGTGTCGACTTTGCTGGTGGGGCTCGCTTCGAATTTCAGTTTAGCCAACCGGTGGCCGAAGATGATCTTCGAGATGTACTCAACCAGTTTGGTCTGAGCAATCCGGCCGTCATCGAGTTAACCGGTAACGAATTGATCAACGCTTGGCAAATTCGCACCGAAGACGTGACCCCAGAAATGGGACAAGAAATCACAGCCGCTGTAGGCGATCAGCTCGTTCCGCTCATTCCGAACACAACTCAATTTGAACGTGTTAGCCCGTCGATTGGGGCTGAAGTGACCCGTGCTGCGTGGATTGCTATCACCGTAGCAGCAATTATCATTTTGATCTACATCGCCATCGCTTTTCGGCAGGTTCCTAGCCCCATACGGTACGGTGCTTGTGCTGTTTCAGCCATGGTTCATGATTTGTTTATCATTTTCGGATTTATGGCGATCATGGGGCTAGTAGCGGGTTGGGAAATCGACGCCTTATTTGTAACAGCCGTCCTCACAATTGCGGGCTTCTCGTTACAAGATACGATCGTCGTATTTGACCGTATTCGCGAAAACATCGTCAACCGGCCAAACGAACCGTATGAGGTTATCGTTAACCGCTCCATTCTCGAGACAATTCACCGCTCACTCGCGACCCAGTTGGCCGCTATGTTTGTCATGGTTGCACTTATCTTGTTTGGTGGTGCTTCAATCCGTCAGTTTATTACCGTACTTTTCATCGGTATGCTTTCCGGCACGTACAGCTCCATCTTTCATGCTGTACCGCTTTTGGCTGAATGGGAGATTCGCAGGCCGTCTGAAATCATTTAGCCCGCTTATCATAGAGCAAGAAAAAAAAGCAAGAAAAAGGGATAGCCAGCGATGCTCGTTATCCCTTTTCTTTTGCAGGACATTTAATTTGCGTCATTTAAAGGGTTTGATTTTTATTCTTTTGTCGCTTTTGGTAGCGTCCTTTTCCCAAGGTTGCTCAGGGTTCTCTCAACAAAAACAAGAAGCTGAACCTGCTACATCAACCGACTCCCAAACCAGAGTCTTGCCCGCACTCCCAGCTACAACAATAGAACCGCTTCAACCTACATACACCCCTTCTGATCCGCTGAGCCAAACAGCAATCGCGCCGATACCAACCTCAGAGCTAGATAGCTTGATTGTCACGCCAGCCCCCTCAGTTGATCTCAACTTACCAGTTTTGCGCTTGGTTTATGAAATTCCAGCGATTGGACTGAATCGAACGCTAGAGGCGAATCTAGCAGGCAAGCTGACTTTAACCGATGTCACAAACGAGAATGTGGTGACGATTTCAAACGGACAGCGATTTTTAACAGAAATTGCGGCCGCCATTCAAACAAATCAAGCTCTTTTTGAGCCGATTCCGGCCGACTGCGAGCTGTGTGTCATTATCGGCTACGATCTGCCTGCAGCCGGACAATCGGCCAGAGGCACGCTCCCCGACCCCACGCTACAAGTATCGATACAGCATCTATTTGCCAGCCGTTTAGGACCACATTTTCCGCCTAACACTTTGATCGGTCATCATCGCAGCGCCTCTGGTTATACAGTTGCCCACACGGCCGCGCTTACGGCCGATAACAAGCTATACCGATGGATTGCGGCCGATCCGCAAATCACAGTCAACCAATCGCAAACAGTGTTAGATGAAGCGACACTTAACAGGCTCACGGCCGAAGCCACCAAGTTTAGCGGGGTTGATTTGAGCACAAAGTGCCCCAATTTCCCCAATGAAATTCTAGTATTTCAAGAGGCCGCAATAAGCGTGCGTTGCCCAGAGCTTTCGCTTGCCCGATCATTAATCGAGCTGTATACAACCGCCGCCGATCTAACTGCACCGCTACTGGCTGACGGCCGAAATCTGCCCATTCCAGCGACAAGCTTGCCTTTTAGCGCTCGGCTTTACTACGAGCGACGTGATGGCAGCACCGTCACTATCTTTAACGACGGGACTGTCGCGGCGACCTTTTTAGTTACCCACACTCAGTCTTTGACTGGTACGCAAACAATAACGCCAACCGTTTTGCCACCCCAAACGGTAAGCACCAGCATTCCACCCGGTGAAATTGACCCGTTGGTTATTCCTCTACTTGCAAGTGATGTGATTCCGCGTGGTGTCACTATTACCGTTTCAAATGAGCAAACGGAATACGAAGAACTAATTTTAATCCGCTCGGCCGATGGGGTTTATGAATTTGCGTGGGCAGACGGAGTTGGGCAAGAATTACTCCCCGGAATTCAGATTTTAGACTTGCTGCTAGACCAGCTTCGGCCGACTGCTGATTCGTAAACACCCCAGACCATGAATGCGCTTACCCTCAAAAATAACCAACTCACCCTCTCTAATATCCCAAAACCGATGCCCACAAAATCAGAGGCACTACTTCGCATCGTTTTAGCTGGCATCTGCTCAACCGATCTCGAAATCGTCAAAGGGTATGTGCCAGGGTTTAATGGCGTGTTAGGCCATGAGTTTGTCGGAATTGTTGAGCAGGTAGGGGAAGAAGGCGATCTTAAGTGGATAGGCAAACGGGTCACTGCAACCATCAATATCGGCTGTAGCACCTGCGCAACTTGCCTAGCCAACGGGTCAGAGCATTGCTTGCAACGCACCGTTTTAGGCATTCATCAACGGGATGGGGCTTTTGCAGACTACCTTGTTGTACCTATCACCAATCTAATTGCGATCCCTGACTCTGTCCCAGACCAACTCGCAGTTTTCACCGAGCCTTTGGCGGCCGCCCTTCGTATCCGTGAGCAGCTTTGTGTACCGCCCAGCAAGCCAATTGCGGTGATTGGCCCCGGCCGCTTAGGCATGCTGATCGGTTGGGTTATGAGCTTGTCGGGAAATCGGGTTGTGATGCTTGGGCGTAGAAGCGAATCGCTTAACTTAGCCCAAAAGTGGGGACTTGAGTCAAGTCTAATCGAAGATATAGCCGACAATGCTTTTGAATTTGTAGTCGAAACAACCGGTAACGAGGCGGGATTAGCACACGCACTACGGATCACCCGGCCGCGTGGCACTATTGTCCTTAAAAGCACCTATGCGGGGCCAGCAAAAGTTGATCTAACCAAATTGGTTGTAGGTGAAATAACCATTGTAGGCTCGCGCTGTGGTCCGTTTGAGCCGGCCGTGCGCCTATTAACGACATCTAAAAGCCAACAGCTTATTGATTTAATTGATGGGGAGTTTACGTTGGTTAAGGGTGTGGCTGCGATGAAACGTGCGGCCGAACCTAGCGTGCGCAAAATATTGCTACAAATAAGCCATCCCATCGTCTAAGGCCAACCCCGAAAAATAATTATCTAACAAACTAGCTCAGGGGTTGGCTGTGAGGCGATTTTGTTGATGCAATTGCATGTTTTATTCTCGGAAATCGCCTAAGCCAAAGTAGCCACCCCAAATCGGTTCTTTTAAGATCAAAAAAAAAAGGTCCATCGATATTTACAATCAATGGACCTTTTCAGTCGTATGTTCCCACCAGGACTCGAACCTGGGCTTCTGGCTTCGGAGGCCAACGCTCTATCCTCTGAGCTATGAGAACCAACGGGCTAGAATTTTGCCACAACACCGATATAGGGTCAAGAAATTATCGATTTGATAAGGCATTGTTATTGAATATTAGTACATATCATTTCAGCAGTTCTCATTTTGGAATGACTTTGTCGCCGAACGTATCTGCAAATTGAGAACTGCTGATATCATTTCAAACTATTCGATTTTTGTTTCTTAGCCGATCACTCTATTCCATGGTTCAAAACTATGGGCGTATTAATATGTAAGCTGATATAACCCTTATATTGTAGTTTACGATTTCTATTTATTCGGAGGTTAATAATGGGTGAATTTCTAGGTGTCATTGGAATACTGATTTTCTTTGCCGTGATTATCGGTACAGCGACGGTTCGGGTCGTTCAAGAATATGAAAGAGGGGTGATCTTTCGTCTTGGGCGAGTCATTGGGGCAAAAGGACCGGGGCTATTCTTTGTCATACCGGTCATAGATAAAATGATCAAGGTTGATTTAAGAACAATCACCTTAGATGTGCCCACTCAAGAGGCGATTACATCTGACAATGTCACGGTTCGGGTCAACGCGGTTCTTTATTTTCAAGTGGTTGATCCGGTTGCGGCCGTGATTAATATTGAGAACTATAGAAGAGGTACGTCGCAAATTTCCCAAACCAGTTTACGCAATGTAATTGGTCAATCGACTCTAGATGAGTTGCTTTCGGCTAGAGAATACATTAATCGCGAACTACAAAAAATCATTGATGAAGCAACTGAGCCTTGGGGTATCAAAGTCTCAATCGTTGAAGTCAAAGACGTTGAGCTAAATTCGCAAATGATTCGGGCGATGGCCCGCCAGGCAGAGGCCGAACGAGAACGACGTGCCAAAGTGATTCATGCGGAAGGTGAACTACAGGCTTCTGAAAAACTTTCCTTAGCCGCACAGGCTTTAGCCAAAGAACCTGGGGCGATGACGCTCCGCTATCTACAAACGTTGGTTGAGATAGGTGTTGAGCAAAATACAACGACGATTTTCCCGATTCCAATAGACTTGATTCAAGCGGTCTTACCCTCGTTACAGTCAAATAGGGTTTCTAATCCAGAAGTGAAAGACCAAGATTAAGGCTTGAAAGGGGCGGCTTTATGCAAAGCATGAAGCAAACGGCTCTAATTCAGAATTCCGGCCGATGATTGAACTATTTCAATCATCGGCTTTTTTGTTAAAGAGATTTGTCTTTCGGTTATCCTCAACAGATAATTAGACGAAAATAGTGAGCCATGATCCTGAAATTAACCCGAAGCAACTCTCAAAACCAAACATTGAATACCGATAAAAATACGACTCAACGCCCCATCAGAAATCGTCTCCCACTGCGATTTATCCCGATCCTCTTTTTCCTTTTCTCTTGTGCCCTACTCTCTCCACCAACGCTGGTGATCCCTACTCGCATTCCAGGGGCGCCCCCTTTGCCTGGCCTATCTGAGGATGAGGTTGAAGTCGGTGCGTTTGTACAGCCGGACCCAGCCAATGCCATTACTGACCCTATTAGCGATATTTACCCCGACCTAGACCCGGATATTGAAACCCTAGTGAATGCGGTATCTGAACAGCAGTTGATGGCCTATGTCCAAAAGATGGAAAGTTTTGGGACGCGCAACGCATTTAGTGATTCCACAAGCCAAACTTTTGGGGTGGGCGCGGCTAGGCGCTGGATTCTGCAAGAGATGGTTCGAGTAGGGCAAGC
This sequence comes from Cellvibrionaceae bacterium, assembly GCA_047638855.1. Classification (GTDB taxonomy): domain Bacteria; phylum Chloroflexota; class Anaerolineae; order Promineifilales; family Promineifilaceae; genus WTJY01. Next base: position 504 of record JBLIMP010000153.1, on the reverse strand, counting down.
GAGCAACGGCCGCTTAATCGTTGAAAATGATCCGTTTTTTCTTGATTACAACGGCTTTTCGGCCGAACAAGAGAATATCCTCGCGACACTCCCAGGCACAGAGCCAGGAAGCGGTGTCATTGTCATCATGGCCCATTACGACTCCCGGCCGCCAGATGAAACAGATGGATTTACCCGAGCGCCAGGGGCCAATGACAATGGATCAGGCGTCGCCTTGCTCATCGAATCGATTCGTTTGATGAGCTCCCGAACTTGGAGTCAAACAATCGTTTTTGCGGCATTGGCGGCCGAAGAGCAAGGGACGTTTGGGGCGAAGGATTTAGTTTCGCAATTCATACGTGACGGCCGGAATGTAATTGCAGCAATCAACTACGATACTGTGGGAGGACGAACAGACATCCCACGTTCGATTCGTTTGTTTGCACCTGACCTGGCCCGTTCACGGTCTGGGGTCCTTGCTCGGTATTACAATTTCATGGGCCGCCTCTATGTGCCAGCATTCCC
>JBLIMP010000152.1:0-10733 GCA_047638855.1 Cellvibrionaceae bacterium | reverse complement strand
CTTTAGCCACTCCCTTTCGTTTATATTCGATCTCATCTTTTACAAAATCAGGATGAGTAAAACCATCCCATTCTGGGTATTTTTCAGTAACAAGACGGATAATTTCGGAAGATTGCCAAGTAATCATAAGCGATTTAAGAACCAAGCTTTATTCTATTTCAACTGACCCGATAGCGCACTCAGATTAGCTCGCTTGCCGCCAAGCCTGATCTTTATAAAAACTCAATCTATGAACGACTTTGAACCACTCGACAACCTCAAAAGCCAACAAGTAATCTCTCAATCAGAGATAAAAGACGGTCTACACGAACCGACAAAAATACCAAACAACCCCCAATTTACCCAGTTTGGTTGTACTACCGCCATGATCTTATTGGGGCTGGGGATTCTCATCTGCAGCGGTGGCAATCGCTGGTTGTTCGAACCTCAATCGATTTTCGGCCGAAGTTTTGATTCCATAACTTCTTCAACATTTATCAGTGGAACCTTCCATTGGCTTCTGCTTTTAGTTGTTGGCCTACTCATGCTCTTTATGCGTCGAGATAACCTACGCTTAGCGCGGGGCATTGGGGCAGGGCTATTGGTTGGAGCGATTTATACCGTTGCCAACAGCATCCTGATCGCTTGGGAAGCGCCGCTGCCCTATCCTGGAATTCCAGACTTAATCCCACCCGCCATTTTAATTGCAATCGCGGCCGTTTTGATTCTGATTTTCAACCTTGGGTCGCTTAAATCAGCTAGGGTTCCTGCACTTCTTGGGCTGGGACTAGGTCTGCTTGTGACCGTTCCGTGGGCTTTTACCGGTAGCTTGGGCGAGCTTGGCGAGATGGCGGTTGCCGTCGTTGACAGCCTGGCTTTTGGTCTATGGCTTGGCTTGGCCACTTCAATGGTCCTCTATTTTGACGGCCCGCTTCAAGATCCGAATGAAAGCGATTCAGAAGACTCCATTGAAAGTTCGAGCAAAGAACGGCATATCCTCTGGTCAACCTTGGCTGTTGCCGGGTTCGCTGGCGCAATGCTGCCCACGTTCCTGGCTGGGCGTGGCGGATATGTGATGTCGGCCGTGTTGCTCACGCCACTGATTACCCTCACCCCTTTAATCGCCATGATTACATTGTGGCCTCAGCAGCTTTCTACAAAAAATCGCTGGCTTCCACCGGCCGCACTCGGCTTCAGCTTTATGCTGGTTCCGCTTCTGTTTTTTGAAGGGATAGAGCTAGAGTTCATGCCAGAGATTTCACTCAAAATGGCGGCCGGTTTAGGGTTCGTTTCACTGTTTTCGCTTGGCTGTGCGGCCGTTTGGCTAATCGTACACCTCATCACTGGCTCAAAAGGTAGCACCGGCCGTTCGTTGGCCGTATTGGTTCCGGCCGTGCTTCTTATCTCTACCGGCGCACTTACAACCACAGGTGGCCCGTGGCAAACTGACACCTTTTTTGTCGTGTTGGCAGATCAGGCCGACACCGGTTTTGCGGCTGATATGACAAATCGCAACGAACGTGTCAGCGCCGTGTATGACACCCTCGTTGCCCATGCCAATGACGATCAAGCTGATATTCGTCAATTTTTAGACAATCAATCTGCCACTTACACATCGTTCTATCTCATCAATGGCATTGAAGTTGAAGGGGGGCCACGCCTTAAACGGCAACTGGCACAACGGCCAGATGTCGCCCGCATTCTCGACAGTCCACACCCTCGGCCGGAACGCCGCTGGTTTACACCTCTAAACGATTTTAGTTTAGACGCCGGAATGCCGCGCGAGTCTGCCCCTACGGAGCCAGTTTGGGGGATTTTAGAAGTTAATGCACCCGAGGTTTGGTCAGAATTCGGGGTGACGGGTGAGGGAATTATTGTTGGCAGCGCAGATTCTGGCGTTGAATTTACCCATCCGGCCCTTATCAACAGCTATTTGGGCGATGTCAGCAATCATGATTACACATGGTTTGACCCTGGAGTTGGTAGCCCAATCCCGGCCGATAGTGGCGGCCATGGCACCCATACCACCGGCACGATTGTAGGCGAAAACGGTATCGGGGTTGCCCCAGGTGCTAAGTGGATCGCCTGTCGTAATTTGCCCAAAAATTTGGGGAATCCGGCCGACTACATCGCCTGTATGCAGTTCTTATTCGCCCCTTTCCCGATCGGTGCAGATGCTTTTGCTGACGGCGATCCTTTGCGAGGCGCCCATCTAACCAACAATTCGTGGGGATGTCCGCCCGAAGAAGGGTGTGACGGGCTTACAATGGGGATCGGTGTGCATCAACTGCGCAATGCGGGGCAGTTAATGGTAATTTCAAACGGGAATTCCGGTCCAGCCTGTCATACAACCGGCGTACCAGCCACCAATGACGATGCATTTAGCGTAGGGGCTTTGAACCCATCAGGAACAATGGCAGGATTTAGTAGTCGCGGCCCGGCCGTTGATTATGATGGAGATTTGATTATCAAGCCGGATATTGTTGCCCCGGGTGTCGATATCGTTTCTTCAATCCCGAATGACTCCTATGCGCCGCTTCAAGGGACTTCAATGGCGGGACCACATGTTGCGGGGGTTATTACCTTGCTTTGGTCGGCCGCCCCTGAACTGATCGGAGACATCGACCAAACGGAACAAATCTTGATCGCCACGGCTCGTCAAATCAACACGACAGAACGTTGCTTAGATGAGAAGAGCGGGGATGATGAACAGGTGAGTACGGCCAGCGGCCACGGCATCATCGATGCACTTGCGGCCGTCAAGATGGCATTAGGCCGCTAACAACGGCCATTGCTATTTGATGAGTAGGAGTAGGCGCAGATTGTGTGTGTAGCGCAGCCAGGTGACTGCAAAGCTCACTATTCGATGCGGGCCTCTGCCCAAATCAATTCAAACTCATCAACAAATAGTTTAGCAAAATCCCGGTCATGCACAATCAAAATGTTTTCATCATTGCTATCATTGGCGTTACCGGTGAAGTTGTATGAACCAAAAATTACCGTCTTGCGATCTAAGATAAAAACCTTGTGATGCATAATGCGGGGATTTCCATCTCGTCGAACGTCAATATTGGGCAGCTCTGCGGCTAACAGCTCATTGTAATAACTGTATCGGCTAGTAGCTCCGGTTGTTTCAAATACGCCCCGAATGTTTAGCCCCGCTTCGGCCCGTTCCATCAACTGCTCGCCAATGTCGTCGCTGGTAAACGAAAAGGCCATAAACAAAATCTCTTCATCCGCCCGAGCGATGACCCGGCCGATGACCGGTGCCAACTCATCCTCGGCCGCAAAGTAATTTTCGATCTCGACCCCATTTACCTGAAACGTATATTGCGTGTTTTGGGGTGACTTCGGGCCGAAAACACGATCAAAATACATTTCGTCCATTTCAGCCAAATAGTTTGAAACCAAGCGGGGAGAATCGATACGCACAACGTTATTGTTGTTGCAGAATGCCCCGTTACTCGAGAAATTCATCGATCCGGTCCACAAAAAACGGCCGTCGATTAGAATAAACTTGTTGTGCATGAGCGCACTACGGCCGTCCTCAACCACGGTCATCCCATTGCGTCGCAGCCGGTTAATTGTTTCCTTGGGTGTATGCTCATCATCAACCACCACCCGCACATTGACACCACGTTCTTGGTGGGCCGTGATCAAGGCTTCAATAATCGGTTCAGAGTCTAAATCAAAAGCGGCGATATCAATCTGAACTTCAGCAAATGACAAATCCACCGCGATTATTTCGTCGATGCCATTCACACGTAATTCTTCATCTTCGCAAAGGGGATCGGTAAAATATACCTCGTACCAAATCTTGTTTGGGTCAAAAACCTGCGTTGGGGCAAGTACCGGTGGCGCCCCTGACCCATTATTACCCTGCGGAGAGTTTCTCGTCTCATCTGCCATCAGATCAAGGCCGAAGAACCCTCCAATCAAAGCCAAAACAGCAAGGATAATAGCGATGATGATTTGACCGATACTTCTGCCTTCTAACATATTTTTTCTCAGAGATAGTTTTGTTTGGTATTTATTCAGGAGGAGATGTAAGAAGCGGGAATAAGCATCATAAGCAGAGAATAAATTCGCCGCCACTTCTTTCATCCCTACCATCCCTACGTTTTTCTCACCATCTTGAAAGGTGCTGAACCATTACCATGTTTTTACTGAAATGCCGCAAACTCTTCCGGCCGACCGTCGTCATCGATTACATGATATGGCAGCCATCCAACCCCGAACAGGTCAACTAAAATGTCTTTCTTATAGGGTTGGATCGGAATCTCAGTCACATCTTCTGCTACATCAAGCCATTTTTCGTTCAATTCATCAACCAGCTCATCTTTTTGATCTTCTAGTTCTTCCAGCTCTTTTTGCATCGCGGCAATCTCATCTTTGGACTCTTGAACATCTGATTTTGCCCGACTTGTCATGCGCCGTTTTGTCATAGACGATGACATGCTGCGCTTGCGGCCGAACACCATTCCGAACACCGTTTCAACATGCTTCATCCCTTCTTCCCGTCGCCGAGATGTGAGCTCAGCTTCATCTTCTTCCAGCTCTCGTTCTTCTTTGGCTAGCTTTTTCTCGACTGCGGCGATTTTGCGGTCAAACTGTTTCGACACCTTTTCGTATTCAAGCATCGCTTTCTTTTTACCCGCTTCGGCACACAATTTTTCAAATTCGTCTTGATCGACATCTGGCCCGCTGTAGACTTTTAGGGCTTTATTTGCCTGTATTTTTAATTCTGAACCCCGAAAAATCCAATCAACAAAATCTTTTTTCATTGATCTAAATAGCTTCGCATCGGACAACGGCACTTCAAGCTCGCCAAAATGGGCATCGCCATCCGGCCGCCGGTCCATATCATCACCATTAAGCAAGGTTGCATCAGGGTTCAAATAATCTTCCCAATCAACAAACCCACGTCGATCTGGTGCTTCAACAGTCAAGCTGATCATCTTTTCCGTGTTGATATTATAGGTACGCTGGTTATAGCGCACATCGGCCTTAGCCAGCAGCACCGGTCGGTAGATGATCCCTACCGATTCAGCCCCGGTTGGCAAACGCCTGTGGGCCGCTTCGGCCGCCTCTTCTAGGTCAAGCTTCACCGGCAAGAAATATTCTTCAACCCGGCCGGGGATCGCCGGTTTTGTCCCGCTGCCGGGCAAAGTCATCCCCTGCGGTTCTACTGGTTCTGCTGGCTCTGAAGTCTGCGCCGCAACTGATGCGCCCATGCTTCGTGTTTGTGAAGATGGGGCGTTATCGGCCGACGAGGCCGACACTGACATGTTCGGTTTGGCTCCGGCCAGTTCGTTTAATGCTGGGATCTGTGTACGGGTCATCGGACCTGCCAAATAATTCATCGCCCAGCGCGTCCCAAAGGTAACCGGCTTCTTCTCGTGTACATTCCGCAATAAAAAGACCCGTTTATCCAAGCCAGAGATCAGCTTGTCATACTCACCTTTATCAAGTGCGCCCGTATTCGCCATCGCTGTTTCTAATCCATCTAAAAGACGCGCCTTATCTTGCTCTGTTCCCAATTTGCCTATAAACCAAGTCCCCGCGTTCGATAGTGCTTTGTAATCAACATCCACCGGGTTCTGGGTCGCCAATACCTGCCCTACCCCAAACGCACGTGCCTGCTTAAGCATGCGCAACATCGGCTCTTTTGATGGTGGATTTCCAACAGGTGGTAAATAGCCGAAAATCTCATCAAAATAAACGATGGCTCGTAATGAACTGGTGCCTGACTGCCCACGCATCCAGGTTTCTATCGCCCCGTAGAGCAACGTCACAAAGAACATTCTTTCATCTTCGCTTAAATGTGCTAGATAGAAAATTGTGTGGCGTGGCTGGCCATCTGGCATGTAGAGCATGTTTTGGATATTAAGCGGTTCACCCTTGATCCAGCTTTGAAATGCGGGTGATGCCAAAATGCTGTTCAGTGAAATAGCCAGATCAAATCGATCTTTATCCGGGAAGAATTGTTTAACATCAAAAACGCCCAGCTTTTCAAATGGGGGATTCTGCACTTGCATAATCAGTTCCCCAAGATCAAGGTCTTTCGCCCGGCTCCAGCTATTTTCAAAAATATTGCTGAGCAGAATATGCTCGCGCGAGCGTATCGGGTCGATATTGGTTAAGCCAACTAAACCTAACAAAGCCGTGACGGTACTAGAAATCTGTTCTCGCAAGGTTTCTTCGTTGCCAGCCCAAGACAGATCTGGCGCAGCCAAAGATGAAAGAATGGAGATCGGCAACCCTGCGTCAGAACCAGGGGTGTAAATAGCAAACTGGGCGGATTCTTTAAGTGCTTTCAACCGATCTGGGCCGATGTCGGAACCGGCCAATCCATTTTTCCACATGCTCGCGGTGGATGCGGCCACATCAGCCACTGATTTTCCTTCACGTTGGGCATCGTCCGCATTGATCCACGGCTCAAAATCGGCCGGTTCTAGGTTTGGAAAATGAAGGACTGCGTTGGTAATGTCACCCTTTAGGTCGATCATGAGCGCAGGCACTTTATTTAGGGCGGCTTCTTCGATCAGGTCTAAACACAGTCCCGTTTTACCAGAACCGGTCATCCCAACAATCACAGCATGTGTTGTCAGATCGTCTGGGTCATACAACAGTTTGTCACCGGTTCTCTCTCCGGTGGATGGGTCAACGACATGGCCTAGATAAAAATCTTCTGACATAAAATCCTCGAATATGTTTAATTAAAGTAGGGGTCTACGCCACCGGAAACCAAGTTCGCCCTTCGGAGACAACTCCAAACCGGTGGCGTAGACCCCTACACTATTTTTTGACAGTCTCTAAATCGCCTAAGTCTAAAAATGAAAAAAGGAATTGAAAAGCGGAATCAGTCGACCAGTCGGCCGGATAGTTCACGGCCGTTTGTAACAACAGAATAGCCTGTTCATCTTGATATTTGAAGATAGCTACTTCGCGTGTAAAGTCATCACACGCAGCCTCACTGTCATCATCTCGAATTTCATTGTCGAGCTGATACAGAAGCAAGTTAAAACAACGGATAACTAAAATGACACGGTTGGTAAATTTTTCAATTGCAGGGTGTGCATCTTCATCTGGGATTGATTCAAGTATTGCAACAAAAGTTTCTATTTGAGCAAAGGCCCATGAGAACAATTCTTCAGCCTGATCATCAATTAAACGCTCGCGTAGGGCCAGATTGCCCAAAATGCGTTCAATTGCGTTTTTCTCTCGTTGACGATTCGATGTCGTTTGCATACCTTTTGTGTCGTGCCTGCAATTAAATAATAATTGAAATTTTACCAGACACACGCCTCCTTTGCAGATATGCACCTCGTAAAAAGCTGAGCCTTTCTAGTTTTAGAAGAAATCACCTTCTTCAAGAGTCAACAAAAGCTAAAAATTCATAGAAACAGGTCTAAATTTACTGTGATTTTCATAGTTTCAGTTGTTTTCAATTCTTAATTGACTGTAGAATGCAGTAATGTATAGAGTTTTAGCTGGTTTTACTTGTGGATTGATACTGTTAATTCACCCCCTAATCGCTTTGGCCCAAACAGATCCTCCTGAGCCAATCGACCCTGCACCGACAACCACCCCGATCGAATTTATACCTCGTTATCACACAGTTGATGAAGGGGAGACTTTGTATTTTATTGCAGCTTTTTATGCTGTGTCGGAAGATGCCTTGCAAATTGCCAATGAAATTATTGACCCGACACTGCTTTTTGTTGGACAGCAGCTACTCATTCCGGCCGCCGATGGTCAGATTGTCCCAGCAACATATGCAATCAAACTGGGCGATAGTTCCGAGCTTATTGCTGAAAAGTTTGGGGCGGTGTCAAGCGAAATTATTCGAGAAAATCACTTGCTTTCGCCTGATAGTCTCATTCCCGGTCTACCGCTTAAAGTTTTTAGTCGCACCGGATCGGAAGCCCCTGCGGAGACCCTTGGACAGGCTCACATTGTTCAAACGGGTGAAACAATGGCGCACATCGCCAGTGGCTACGGGCTAACTGTCTCATCAATTAAGCGGGCCAACAATCTTGTGGATCCTTTTTACCTTTATCAGGGCCAACGTCTACGCATTCCAACATTGCTCAGCACAGGTTACACAAGTCTACCCGGCCTCTGGAAAGAGATTCGCTTTGATAATATTCCTATCAAACAAGGGGATACGGTTGCGCTTTACGTTGAATATCTAGAACCTGGAACGCCACGCGGCCGGATTGTCAGTGCCAGCGGTGAATTTATCCCGCTGCGCTTTATTCCAACTGGAGGCGGTTTTACCACTTTAATTGGATTTGATGCGTTTGCGACTCCTGGCATGTGGGAATTGGTGATTGACGGTGAAGGGGCTGCCCGGCCGTGGGATACGTTTTCCACGGAATTTCTTGTCGCTGATTCTGGTTTCGGGACTCAATTTATTACGCTTTCGAGTGAATTTAATGATCTACTTGCACCAGAGTTGCGTGCGGCCGAAGATGCATTTTTAGAAACTATTTTTACTGAATCAAACCCAGAACCGTACTGGACCGATGTCTTTCGTATCCCCGTTACCAGCACAGTTTCGGCCGGTTACGGAGATGGTCGTTCTTATAATGATGGGCCAGTTACTGTTTTTCATTCTGGTATCGATTTTGAAGGGACAATCGGTACTCCAATCTATTCACCGGCCGAAGGCAAAATTGTTTTTGTTGGACCACTTGAACTACGTGGAAACGCAATCATTATTGATCATGGGATGGGGGTGATGACCGCCTATTATCATTTAGCTAGCTTCGATGTTGAATTAGGCGATGTGGTTGAAGCACGTCAAAAAATCGCGGATGGAGGCAACACGGGTCTTTCGACCGGTCCTCACCTTCACTGGGATTTACGTGTGTGGGGCAAGGCGGTTCACCCGACTCGCTGGCTGGAAAGGCTGTTTCCGTAACGGAAAACAGAAAAAAGAGGATAATCTAGCACTAGTAAGCTAGCGCACGACGACTACGTTCTTTTTTCTAATCTTTTCTCTTGAAGCTCTCTCTTTTTATGTCGGGGCATACGTGGAGATTTTGCCATGCCGTCGGGCGAGTTCCGCCAACTAGTTGAGCGCAGTTGTAGGTTGAGCTAGGCGTATCTCGCCCCTACCGAAGTTGATTGAATGTCGAATTTATACGCAGAAATTGTTGTCAATATAGAAGCACCGCTGGCGGGCACGTACCATTATTCGGTGCCGCGCGATATGCGCCGTTACCTGAAAATCGGCCATTTGGTGGAGATTGAGTTCGGCCGACGGGTGGCTCAGGGGATTGTGATTAGCTTTGCGAATGATTTGAGGGCGCTGACTTCGGCAAGCTCAGTCAGCTCTTCGCTGGCTGAGCCTGTCGAAGCCAAAGAAGATGAGCCGTTTGACGAAAGCTTGATCAAGCCGGTGTTGAGTCTGATTAACAATGATCCGGTGGTGTTTGATTGGCAGATTGCGCTGGCGCAGTGGATGAGTGGGGCGTACTTGGCTCCGTTGAACGGCTGTTTGCGCCTTTTTCTGCCCCCAGGGCTGACGCGTTGGTCAGACGTGACGATTAGCATGAATCCTTATTGGGATGGCGAGGGACGGCTGACGGAGTTACAAGAGAAAATAATTAATCTTTTGAAGGAACATGGGGATTTGCGGGGGAAGAAGCTGCGGCCGATGTTACCTAAGGCTGAGCGGAAGAAGTGGCAGGCGGCGGTGAATCAGTTGGCGAAGCGGGATATTTTGCGTAAGGCGAGTGTGTTGGATGCGCCGAGGTTACGGCCGAAGGCGATTAAGACGGCGGAGCTGATTGCTCGGCCGGAGCAGATTGTGCAGAAGTTGCCGGAGATCGGCCGGAAGAGCAAGCAGGCGGATGTTTTGATATGGTTATTGCTGGCGAATGAGCCAACGCCGACGGTGGAGCAGGTGCTTGCGGGGAGTGGGAGGGAGCGGGCTGATTTGGATAAGTGTTTTGCGGATGGGTTGGTTGAGATGCGCAAAATGGGTGGATTCCTGCCTGAAGAGGGTGGGGGCACTTCGGTTGATTTATCAGACACGGATAGGAGGGGAAACACGGATGAATTTGTGGCAGTCAAGGGAACCAAGAAGCTGGTCATAGATACGGTTTTGCGGTTGAAGAAGGGGGAGAGCTACGGCCGGATTATTGACTTTTTGGCGAGTGAAGCACGGCCGGTGAGTGTGGCGGCGGTGTATGATTTTGCGGAGGCGACGCTGGCACAGTTGAAGAAGCTGGTGAAGTGGGAGATTGTGAAGTTTGGGGCGGAGGAGGTGTGGCGGGACTCGATGGCGGATCGGGACTTTACTCCGGCGGAAGCGCCACGGTTGACGAATGACCAGGCACGGATTTGGGGACGGTTAAAATCTGCGATGATACTGGCGGGGATTGAGTCTGAGGAACCAGAGGATGATTTTGAGGACTGGGACGAGCCGGACGAACTAGAAGACGAACCATCGTCCCAAGAAATTTTTGAAGTGAAGCCATTTTTGCTCCACGGGGTGACGGGGTCGGGGAAGACTGAGATTTACATGCGTGCGATTGAGCATGCGCTCACAGCGGGTAGAACTGCCATTGTGCTGGTGCCGGAGATTGCGCTGACGCCGCAGACGGTACGCCGATTTGCGGCTCGTTTTCCTGGCAGGGTGGCGGTGATGCACAGTCGGCTGAGTGACGGGGAGCGGTACGACACGTGGCGGCGGGCACGACAGGGGCTGTTTGATATTGTGGTGGGGCCACGCAGTGCGC
>JBLIMP010000151.1:0-10781 GCA_047638855.1 Cellvibrionaceae bacterium | reverse complement strand
ATTGACTGGATAGGTAATTGACTGGATAGATAGTTAGTGCCGTCGGCTATTTACCATTTTTCACACCATGGGCGCAAATCCATTTCAAACGTCCACGCACTACGGGGTTGATTATGGAGAAAGAGGTAATTTTCGGCAATATCATCTGGGTTGAGAATGCCATTGTCAGGCAAAGAAGCGACCGCATCCGCAAAGTTCTCACGAATCCAGGGGGTATCAATCATGCCGTCAACAATAATGTGGCCAACGTGTATGCCTTGTGGTCCTAATTCACGTGCCATACTTTCAGCCAAAGCCCGCAGGGCATGTTTGCCCCCGGCAAAAGCGGAAAACCCCTCTTTTCCTCGTACGCTGGCAGTTGCCCCGGTGAAAAGGATCGATCCCCGGCCGCGCGGCTTCATCATCCTGGCCGCTTCACGCCCTGCTAAAAATCCGGCAAAAGCAGCCATCTCCCACACTTTATAATATTTTCGCGATGTTGTTTCAACAATGTCGTAGCGAATATTGGCTCCGATGTTAAACACAACCACCTCAAGTGGGCCAACCTCCTTCTCGATATGGGCAAACAATTCTTGCACAGCTTCTTCTTTGCGCGCATCAACCCCATATGGATAAACAATGCCCCCTTCTTGCTGAATCTGATCAACCAAGCCGTCTAAGCTCTCAAGCTTACGACGTGTCACACAGGTTGAATATCCTTCGCGGGCAAACCGGCGGGCTACAGCACCCCCTAATCCGACTCCTGCACCTATTATGAGGGCCACACCGGCCGCACCTTTTTTGTTTTGCATCTAATTTTCTCCTATATGGGCTGAGGATCGATTTATGTTTCTAACCTCCTGCCATATTTCGATGATGGCGGTTCCACCTGAAAGGTAGTGAACAACCCCATAAACAACAACACCAGCAGGGATCGCTAAAATCACAAAAGTTAGCTGGCTTAATTCTAAAGTGGCTATTAAACGGATGGCAATCGCCATGGCTCCGGCCGAAAGCAAACAACGCCCAAACGTTTTGAACAACATTCTTTCATCAAGTGGCTGGTAGCGCCAACGATAGACTTGCCACGCCAAAAGCACGATTGTGACAGTATAAGCCAATCGGCCGAAAGCCAGTCCGTATATGCCTAGCGGCTGCACCAGCATGTAATTTAAGCCAACCCCCACGGCGATACTAATCACCTGAATCATCATCGGCCGAATTGTGTCATGGCGTGCAAAATAAAGTAAAGCCAGCACCTCATACGTTGCAATAGCGACTGCCCCCGAAGCGGCAATCACCAATAACAGGTAGACAATCTGGGTCGATTCGGCCGTAAATTCCCCACGCTCCATGATAACGGATACCCCGGCCGGACCTAAAGCAACCAATCCTACAAAACTTGGCACAATAAAAAACCATAAATAGCGCAACCCTGTTTCAAGCGAGCGATGTAGCTTCTCCAAACTATGCGAATTAAATTCTTCGCTAAGTGTTGGGAAAAAGGTGATCACAAGAGAAATACCAAATAGATCAACCGGCATATTGGTCAGTAAAACGGCAAAAAACCAAGCCGACGTACTCCCTTCTGGCAAGGCAGACGCCAAGCGGATAATAACAATGTCGACAGATTCAAGCGCAAAAAGCGTAATGAGCCGGGGCCAAAGTAAAAGGAGGATTTCGCGTAATTCGGGCAACGCAAAGTCAAGCAATGGCCGAAGCGAAATCTTATATCGGCGGATCATATAAAGCTGAGCAACAAAGTGCATGCAAATGCCCAGTACTCCACCCCATACCATCGCTTGCACCCCGTAACGCTCAGCCCCAACCCACAGCCCGATCACAAAGCCGCTGTCAAATAAGAGTGCACCGAGTGAAGGGGCTAAAAAGTGTTGGTGCGAGTGGAGCAAGCTAACCAAAATACTGCTTAGGCCGAAGATAAACATGCCGCCCAAGGCAACCCGCATTAAGCTAGCCGTCAGCATTTGTTGGGCCGGGTCAAAATCTGGCACGATGACGACACGAGCGATCCAAGGGGCAAAGATTCCGGCCGTTAGGCATAATAATCCTAAAATCAGGGCGATTGTTGTTAAAACCGTGTTGGCAAGTTTTTGCTGATACTCTTTATCACGGTGGACGAGTGCGGCCGAATAGACAGGGATTAGCGCAGTCGCCATCGCCCCACCGGACACCATCACAAAGAATACGTCTGGTAGCTGCCACGCGGCCGCCATCGCATCAGCGTCAGCACCTGTGCCAAAAGCTTCAGCAGCTAAAAACAGTTTAGCAAACCCTGTTACCTTATTTAAGGCGGACAAAGTAATGACTAGAAGAGAAGCCTGAATGAGTTTAGAGTCTTTAAACAAGGTTTTGGCGGTTGCTACAAGAGGATCGATTAGTTTTGAAAGCTCGCAGATAAAGAGCTAATGACTACTTTTTAGCAACCTTTTCAAACAACATAAAAGAAGAAGAAAAAGCGAGCATCAGTACGCCTACTCCCAAAATCAAAACAGCTTTGAAAATAATAAAAAAACGAGCCACACGTATAATCAAAAGAAAGAGAACAAAAAACAAAATAAAAGAGACAACAGACCATATTCGATGCATGACTGGATCGGGCCGTAGTAATGTGTTGCAGTGGTTACAAAGAATAGTTGGCCTTAATCCACCCATCACGGCGATTCGTAAGCGATTAATCGGGGTTAAACAGACGGGGCATGTGGCGGGCGAAACGGGTTGATTACTCATTATTCAAATTATCCAGGATAATGGGCCAAATGAAAAATAATCAGAAAGAAATAATTAGAGCTTCTGAGATCGGCTCGTATATTTACTGCAATCGAGCATGGTGGCTAAAACGGATCGACGGCCGAGAGTCGCGGAATATGACTGAAATGCAGCACGGAACCAGGTTGCATGAACGCCACGCCCGTCTTGTAAGCGGTGCTGGGCGGCTCCAGAAAATCGCTTACGGCCTCATCGCCTTTGCCCTATTTTTAATCATGATTTATTTTTTATTGGGATAATGTCACTTGTCACTTATCAGACCATCATAGTCATTCCCAGACGCTTATCGACAACTATAAATGCCTCAACTCATCACCCTCGCCATTCTCTGTATCGCTTTCGCTCTTCTTGCCATTTGGCTTAGTAATTGGCTACAACAACGCAGTGGCGTACCCCAGGGAAAAGTTGTCTACGACGATGCAGGATCATGGTATGAGATTCCAAAGCCTCTTTTTGATAAGTCGTTAATGTTAACAGGCAAGCCAGATTATGTAATTCGAGCTGAAAATGGCAGCTTGATTCCAGTAGAGTACAAATCGGCCAAGGCTCCTAAACGGCCATACGAAAGCCATATCATGCAGCTCGCTGCGTATTGTGCATTGATAGAATCTCATTTTGGTGAACGTCCAGCTTATGGCATCATCCGGTATGCGGACCGCTCATTTAACATAGATTACACTGACGAGCTTGAAAACGACCTGCTAGATATTCTTGAGGATATGCGAATTGACCTTGAAGCAGACGATGTTCCCCGCAGCCATGATGAATGGCACCGATGTAATGGGTGCGGATTTAAAATAGCATGTGAAGACAGCTTGGTGGAATAAATAATTACCCTACAGGAAATGTAAGAAATTTTCTAAGACACTAGACATGCAGAATAAAGTAATATATGCTTGTAACTATGTAGGCTCCCTCTGAGGTGGTTGGCAACGCCCGTTGCTGATCACCTCAACTTTTTTTAGGGATATATAAAATAATGAACTCAAAAGGACTAGAAAATTCTAGTCCTTTTTTTGTGTCTTTATCCACTTCCATACAACCTACCATGCCCTATATTTCCCCATAACAAATAAATAGTAGAAATGATTTCCTAGCACCATCAGGGTATAATTAGACATAATAAATATTATGGTTGGTAAGCGATGAGCAAATTGATTTATCGTCTATCCGTCATCACTAACTACTTATCACTATGTCAGCTGTCATACGTTTAACCGGTTTTCAAGATGTTTTGCCCGAGGATCGCATTTATTGGGATTTTGTTATAGGAAAGGCAACGGAGCTAGCCCAGCGGTTCGGATTCCTACGACTTGATCCACCATTACTAGAATCAATCGATCTATTTGCTCGTGGCAATGGAGAAGCTTCTGACTTTTTCGTTAACAAAGAAATGTACGCGATTGAAGAGTCAGATGGAAGCTATATTGCACTTCGGCCGGAATTTACGGCAGGTATGGTACGAGCCTATGTGCAAAACAAAATGCACAGTCGGCCGCAACCGGTAAAACTGTTTACCTTTGGTCCTGCCTTTCGACGTGAACGTGCCCAAGCTGGTCGTTTCCGGCAACATTCTCAATTTGACTGCGAAATATTAGGCGAAATAGATCCAGCGGCTGACCTTGAAATCATGATGTTAGCGATGAGCCTTTATCGTGAAATGGGTTACCGAAAACTAGCATTTCAACTCAACAGTACCGGATGCAAAGATTGTAAACCGGTCTATGTCGCTGCCCTGAAAGAGTTTTTGGGAGATCACCTTGACAAACTCGCCCCTGTCGACCAAGAGCGGTTGCGCTTAAATCCGCTACGCATTCTCGACTCAAAAGAAAAGGGGATGAACGAGTTACTTTCTGGCGCCCCGCATATTATTGATCACCTTTGCGAAGACTGCGCAAGCCATTTAGCCGACTTACGCCAAATGCTTGAAAAGCTAAATGCGGAATATGAAATCAACTTCCGCTTAGTACGTGGCATCGACTACTATACAAAAACGGTATTTGAAGTATGGGACAAGCGCATTGGGGCACAAGCGGCATTATGTGGTGGCGGCCGGTATGATGGCCTGGCTGAAGCGATTGGTGGCCAGTCAACCCCGGGTGTTGGTTTTGGCTTGGGATTAGAGCGAGCCGTTATCGGTCTCAAAAAAGAAGAGATTGAACCGCCGGCTTTACCTGAACCACACATATTTGTGGCTCACTTTGGTGGCGATACCAAAATTGTGGCAGTTGACATTACGTACAAACTACGAGAGGCTGGTATTGGGACCCGCTTGGCATTTGCGCGTGACAAGCGCAGCATGAAAAGCCAAATGCGTGAAGCAAACAAATATCCGATCAGTCACACCATCATTGTAGGTGAGGGTGAGCTTGAATCTGGCACGGTGACTATCCGGCCGATGGACAAAGAGGGTGGCGAGCAGTTTCAACATCCAATTGAAGATGTTGTTAATTGGCTAACATCTAATATTTAAACTCCAGCATCTGCTCTTTTCCCATGCACTTTAGCATTCTCTTTCATCCAAACAAACCGGAATCGCCCAAAATTGCGGCGCAGATTTCAACATGGCTTATCGCCAAAAATCATACTACTTGGATTGGAAACACTTATAGCGAATCAGACGTTCATAAGGAATCTGCCAAAAGCGATCTAATGATCGTACTGGGTGGTGATGGCTCCATTCTGCGGGCTGCTCGTTTTGCAGTTCCTTATGACACACCGATCTTCGGTATTAATATGGGGCGGATCGGTTTCTTAAGCGAAACTGATCCGCAAAATTGGCCCGATGTGCTGGAGCAGTTTCTAAATAACCAGCATTGGATCGAATCGCGGCTCATGTTACGGGCCAAATTGATTCGAGGGGATCAAGTTCTAGGCGATTTTATCGCTCTAAATGACTTTGTGATTGGAGGTGTTCAAGCCCGTGTTGTGCGGCTTGATCTTTCTGTAGATGGGGATGAAATCACAACGTACACGGCCGACAGCCTGATTGCGGCTACCCCCACAGGCTCGACCGCTTATTCAATGGCGGCCGGTGGCCCATTGCTCCCCCCATCGCTTGATAATTTTCTGCTTATGCCGGTCGCTCCATATTTAAGTTTAGACCGGGCACTTGTACTTCATCAAGAAGCTCAAGCTCATATCAGGGTTCGCACAGATCATGGTGCGATTCTGACAGTTGATGGGCAAGAAACACTTGAATTAACTGACGCCGATGAAGTGATTATCTATCGACATGACCACGTAGCAAGGTTTGCCCGCGTTGGCGGAAAAGGATATTTTTACCGCAGACTCTTCAAGAGGCTGGGGTTTGAGAGATAGTATGACACCTGGGATACGAAACAAACTGAGAACGGCCGCTCGCGTAGCAGAAAGCGGTAAGACTCCGGCCGCAATTGCGCTTTATCGCGAGCTCATCGCTGATGACCAGAACCTGCCTGAGGCATGGATTGGATTGGGTGATTTGTTAAAAGACCCAGATAAGCGAGCTGAAGCGTATCAAAAAGCGCTCGTGATTGATCCTAAAAATAGTGAAGCGATAAACAGGTTAGCGATCTTAGAAGGAAAAATCCCACCCGAAATTACGATCCTCAAAGAGAAAGAAAAAAGCGAACCAGAGCAAAACAGCGATGCTCATGCATCATCGGCCAAAGCTGGGCCAAACATAGGTGGCGTGTTTTCTCATCCGGTCGATATTTCTGCATTTGTTAAAGCAGATGGCTCTATGGTTGATTACAAAACCGGCGCACCAACGAACTTACGCTGTAATCGGTGCGGTCGACCTATTACCCTCAAAAGCTCTCAATCAACCTCTGTGGGTTACCGATGCAAAATCTGTATTCGTGAACTAGAAGATGGTTATTATGAGGCAACCACAGCGGACCTGATTATCGGGGGTCTTGTTACGCTGACCCTCTCAACCATCATCGGCTTTTTGGTACCTTTGGTGAGTGGCTTTGGCGGCTTTTTCATCTTTTTTATTGCGTTTGCAGTGGGTGGTGCAATTGGAGCGTTTATCGCTCGCATGGCTCAGCAAAGCATCGGCCGGAGGCGAGGCCGTCATCTCCCAAATACCTTTGCGATGCTTATGGCGATGGGAATCTTTTTACCAGGACTTATTTTCGGATCATTTTTGATTTCTGCCATCGTTGCGTTTGCAGCCACATCGGCCGCACGTGTTCAATTACGATAACGCTTTTCATTTATTAAACTTTATGCTTAAAGAACTTTCGATTCGCGATTTCGCCATCATCTCTGATCTCACTATCGAGTTTGGAAATGGGTTTAATATTCTGACGGGGGAAACCGGAGCCGGAAAGTCGATCATCCTGGACGCGGTAAGCCTAATCTTGGGAGGTCGAGCAGATACCGGCCATATCCGTGCCGGTGCTCAACGCGCACTTGTTGAAGCTGAGTTTTTGCTTGACCAACGTGCAAAAGATGCGCTCGGTCCATTGTTAGCCGAACACGAGATTGAACCAGAAGATAACGACACTACCATCCAAATTAGTCGTGAGCTGCGTGATAATGGGCGAAATATATGCCGGGTAAATGGACTACCCACTCGCACTGGAGTCCTGCGTGAAATCGGCGACATTCTGATCGGCATTCATGGCCAAGGTCAACATTTAGCTTTACTAAAACCGAAAGCCCATCTTCCCCTTTTAGATAGTTTTGCTGGTGTGACTGATATCCAACAAGCATTGGCCAAAGATGTTAGAAATTTGCGACACCTTGAGAAAGAGCTAAAAGATCTTAAAGAGAATGAGCAAGCGATTGCACGTAGACAAGACATGCTGCGATTTCAAGTTGAAGAGATTTCAATGGCGACTCTTGAGATCGGTGAGGATGAAGAGCTTAAACAAGAACGTAGCCGGTTGAGTAATATCGAAGCGCTTATTTTTTCTACAGCTGAAATTCAATCACTCTTAAATGGATTTGAATCAAGTGATGGAGAAAGCAATAGCATCTCTGATATGTTAGGGCAGGCGGTAGGAGCAGCTTCAACATTAGGGAAACTTGATGAAGATCAAAAAGAGTTAAGCGGCCGACTTGAAATCATTTTTAATGAGGTTGAAGATATCGCATCGATCGTACGCAAATATCATGATAATTTAGAACATGATCCCAAGCGGTTGGCGACTATTGAAGAACGCCTCGATCTGATTAATTTGCTAGGGCGCAAATACGGCCCTTCAATTGAGCAGATTATTGAGTCAGGGGCACAAGCAGTTGTTAAACTTGAAAAGCTGGAACAGAGTGACACTCGGCTTAGTGAACTGGATGGTTTGATTGAAACGGGGCTTAGACGAATCGGCCGACAAGCCAAACAACTTTCAGCCAAACGCCAAAAAGCGGCCAAAAAATTATCTGAAATAGTTGAGAAAGAGCTAGGTGACCTGAAGATGACCGCCAAGTTTGAAGTGGCATTTACGCAAACGGAAGACCCCGCCGGTGTTTATATTGATGATATTCGGGTCGCGTTTGATAAAAATGGTATTGATCAAATTGAGTTTATGATTTCAGCTAATCCGGGTGAACCGCTTAAACCGATGGTCAAAGTTGCCAGTGGTGGCGAAACAGCTCGCCTCATGTTGGCACTCAAAACCGCATTGGCTCAAGTTGATTCCACACCGACACTCATTTTTGATGAAATCGATCAGGGCATCGGCGGCCGAATTGGGGCAGTTGTAGGTGAAAAGCTATGGTCGCTTTCAGGAAAAGCTGGGCATCAAGTGATTTGCGTCACTCATTTACCTCAAATGGCTGGATTCGGAGACGTACACTTCAAGGTTAAAAAGCAAGAGATCGACGGCCGAACCACAACGGCTGTAGAGAAACTTGAGCATCATGAACGCATTGAAGAACTGGCCGATATGCTGGGTGTCAAAGACGATCTGGGCAAAGTCAATGCTCGATCCCTTCTACAAGAAGCTGAAAAGGTTAAGACAACCCACTAAACAACGTGCAAAAAATAAAAAAGGAGATTGGCAAAAACCAATCTCCTTTTTTATTTAAGCTATGTTTTGTCTTAACCGCTTTTTAGCAGCCATGGTACTGACAAACAGTTTAATACCGCTCGTTTGTCCTTCGATCATCAAAACGTGCTTCCGGCCGTCGGCTAACCCTACTGACGCGCTGTTGTGCGGGTTCACGTACTGGCAATCGCTGCGGAGCGGCCCGTTGTGCCTGATGATTCGGCCGAGCATACGCTTGGGTCATCTCATGATCTTGCGGACTAGCAGGATAACGGTTTGATGGTTTCGGCCGTGGTCGAGTTGGACGGCTTTGCGGCCGGGCCTGAGGTCTAGGCTGACGGCGGTCTGAATTAGCAAAGATTTGCTCACCCGCAACAGAGAGACTGCCGATAAACAAAATCCTAGTGAGCCACACTAAAACAGCGACAAAGATCGGTGCATAAATGAGCAACTGTTCGCGAGATAGCACCTCAGTGCCAATCGGCTGTTGAGCCAATATTAATGAAACTGCGTACCATGTCATCATCGCATTCATTGTGGCACCTAGAAACCAAGCCCCGGTCAGGTACCATGTTTCCATTGGCTGATCCCCGCCGGCTTGAGGGGCAAATATTTTAATCAGCCCGGCAAAGTCGATACTACAAAAAGCAAAAGCCAGAATAGCAGCCCAACTTACACCGTAAAAATTAGTTGATCCAAGCAAATCGCCTAACGCGAATTTGGTGGTATCAAAATTAAAAACTTCAAACGCCAGCAGGGCACCTGCTAGCAAAAAGGCGATAATTTGTTGCCTTGGGATCCGGCTATAAAGGTCACGTAGTGCCCCTATAGATGATCTGTGCGAAAGTGCATATGTGTCAGTAACCATGTCTTATTCTCCATCCTTAGTTCATAATTAAGTGACAAAAGCTAAAGTAGGCCATTTCCCTTTTTACTTTTAATACTCAATTTCTCAACCTAAGGTTTATACCTATTCTACGATAACAAAACAGGTGTAGAATATTTGTTCTAATTATAGAACGGATGTGCTTTTGGTCAAGCGTCTTTTTGATTTTGATTGACAAATTGCAAATGTTCACCCTTTCTAAACAGGAAAATGCTTTGCAAAACTGGCATTCCATTTGATTCGTTCTTACCGATGGTCTAATTTATAGCCGTTGGGTATCATTGAATCATCCAACTTACGACTTGAAGCTAAGAGGTTATTAATGTCAGAATTTGAGGGTAAAATTATCCTGGTTACCGGCAGTGCATCTGGCATCGGCCGAGATGTCGCCATCGCTTTTGCAAATGCTGGAGGCACTGTCATCGGGACAGATATCAATCATGCCGGTGGGCATGAAACCGATGCATGCATCAAAGAAGCAGGTGGAAATAGCCACTTTATCAAAGCTGATATTTCAAATGTTAAAGCGGTCAAAGCAGTGATTGATGAAATCGTCGATCGTTATGGAAGTCTTGACATCGCCTTTAACAACGCTGGCGTTGAAGGCACGCTCAACCGGACGGCCGATAGCACTGAAGATGATTTTGATTTCGTGATGCGGGTAAACGTTAAAGGGGTGTGGGCATGTATGAAATACGAACTTCAACAAATGTTGGTCCAAGGTTCTGGCTGTATTATCAACACAGCCTCAGTCGCTGGCCTCACAGGCTCTCATTCTTTACCCATATACAGTGCGAGTAAACATGCAGTAGTTGGGTTAACCCGCTCGGCCGCCGTTGAATATGGTAGTCATGGAATCCGAGTCAACTGCATCAATCCCTATATCATTAACACACCCATGGCAGAACGATCCCAGGCCGGTTTTCCGCCCGCCTTTGCAGAAAAATTAGCGAAAGCAACACCAGCAAGACGAGTAGGCGAAGTGAACGAGGTTTCTGCCGGTGTCTTGTGGCTAGCATCGGCCGGGGCAAGTTTTGTAAATGGCATCACGCTACCCATTGACGGTGGCTATACGGCTCAATAATATTTCAGTATTTCACTTTGGCGCTAAACCCCATATTTGCGTTTAGCAAATCTATCCAAAGCGTGAC
>JBLIMP010000150.1:0-10827 GCA_047638855.1 Cellvibrionaceae bacterium | reverse complement strand
TCAAGATGTGTGGCACTATCACATGCATGTGACACCACGCTTTAAAAAAGACCGATTTTATTTGCGCTCTTCATTCTTTAAACGTTTCATGGCAGAAAACGAGCGTTTTGCTCATGCAGACCGGCTAAGAAATGAAATTAAAAACAGTCCAACCCATGATTTACGACCCTTTTAACCCAGATCAAACCCCAGACCCAAACTCGATTCCAATCGAAGCAATGGAAGGGAACTTACTCCACAATTTAGTTCTGTTCGGCCGCATTTTGCGTGAGCTAGGGGTTGACGTTAATCCCGGCCGGGTGATGGAAGTCACCCAGGCGTTGTCTCACGTCGAAATCTGGCGGCCGGGTGATTTTTATCACACGCTGCGCAGCATGATGATTACCCGTCGGGAAGATATCGAGCAATTTGACGAAGCGTTTAAACTGTTCTGGAAAAAGCCTAGCGACGGCAGCATAGACTTCGATTTGCAAACCATGTTGGCAAAGCCGCAACTGGTCGAGGAGCCAGAAACGGTCATCACGCCGCCCCCCATCGAGCCACCCGACGATGACGAAGAAGAAATAGAAGAAGGTGAGGAAGAGATTGAGCAGGAAATATTCGAGCTAACGCAAACATGGAGCCAGCAAGAAATTTTAGCAAATAAAGATTTTGGCGATATGAGCCCCAGCGAATTGGCTTCGATCCAGCGTTTGATGACCCAGCTAATCTGGAAATTGGGCGAACGTAAAACCCGACGTATGAAACCGGGAAAAAGAGGTGTGCTTGATTTCCGTCGCAGTCTACGACGGAACTTTCGCTATGGGGGCGAAATGATTGAATGGACTTTTAAGAAGCCCAAGATCAAACCCCGGCCGTTGGTCATCATCGCTGATATTAGCGGATCGATGGAACGTTACAGCCGTTTGCTGCTCCACTTTTTGTATAGCTTAGCCGAAGGAATGGATCAACCGGTAGAGGCCTTTACCTTCAGCACTAGACTCACCCGCATTACACGTCAGCTACGCAATAAAGATGTTGATCAGGCGATTACAGATGTAACCGCTGAAATCGAAGATTGGTCAGGCGGCACGCGTATTGGCGAAGCGATGCAAACGTTTAATTTTGATTGGAGCAGGCGAGTTTTGCGGGGCGGAGCGATTGTCTTATTGATTAGTGATGGCTGGGATCGTGGCGATCCAGAGCTACTCGGCCGGGAGATGGCTCGTTTACATCGCTTTTGTCATCGGATGGTGTGGCTCAATCCGCTACTTGGCTCCGAAGAATATGAACCGCTCACCCGTGGAATGGTAGCGGCCATGCCCTATATCGACGACTTTTTACCGGTGCATAATCTCACGAGTTTAGAGTCATTGGCCCAACATCTTAAGGCTTTGGACAATGGGAAACGCAAAAGCAATGGTGATAAAAATCTAAAAGGAGCGGCATTTGTTGGCAACTCAAATTAATCATTCCGGAGAAAATCAAAATGAATATCGAGATTGAAGAGTTTGTAGCAAGCATAGGAAAAGAGCAAAAAAGAGCCGATTCTCAGGCTCTTATCAAGCTGATGGGGGAGGAATCGGGTTTCAAGGCGTACATGACTGGGAATATTATCGGATTTGGAAGCTATCATTACGTATATGACAGCGGCCGGGAAGGGGATGCAATCGTTGTTGGCTTTTCACCCCGCAAAGCGAATTTGACCGTTTACATCATGCCTGGGTTTGATGATTATCAGGAGCTTTTGAAGGGGCTTGGCAAACATAAGCTGGGTAAAGTCTGTATTTACATCAACAAATTGGCTGATGTAGACACGCATGTTTTGCGAAAAATCGTTAAGCAGTCGGTGAAAGATATGATGGCCAAGTATGAGACAAAAGAAGGGTGAATCTAAATAGGGCGGCTATTTGTAGAGACAAATGAATCAGGAGTAGGTCAGTGAATGGTTTGGGTCGATCACTGGCCTACTCCTTTTTATAAATGTGGCTTCTGATAGCAATTGTTATTAAGGCGATTTCCGAGAATAAAACATGCAATCGCCTCACAGCCAACCCCTAAGCTAGTTTGCTAGATAATTATTTTTCGGGGTTGGCCTAACGCAACGGGTGCTTGTTATTCGGCGGCTGGCAATCATCCGGCAACGGACTCACATACGGCCGTTTAGCGATATGCCCTTCAAACTCAGCCCGCACCGCTTGTAGCTTGGCAGGGTCCTTAAACAGCTCAACAGCTGCGCCCGCCATCACCTGCGCCGCATACATCATCCCTTTGTGTCCAATGCCTGTTTGGCCGGTAGCAACCACACCCCACGTATGCGCCGACACATTGGTAGGCCAGCAAGTGGTCACCAACATACTCAACGGGGTAATCCAGCTTATATCTCCTACATCAGTCGAGCCGGTCATAACGTCATCCGCATCATTCGATTCACGCGCTTGCCCCAGTAGGGGCATGGCCGCTTCTTCATCAGTTAGCTTCATGCGAGTTTTCAAAAACTCACGCACGCCCGGCGGGTTTTGTGCATTGATTTCGGCCGCATACGCCATTTCCAATTCGGTAAACTCAATCGGACCCAGCTTCTGCATGACCTCATACTGTAAATCAGACAAAGTATGATTGCTTAAGACACACGTCGTCCCCGAGTCATAAATCATTTCAACTTCCGTTTCTGTCATCATCGCCGCCCCTTTTGCTACCTTCATCACTCGTTCAGTGACCTCTGCTACCTCTTCCGGCATGTGCGCCCGAATGTAGTAGAACACTTCGGCGAAGTCTGGCACCACGTTAGGTGCGCCACCCCCGTGAGTGATTTGGTAGTGCAAACGCACTTTGTCTGTGACATGTTCCCGTAGGTAGTTGACACCTACATTCATTAGCTCAACCCCATCTAGGGCTGAACGGCCTAAATGGGGAGAACCACCTGCGTGCGCCGTCCGGCCGTGGAACTGAAATCGCACATGGTTGACTCCGATAGCACTGCCCTTCATCGCCATATTGACATTACCTGGATGAAAATTAAAGGCTGCATCTAAATCGTCAAAAACGCCATCACGGGCCATAAACACCTTGCCACCGCCCCCTTCTTCGGCCGGACAGCCGTAGTAGCGCACTGTGCCCGATGTTTCGGTTTCACCCAGCCACTGTTTAAGCGAAACGGCGGCCGCCAAAGCCCCGGTCCCTAAAAGATTGTGCCCGCACCCGTGCCCGTGCCCATTTTGTTCGACTGGGTCTGGCGTCGCCTGATTTTTTTGTGACAGCCCAGGAAGCGCATCATATTCACCCAAAAAGCCGATCTTCGGCCCGTCATTTTTTGACGCACCGTCACCGCTTTTCCACTCGGCTACAAATGCTGTCGTAATCCCGCCGATGTCCCATTTGACATCAAAGCCAGCTTCTTCCATATAGTCAGCCTGTAGCTTAGAAGACTTGAATTCTTGCCAGCGAATTTCAGGGTGTCCCCAAATCGTATCCGCCATTTCGATAAATTGATTTTGATTGTTATTGAGCCAATCAGCAACGTTTATTTGTGTGTTCATAGTTAGAGAATAGCTCAAAAAAATTCTCGGGCAAAACCTTTCTGAATCTGAAAACAGAGTGCTAGAATGTGCCCAAGCAACCTTTAACAAACGCTTTTTTCCTGGCACAGCTAGCCTAAATCAACTAGCATACTCTTATCTAATATCGATTATCTAACATCTAAAACAATGCTTTTTGACGAAGTCACCCTCCGCAAATTAGAACAATTAGCCCTCGTTGCAGACAAAGTCCGTGCGGGTGTCATGAAAGGGGATCGCCGTTCAAGCAAACGAGGCACCTCGATTGAATTTGCCGACTATCGCAATTATGTCAAAGGGGATGATTTGCGCAGGCTGGACTGGAATGTGTATGCCAGACTTGAAAAGCCGTTTATTAAACTTCTGGAAGAAGAGGAAGACTTATCGGTCCATATTTTGATTGACGGCAGTTTGAGCATGAATTGGCCGCTTAACGATGAAACCAACAAGTTTGATTATGCGGTCAAGTTAGCCGGTGCCTTGGGCCATGTTGCATTAGCGGCCGGGGATCAGCTCTCAATCACCCTTTTGCGCAGCGACGAAAATCGAATGTGGGGCCCCTATCGAGGTCAGCAAAATAGCCTGCGTCTTTTCAGTTTTCTGGAAGAAACGGCCGAAGCTATCGGCATGACTGAGCTTAATCTGTCATTAAGTGACTATGCACTTCGCGGCCGACGTCCCGGCCTTTTATTCGTTTTAACAGATCTAATGTCACCGGCCGGGTACCAGGATGGACTGTCCGCAATTCAAAGCCGTGGTTACGAGGTTGGCATCATTCATTTACTAAGTCCAGATGAAATTGAACCTCCACTGAATGGCGATTTCAAACTTATCGACGCAGAAACCGGAGCCGAGTCAGAAGTTACCCTAGATGCCACAACCCTGCGTGAGTACCGTGAGCGAGTTGTGGCATGGCAAACAGAGAACAGCGACTATTTAGGCGGCCGAGGAGCACACTACATCCCTGTCATTACTGATCAACCGTGGGACCAACTTGTTTTACAAACGCTACGCCTGCGCGGTGTGTTGAAATAGCTGTTTTATCCAACGCTTAATCACGCGATTAACGTATCTTTTCAACAATCCGGAGAAAACACCCTTCGACAAGCTCAGGGTGCGCATCCTGAGACTTCGGCGTGAGTTCAGCCGAACGCTTGTCGAAAGATACCTCCCGCCCTTTTTGAAAAGTTACCAATTAGCAGTAAAAGAAGATACGGCTAAACTCGCCTCAGAAGAGTAATCTTTTCATATGATTTTTCTGAGATCGTTTAATCAGATGAAAATTTATGATTTTCTGTTAAAATTTACTAGCTAAGGGTTTACCCTACTCTTTAGCAAGACTGTCAAAGATGTGACTGTCGGCCTTTTTTATTTAAAACTATCATGTATGAGTCGAATAAATTTTATCTGATTCAAATCTGGTTTTTCTGAGTAAAAACGGCACAAAATAGAATTTCCCCGCAAATTGCGAACAGTTGACGAGAAGCGAAAACTCACTAATGAACATAGTGAGTCGTTTTTCGTTACAGAACAAATCAAAACGTGATAATTTAGGAGAGTCAGATGGCAACAAAAAAGCAAAAAGCTGATGCAAAGAGTGACCCAATCGACGAAAGTGCAGATTCGATCCAACATGCTGAAGATCGTGAAGTTGGCGTCGGCCGCGCGGCCGAAATCCCCCGTGAAATACTACTCGATTGGTACCGGAAAATGGTGCTTATCCGCAAGTTCGAGCAATCTTGCTCAGAACAATACCAATTAGGCAAAATAGGCGGATTCCTACATTTATACATCGGGCAAGAGGCGATCGCCGTAGGCTCGATTGGTGCTCGTGGTGACAGAGATCATGTCATTACAGCCTATCGTGACCACGGACATGCCTTGTCAGTGGGTTCAGAAACAGGCCCGGTTATGGCCGAGCTAATGGGCAAAGTGACCGGCGTTAGCGGCGGCCGTGGCGGCTCAATGCATCTTTCCGATGTCCCTCGGCGTTTTTGGGGCGGGTATGCTGTTGTGGGTGGTCATGTGCCACTAGGAGCCGGTATCGCCTTAGCCGAACAATACAAAGGAACCGATGGTGCTGTTTTGTGTTACATGGGCGATGGATCAACCAATATTGGCTATTTCCACGAATCGCTCAACTTAGCAAAAGTTTGGAACCTGCCCATTGTTTGGATTGTTGAAAACAACCAATATGGAATGGGTACGGCCGTTGACAGGGCTTCAGCTACGCCTGAAATGGTAACCAAAGCCAGTGGTTACAACATGGAAGCCCATGTTGTTGACGGCATGAGTGTGTGTGATGTTTATTGGAAAACAACGGATGCCCTAGCTCGTGTACGAGCAGGTGAAGGACCTCAGTTTCTCGAAATGATCACCTATCGCTTTGAAGGTCATTCAATGGGGGATCCGCTCCGCTATCGCTCAAAAGAAGAAGTTGTGAAATGGCGCGAAGACGATCCAATCGGTGTACTAGAACGACGTCTTATTGAACAAGAAAGCTGCACTCAAGAAGAATTGGATGCGATTGATCATCAAGTAGAGGAAGAGGTTGAAGCTGCGGTTAAGTTCGCGGACGAATCACCAGAACCGGGTCTTGATACACTGTACGATCATATTTACGTAGAGAACTAGGGGGACGAAAACAATATGGCTAAAAGAATTACAATGCGACAGGCGTTATCAGACGCTCTGCGTGAAGAAATGATCCGTGATGAAAATGTTTTTATCATGGGAGAAGAAATCGGTGTTTGGGGCGGTACTTATGCTGTCACCCGTGGATTCTATGAAGAATTCGGTGAACGACGTGTACGTGATACGCCGATCTCTGAAATGGCGATTGGTGGGGCTGCGGCCGGGGCTGCGATGAACGGCTTACGGCCGGTGGCTGAATTTATGACAATCAACTTCGCTTTTGTAGCATTTGATGCGATTGTCAATCATGCTGCCAAGGTTCACTATATGTTCAACGGCAACATTCGGTGTCCGGTTGTATTCCGCGCCCCAGGCGGCGGCGGCCGACAGTTGGGCGCAACCCACAGCCATACACCTGATGTGATTTTTGCCCATTTCCCAGGCTTGCGCGTGGTATCACCCGCAACACCTTACGACGCTAAAGGAATGCTTAAATCGGCTATTCGATGTGATGACCCCGTGATGTTTATCGAGCATGCAACCCTATATCAAGAGCGTGGCGAAGTCCCAGAAGAAGAATATCTGGTCCCACTTGATAAGTCTGACAAAAAACGGGATGGCTCTGATGTCACGATTGTCACCTATGCACAGGGGTTACCGATTTCGATGGAAGCAGCTGAGCGGTTATCAAAAGAAGGGATCGAAGTTGAGATTATCGACTTGCGCTCGCTACAACCACTCGACATGACTTTAGCGATTGAGAGTTTTAAGAAAACCAATCGAGCCGTTGTGGTTGAAGAAGGCCATGGCACATTTGGCATCGGCGCAGAGATTGTGGCTCAAATTCAGGAACATGCTTTTGATTATCTTGACGCACCGATTAAGCGTGTGGCTCAAAAACAGACCCCCCTTCCTTACGCACGGGAGTTAGAACAATCTGCACTAATCAATGCAGATCGGGTGATTGCAGCCGTAAAGGAGGTTCTCTAATGGCGAATTTTATCGTAATGCCCAAAATGGGTTTTGATATGCGTGAAGGGGAGCTGAGTCAGTGGTTGTTTGAGATTGGCTCTCAAGTAAACAAAGGGGACATCGTTGCTGAAATCGAATCTGATAAAGCAACGCTAGAACTAGAGTCACAAGCTACGGGTATTTTGCTGGCAATTTTAGCCCATTCAGGCGATATTGTGGCGGTTGGCGAAAATGTTGCCATAGTGGGTGAAGCAGGTGAAGATGTATCCGCTTTAATTGGCGCAGCCAGTGATCCGGTTCCGGCCGAGGCCGCGCCAGCAGCTGAAGCCTCCACACCAGCACCAGCAGTTGCAGCCGCCCCAACAGGTGAAGTCGCTGGAACAGCTAGCTCTGAATTCCCAGCCGGTGTTAAAGCCACCCCGGTGGCTCGCCGTATTGCGACTGAAAACAATGTAAACCTGCTCCAAGTGCCATTTGAAGGTGAGCGTATTCGCAAGGCAGATGTAGAAGCGTTTATTTCATCTGGTGGCGCAGTTGCACCAGTAGCACCTGCTCCCGCTATCCAAGCGACTTTAGCAACAGCCGGTGAAACAGATACCGCTGTACCCACAACACGTTTACGTCAGGCGATTGCACGCCGTATGGTTGAAAGCAAGACGACTGTGCCCCACTTCCAAGTCACCATGGAGATCGATATGGCTCCAGCGATGGCGTTGCGCAAACAGGTTAATGGCATGCTCGAAGCAGAAGGGATTAAAGTTAGCGTCAACGATATTCTAGTTAAAGCTGCTGGTGTAGCATTACGTGACTTCCCTAATATCAATGCCAGTTTTGGGGGCGACGAGATGATCTTGCATAACGAGATCAATGTCGGGTCCGCTGTTGCAACTGAGAAGGGGTTGCTTGTTGTTGTACAGAAAAACACGGATAAATCCCCGTTGAGTATTGTGGCGCAACAGAATAAAGAGATGATTGGTCGGGCACGTGAGGGGAAAGTACATCCTGACGATGTTTCTGGCGGTACTTTCTCAATCTCGAACCTTGGTATTTATGGAGTGGACCAGTTTACGGCCATTATCAATCCGCCCGAAGCGGCAATTTTGGCAATTGGCGGAATACACCAGGTACCAGTAGTGGTTGATGGCGAGCTGACGATTGGCACACGGATGAAGGCAACGGTTTCGGCCGACCATCGGGTAACAGATGGGGCGGAAGCGGCCGAATTTATGGTTCGCTTTAAGCAACTTCTCGAAAATCCGATGCGCTTACTTGTTTAAGGCTTATTTATTTTCATTCTAGCGTTATAAACGGGCCGGTCGGTTTAATATCGGCCGGCCTTTTTATAACTTTTTTTGTAAGGCCGCTATTAGCAGCAGTTTTTTAAGCATAACCGCTTGAAGGCAGGCCACGTACTAAATTACAGTAAAATCGTATCTTAAGCATCATTGCCTAAGGCCAAAAAGAACCTATAATACTTTTTCTTCCGTGTCTTCTCAATTTTGTAAAATTCAAAATTGAAGCTATGGTAGTCATACAAATGAACGATTCATACCCATCCATTTATTGTAAATATAAATAAAGTGGCTTAACTTCGGGAAAATGTCCAATCTTTACCGCATAGAAAAACTAGAGCAAGAATTACAAAACTTAACCGATCGAATTGACAGCATTCAAGATACTGTCATTGTGAGTATCGAAGGGTTTGTTGTGGCGTCACATACGCCTGAAGATTTAACAGGCCGAAAAGCGAATAGCCCACAAATTGCAGCAATGACCGCCACTTTAACCAGTCTAGGCGAAACAACGCTTTTGCAAATGGCGCAAGGAGGGCTTAGCCGGTTATTAATTGAAGGGGAGCATGGTTCTCTGATTGTTTATCCGGTCAATAGAAATGCAGCCATTGCAACAATCATTGATAAGAATGCAAAGATCGGGCTTGTTATGCATGAAATCCAGCGGACTTCAAAAGTGATTAATAATATTTTGCTGCAATAATCGTAGCTCTTTTGTGAACATGCCCTTTATTCTTCAGTTTTAAATTTGTTTATACTCGCCGGAGTGGCGGAATTGGCAGACGCGCGCGACTCAAACTCGCGTATTGAAAGATGTGTGGGTTCGAGTCCCACCTCCGGTACAGAAAACAGCCGTTTTCACTTTGATTTTCTTTTCAAAGTGAAAGCGGCTGTTTTTATTTCCACCCAATCTCACATGCAATTTAGTCAGAGGCTGGTTTCGCTTCGATAATGGGCAGTAAGCGAGAGTCTTTAATAGCAGCCGTACGATGGCCGATACCGGCTAGGTATTCAATATTCTGCGCAAAAGCCAAAAAGTCAGCCTGAGAGTTTTGGCGTATCAACATAACCAAATCCCACTGTTCGGTTTGGGGGCCGATCAGAAATTTACCGCCGTCACCTAAAAATATTACTTCGCCCCCACTCGCTGTTAAAAATGGCTCTGTATGTTGCATGTACTTTTCATACGCATCTCGGCCGGATATAGGGATTTCGGAGGCAAGCTCTGGATGAGCTGAATAATCAGCCACTGCGCGAAAACGCATCAAGTTGAGCATCACAACCGGGCCAGAAATGGTGCGGCTAAAAAAGGAGGCTCCTGATTCTTGCGTTGGGTCTATAAACCGTTTTGTCATCTATTTTCCTCAGCTAAATTTTTGTACTTAACCTAATTATCTTAGCAGATGTCAAGAACCAGTGCAGATATGTTGCGTCTATATTCAACCAAATGGTTGACAAAGGGTTAGAGATCAACTATATTCAACCATATGGTTGATAATAATGAACAACAGCTTTCAGAAATACTAAAAGCAACAAGCGACCCAACACGTCGTTCGATTCTGACAACACTTGTTCAGGAAGGGGCAACCCGTGTAACAGACTTAGCTGAGCATTATGAAATGAGCCTGAATGCGGTGTCAAAGCACATTAAGGTGTTGGAAGCAGCGGGGTTAGTGACACGAAAAACAGTCGGCCGACTACATCTTATCGAGGCAGAGTTGGCCCCAATTGGAGAAATTGATCGATGGTTTCAAAACCTTCGATCAATCTGGGAGCTACGATTGGATAAATTGGAGAAATTGCTAACAGAGGAGATAACAAATGTCTGAATTAATCTTAAATATATCGCGTACTATTAAGGCGCCGGTCGAATCTGTGTACAACGCTTGGCTTAACCCGCAAATGCTTGCTAAGTTTATGATTGCAGGTGAAGGGATGTGTGTACCAAGAGCAGAGGCCGATGCACGTGAAGGTGGCCGATTTACAGTTATCATGGCGGCCGGTGAGCAAGAAATCCCCCACGGTGGTGAATACAAAAAACTGAATCCCTATTCTCAAATTGTATTCACATGGGAATCCCCTTTCTCGGTAGATGATTCAACCGTCACTCTAAATTTAGAAGAGATCGCAGGCGGCACAAATTTAGAACTCATCCACGTTAGATTTTTGGATGAAGAAAGTCGTGGTAATCATGAAGGTGGGTGGAATGCGATTTTGACCTGCTTAGACCAAGTTTTGGCGGTTACAGACTGATGACAAATGTCACCTCACAAGTTTACATCAATCGATTGGCGGCCGATGTTTTTGATTTCATCAGCAATCCTGAAAACAACCCTCAGTGGCAGAACGGAATGCAGTCATGTGAAATCACATCTGATCGGCCGTTAGGCTTA
>JBLIMP010000149.1:0-10924 GCA_047638855.1 Cellvibrionaceae bacterium | reverse complement strand
ATTGTGGCGCTTAACGACGCTGACTATGTGGTTATTAGCAGTCAGCGGGCGATGTGGACAGTCCCACGTATGCAGGTCACTTATCCGCTGATGGGTCATTACTATCAAACTCTTTTTGAAGGGGATTTGGGATATGAGCTGATCGAAACTTTTTCCGGTGACATTCATTTTGGACCCCTTTATTTTAGCGATGTGACCGGCAAAATCGGCTGGGGCAGTGAACCGGCCGCTTCTTGGGAGGTTCCTGGCACATTTGCGGCCGAAGAGTCGTTTAGTGTCTATGAGCATCCACCCGTGTGGGTGTTCAAAAAAACGGCCGATTACGACAAGAACCAAGTGCGCACTGTGCTAAACGAGGTTGATCTGTCAACGGCGTTTTATCAAACCCCAAATCAAGCGGCCAACTCACCCAACGGTTTAAGCTTCACAGATGAGCAGTTTGCACGGCAACAAGCCGGGGGCACGTTTAATGAACGCTTTTCAGTAGATGGGTTGCTTTCAAACAATAGTGTTGTAGCCGCTGTGGTTTGGTGGCTGCTCATTGTCATCATCGGCCGGTTAAGCTACCCCCTTTGTTATCTTATTTTTACCGGCCTGCCAGACCGAGGGTACGCTATTTCCAAAGTCTTTGGCATGCTGGTTATTTCATGGCTGGCATGGCTCAGTGCCAGCGTTGGCCTGATTCAATTCGGCCGCGCGTCTCTCTTCACCGCCACCCTGCTACTTTTTGCTATTTCTTTCTATATTGAGTGGCAAAGCCAGGGAGCCATACGGGATTTTCTTAAACAAAAACGAAATCTGATCTTTTATACCGAAACCCTGGGAATCGTGTTCTTCATCCTCATGATCATCATCCGTTTGGGAAATCCTGAAGTATGGCATTTATATTATGGGGGTGAAAAACCGATGGATGTTTCATATTTCACGGCGGTACTCAAATCATCCACTTTCCCCCCGTATGATCCGTGGCATGCCGGCGCATATATCAACTATTACTATTATGGATTTGTCTTTGTCAGTGTCCCAGCTCTTTTGCTCAGAATCGTTCCGACAGTCGCATATAACCTTATTTTGCCCATGCTGTTTAGTTTCACCGGCTTGGGCGCATTTTCTATCGGCTCTGCCTTAACGCAACGGCTGATTAGAGAAGAAAAGAGAGATGAGAGAGGAGAGGAAAGAGAAGAGAGAGAAGAGGGAGAAGAAAAGGTTGTGACTCAGGGTGGGTTATGGGCGGCTGTTGCGACTTTGTTGCTTGGCAATCTGCATCAACTCAACGTGTTGTTTTTATCGTGGGGCAGGGCAAGCACGGCCGATGTTAACAGCCACTGGCTGCTGCGTGCAGCTAACGGTGCTTGGACCAATCTCACATCTAATCAACCGGCACCCGTGGACCCCAGCGAATGGTTTTGGGCCGCTTCACGGGCGATTGGTGCGGCCGATGGGGAAATCGTCCCAATCACAGAGTTCCCATTTTTCACCTTTTTATACGGCGACCTACACGCCCATATGATCGCCCTACCTTTGTCATTATTGGCGATAGCTTGGGCGGTTTCACTGGTGATTTCGGGCAGCTACAAGTTAACCTGGCTGCAATGGTTTACCGGAGCGTTGGCCATCGGGGTGCTTTATCCGACCAATAGTTGGGATTATCCTGTACAGCTTGTTATCGGTATCATGGCGCTAACTTGGGTGGCTCTACAACGCTTCGGGTTTAAGCTCACCACAATCGGCCGGGTCGGAGTCAGTGCCATCGCCCTCTTTTTAGGATCGCGTATTTTATTCGAGCCATTTTGGGCCAATTTCGGTACAGCTTATGGAACGATTAAGGTTTGGGAAGGGCCAACAACATCCTTAATAGACTATCTGACGATTTACGGATTATTTTTACTCGTGACTGCAACTTGGCTGTTTATCGATTTTGTCGATTGGAACAAACAACAAAACCACGGGGACGGACTTCCTCGTCAATCGATTTTGGCGATGCTATTTGGCGGGGTTCTATTTTTTATACTCATTCGCTTTTTGTTCAGCCACTATGACACGGCGCCATTGGCGATAACGATGATTTTAATCGCTGGCTTGATGGGGTTCAGAAGGAATATCACACCAGTAAAACGGACGATCAACATTCTCATTTCATCTGCATTTGGGTTAACTCTGTTTGTTGAACTCTTTGTACTGGATGGGGACATCGGCCGAATGAATACCGTCTTCAAATTTTATATGCAATCGTGGCTCCTGCTGGCAATTGTGACTGGTTCGACCCTGCCGGTTATATTGACTCACATCAATACCCGATGGCACTATGCTTCGCGGCTCATTTGGCAAACAGGGTTGGTCAGTCTTGTCTTTTTAGCCGCGCTTTACCCACTCTTGGCCATTAATGGCAAGTGGAACGTTCGGATGCAAAAAGAAGAGGCCGTTTTAACCTTAGACGGCATGGCGTTCATGAACTATGTCACCTATACCGATAACGGCCGCGAGATTTCACTTGCTGGGGATTATGAAGCCCTGAAATGGATGCAACGGAATATCAGCGGCTCGCCCGTAATCGTTGAAGCTCATAGCAACAACCCCTACCGGTCAGTCGGTAGCCGGGTATCGATGTATACCGGTTTGCCCTCGATTATCGGCTGGGACTGGCACCAACGTCAGCAACGGCCGACATTCCCGGCCGATCTAGTGTCCCGGCGTATTCAAGATGTCAATTTGCTCTACACCACGCTTAACACGCAAGATATTCTGCTTGTGATTGCTAAATATGATGTGAGCTACATTTATACGGGTGAGTTAGAGAAAGCGACCTATGGGGAGATGCATGTCGGCCGGTTGGATGAAATGGCGAGGGGCGGCCGGTTAAAACTTGTCTATGAAAATAAATCGACCCGTATTTATCAGGTGATTAAGGCGATTACAGCGAATTAAAATTCAAGAATAGAAAGCCAAGATTACAATCTATTGGCTTTCTATTCTTAGCATTAAGCTATCGCAGCCAACACCCGTTCAGGCGTCATTGGCAACTGGCGCACACGGCCGCCAGTCAGATTAAACACGGCATTCCCTACGGCCGCAGCCACAGGGCCAATCGGCGGCTCACCCATTCCACGTGGCTTGCCGTCTGATTCTAAAAACACAACCTGAATATCAGGAGTGCGGTCAATCGTAATCAGTGGATACCCATCAAAGTTTCGCGGCCGAACCACCCCATTGGTAATCGTCATCTCTTCAAGCAGGGTTGAGCTAAGCCCCATAACAATACTCCCTTGCGTCTGTGCCAAGGCGCCATCTGGGTTAATGACCAAACCAGGATCCAACGCTTGCACCGCCCGGTGAACCGTAATCGCGCCAGCCTCATCAACCGACACTTCAGCCACCATCGCCACAACCGTATCCACATCAACACTACAAGCGATACCTAGCGCATGTCCTGCAGGCAACGGTGCCTCATAATCCGCTTTTTCTGCCACCGCCACTAACACCGCTTTCATCCGCAAACCAAAGGCATCATCGCCCAAATGGTCGAGTCGAAACTGGAGCGGATCAACCCCGGCCGTATGGGCCATCTCGTCCATAAAACTCTCAGTCGCAAATGTGTTTGCTAGCAAACCTAAACCACGCCACCAACCGGTAAGGACTGGTAAAGCGGCAAGATGATGGCTAAGCTGGCGATTTTCAATTTTGCCATAAAAGTTAAAGGCACCTCGCCATGAACCAAAGTCAGTTCCCATAATCGGGGCCAAAAATCCCGGCAAAAATGGGAATGCTACCTCGCCGCTTGATTGATTATGGTTAATCGCCACCGCTTTATCGCCTTCAAGCTTTGCACTCAGCCGATGGCGGGTTGGCGGCCGGAAATAACCATCTCGCATATCCTGCGGTCGGGTCCAACCAACATGTACCGGCTGTTGTACCGCCATGGACAACCTCGCCGCTTCCTCAGTTGCTTCGGTTCCTAGTTTTCGGCCAAAGCCACCTCCTAAATAAGTAGGGGTCACTTCAATGTTCTCTTCATCGATACCGGTCACTTCTGCAACCGCTGTACGGGCAAAACCTTGCATTTGAATCGACGCGTAAACAACCGCTTTCCCGTCTTTCACATCAACCAGTGCCGCCTGAGGTTCAAGATGTGCATGGATCGCAAACGGGGTCGCATAATCGGCCGTTAAGGTAGGGCTGTCACCTACAACTGATTCGGCTTGGCCTTCTTTCTGGATAACTATTCCCGACCCATCACTCACGTCAAACAATGCGTCAATTTCTTCTTGACTCCACAGCTTGCCTGAGTCCCATTCAATTTCAAGTGACCCCAAAGCAGATTGGGCCTGCTGTCTGGTTTTTGCAACCACACCCGCAAATCCTGCATCAATGTCAATCACCACTTTCACGACCCCCGGCCGACCTTCTGCATCACCCGCACTGGCAGAGATCATCTTGCCCGCAATAGTAGGACTATGCGCCACAGCGCCGTACAACATATTGTCAACCCGCACATCGTACCCGTAGGTTGCTTCCCCACGAATTTTCGCCTCGAGATCAACTC
This sequence comes from Cellvibrionaceae bacterium, assembly GCA_047638855.1. Taxonomy (GTDB): domain Bacteria; phylum Chloroflexota; class Anaerolineae; order Promineifilales; family Promineifilaceae; genus WTJY01. The sequence goes on along the minus strand of JBLIMP010000149.1, from coordinate 6,384 downwards.
GGGGAAGCGATTGCCCGATAAAAGCAAATTCAGATGTCGGCTTTAGCACTACTTCCCCATCAAATTCAGCCCATTCAGTCACCCCGGCTACAATGTCGCCGTAAGTCAATGTTTTGTCATTATCAGAAATGAGGCGCACCGTGCCCATATTTGTTTCAACTTTATCGGCAGTCACACCTAATTTACGCGCCCCTTCCAACAAAATCATTTGGCGCAAAGTAGCGGCCGCCATTCTGGCCGGTTCAAAGGTAGAAACAACTGAGTTACTACCCCCTGTGCCAAAACTATCGTCAGGCCCGATCGCTGTCCCCCCTTGTGCCACTTCGATATTTTCCCAAGGTATGTCAAGTTCTTCGCCTGCAATTTGACCGATTGCAGTATGGATTCCCTGTCCCATTTCGACTTTAGAAACAAAAATTTTGACGCGATTGTCAGGATAAACCTCAAACCATGCGAGCGGATCGCTACCCAAACTTGCCGGGGTTTCACCACCGTTTAAGAACCCTGCTACAAAGCGATAAAACGGTTTCCGCCCTAAAGTTACCCCTAACGCCAATCCAACCCCAGTTGACCCTAATCCAATCAAAAACCCACGTCGAGTCACACGGAAACGCCGTTTCTTTCCACTTGAATCTGGTGCTTCAATTTGATCACTCATTAGGCTGTTTCTCCTTCAGGCAACACGGCAGGCAATACGGCCGTTTGCATATTTTCGGCCGCGTGGCCTACAGCACTTTTGATTCGATGATAACAGCCGCAGCGGCAATAGTTACTTTTCATCGCTTCTATAATCTGTTCAGGAGTAGGTGCACTATTCGTTTCCAGGAATGCTACGGCCGTCATCATTTGCCCGCTCATGCACCACGCACATTGAGGAACTTGTTCATCAAGAAAAGCCTGTTGCACCGGGTGCAATGTGCCATCTGGCTGAACCAGTCCTTCTAAGGTTCTGATCTTAGAATTAGCTACGGCTTGAACCGGGGTAATACATGATCGGGTAGCTACCCCGTCTACATGCACTGTACAAGAGCCACAAATCCCTGCGCCACACCCATATCGCGTACCGATCATCTCTAAACCATCTCGAATCGCCCAAAGTAGTAATCCATCTTTGTAGGCATCATCAAATTCCTTGTCAACCCCGTTAATGTTTAATTTCATTTTGTACTCCTTATACTTGTACTGACAGATTGATACAATGAGAGAAAATTATAGAACGAACGATGATGAAAATATGAGCGATTTCAGGTTCTAACGAAAGTTGAATAGGAAGTAACCATAATAATGACCCACGTTAGGCAAGTATTTGCTAAACTAGGGAGTTGTTACTATAAACCATTGACATTCTAAATTTCACTTTGATTCTGTAAAGACCAAACTATTATGCGCAGACCCGATTACTCAGATATTCCAGACGTTTTCAAAAGAGCATTCGAAGGACAAGATCCTCGCAATCCCGGTGGAACCTCCGGCGGAGATGGCGATGACGAAGGTGGCAACCGCGGTGGTGGTGGCGGAGGCAACGATGGCGATGGGAATGAAAACAATCCCCCTTTCGGCTCCGGCACACCTCTTTGGCAAACCCGTCGCTTTTGGATATTCCTTATCATTTTTGTTCTCTTCATAGGCATCAACCAGATCGTATCGTATTACACCGACTTTCTATGGTTTACGGAGCGAGGCTATAGGGCAGTGTGGTCGACACAAATCGTCGCTTACATCGGGACCTTTGCCGCGTTCTTTGTTGTCGCTTCAATTTTTCTTCTCGTTTCTTGGCATGTGGCCCAGCGCAATGCCTTAAAAATCGCTACACCCTATTTTGGCACAGGCGGACTATCGTCGTCGGCCGGCCGCTACTTGGTGACTGGTGTCGCCTTGCTTTTGGCATTTATGATGGCTTCGGCCGCATCTACAATGTGGGAAGAATTTCTACTGTTTTTCAATCAAGTCCCTTTTGGTCAGGTTGATCCGATTTTTGGCAACGACATCGGTTTTTACGTCTTTTCTCTTCCTATATTCACCTTTATTCAAGGGTGGCTCATGCCATTAACCGTCTTTTCGATTATCGGCACCGTCGTTATTTACACCATTCGTCTACTCCCTAGCCTTCCTCGCCAAGGGCAAACAATTCAATTTACCATGAGCGATGTTCCCGTTCCTATGCGTCGTCAATTGGCGATTCTAGGAGCGATTTTCTTTGTTCTACTCGCAATAAATTACAATTTAAACCGCTACGAGCTGCTCTTTTCTGAGCGTGGCGTTGTTTTTGGAGCTGGCTATACCGATATAAATGCTTCGTTGTATGCGCTTTATATCCAGGCGGCCGCGGCTGCCGTTGTTGCAATTGCATTGCTCTACAACTACTTCCGGCTTGAATTGCGGCCGGTTATCTACGCCGGTATTCTATGGCTGGTTGCGATTATCGGTGTGGGCGGTATTTACCCAAGCTTGCTTCAAGCCTTTGTGGTTGTCCCGAATGAGCTAGCCCGCGAAGAGCCTTTTATTCAGTACAACATCGATTTCACCCGCATGGCGTTTGGGCTTGATAAAGTAGACTCAAAGCCGTTTGGCGATGTTAGCGTCTTAAACCAAGCTGATCTTGATGACAATGATGCCGCTCTAAAAAACATCCGTTTATGGGACTATCGGCCGCTGTTGAACACATATAAAGAGCTTCAAGAGCTTCGTCCCTACTATCAAATACAAAATGTTGACATCGACCGCTATGAGGTTGATGGGGAAACCCGGCAAGTGATGCTTGCAGCTAGAGAGCTAAATAAAGCAGGCTTAGAATCAGATGCTTGGGTGAATCAACGGCTTGAATATACCCACGGCTATGGTTTGGTTATGAATCCGGTAGACCGCTTTAATCAACAAGGTCGGCCGGAGTTCTTCATCAGTGACTTGCCCCCCGTTAGCACCATCGGCATCGAAGTTGATAGACCCGAAATCTATTACGGCGAAACAACCAACGACATCGTCTTTGCGGGGTCAGACCTTGACGAATTTAACTATCCTGATGCGACAGAAAACATCTATACCAGCTATGCTGGCACAGGTGGGGTTGCTCTAAGTAGTGCAGTCAGGCGGCTGGCATATGCCTATCAGTTTGGCGAAACCAACCTGCTGTTTAGCCAATATATCACGCCGCAAACACGGGTAATGTATCATCGCAATATCACAGAGCGAGTGCAAGAAATCACTCCATTCCTCGCGCTGGACGGCGACCCATACATCGTCTTAGCAGATGGCAAACTTTATTGGATGGTGGATGCGTACACGACAAGTAATCGCTTTCCCTATTCTGATCCAACCCAACTGGCTAGCGGCCGGTCAATCAACTATATTCGCAACAGTGTCAAAGTTGTAATCGATGCTTACAATGGCGAAGTTACTTACTACTTAGTCCGTGGCAACGAAGATCCGATTATCGATGCATATGACCGTATATTTCCAGGTTTGTTTAATCCAGCTTCATCGATGCCCGCGACCTTACAACAACATCTGCGCTATCCAGAAGACCTGTTTAAAATCCAGACCCGCAAATATCAAACCTACCACATGACAGATGTCCAAGAGTTTTTTACCAAAGAAGACTTGTGGGCTATTCCGCAAGAGGTGTTTTACGATGCTCCTCAAGAGATGGAGCCCTATTATGTTTTGTTTACCCTTCCAGGGCAGGAAGAGCCAGAATACCTGTTGATTCAACCCTATACACCTTCGGGCAAGAAAAACATGATTGCGTGGATTGCAGCTCGCAACGATCCTGAGTTCTATGGGCAGTTGGCATCTTTTGAATTTCCTAAACAGTCTCTGGTAGTAGGCCCGATTCAGGTAGAAAGTTTTATAGATCAAGAACCTGATATTTCCCAGCAATTATCGCTATGGAATCAATTAGGTTCGAGTGTCATTCGCGGTAACTTAATCGTGATTCCGCTCAATGATAGCTTCTTATATGTTGAACCGATTTACCTGGAGTCTGACAACAATCAGTTGCCAGAGCTAAAGCGGGTGATTGTCGCCAGCGGCGAACGTGTTGTTATGCGTGAAACGCTTGATGAAGCTTTAAAAGCACTTTTAGAAGATCGCAGCGCTCCGGCCGTAATCATCACAGATGATCCGAATATAAGCGTTTCAGAGCCATCGACTCCAATCGAGTTGGTTATTGATGGGACTTTGGCTGAGCTAATTGGCCAAGCAAATGCCCAGTTTGAAGCGGCGCAAGAAGCCCAGCAACAGGGTGATTGGGCTGAATATGGTAGTCAGATCGAAGCTTTGGAAAATACACTACAACAGTTAGAGGCGTTAAACTCCGAATAAGAACCACTGTTTTTAATCAAAATAAAAAAGGGTCGGCCGGGAAAAATCCCGGCCGACCCTTTTTGTTTTACCTAGTGCGATCTAAACCCTATTTCGCAAATTCTGCCGGAATACCTTGTGCTTCAACTTGGCTCATGTCATCGTACATATCATGAAGCTCTGCTCCATGGAAACGAGCGGTTTGTCCGGTCGGCATTAATCCTTCGTCGTAAAAGAATTGGGGCAAATCATCATCGGCCGCAGTAAAACCAGCATCAAGGTTAAATTGACGTTCGAGCAAAAGCGTTTCACGGCCAAGCTCGTGGAAGAAGGTTGGTTTTACATCGGTACCAAGCGCATTATTAATCGCGTCAGCCATATAAGCAATGTTTGGATTTGTCACAGATTTACCGAAAACGCATAGTCCGATCGAGTCAACGGCCGCGCATGAAATTTGCGCCTCAAGGCTGCGTGTCACCAATTCAGCCAAATCTTTATCGCGTGAAGCATATTTAGGCACATTCCCAGTTGTATGATCTGCTCCTTGAGCTGAAATCATCATTGAAATACCGGTAATCTCAATTACCCGTGGATCATAAGCACTAATCGCTTGCTTCTTGACACACGGAATGCGGTGGTTGTTATAATGTTTACCTACACGATATGTCCCTTGCGCCCACAATTTTCCTTTTTCAGAGCCAGCCATTAGTTCATCAAAAACCGACTGCATGAACTCGACATCCCCAAAATCAGCTAGGCCTGAGTCCATCAAAACGGCAATCGTTGCCCCTGTTTCAATCGTATCAACACCCAATTCATTGCAGTTTTGGTTCATCACAGCTAGGTTATCAGGATGAGTTAAACCGCAGTTGGTACCCAACAAAGCCAGCGTTTCATATTCGATTGGAGAGGTCATTTCTTTGCCGTTTTCATCATAATAGACGTTTGAGCATTGAATAACACAGCCTGGCATACAGGCGTGGGTATGCTGCCCACCACGTGAGACATTCAGGTCACGTACAAACGATCCACCCATCATAAAGTTGCCGTCAGTATCAACAGGCTGAGAACCCAGTGTGAAGTTGTTGGTTGGAATACCACCCACTTCATTGGTGTAATCGCCCATCGCCATCGTTCCAATCGGGTTGTAAACAGTTTGAATCGCAGTGTCTTCGTTAATCCAAGAGGCATATTGGCGTACGGCGCCAAGTGCTTTTTTGCGGTCATGCAATGGGGGCATTTTGTGCAAATCGATGACAATCGCCTTCACACGTTTGCTGCCCATAACAGCACCGACACCACCCCGGGCGGCCAAGCGTGACGGCCGATTGTCGTTGTCACTGAACGAAATCCCAGCCAATAAACCTTGATATTCACCAACCGGGCCACACAATGCCAAACTCACTTTTTTGCCATACTTTGCGTGCAAATCGGCCGCAACTTCATAATTTTTCCGGCCTAGATACGGGGTTGCATCATCGAAGGTAATCGTTCCATCTTTATGCATATGAATCACGGTCCACTCAGGTGATTGGCCATTGAGTGTAAATCCGCAAATCTCAAGTCGTCCCATCGCGTAAGCAAATGTACCGCCACCGTTGGCTTCTTTGATTCCCCCAGTTAGTGGGCTTTTACATCCAACGCTTATCCGATTGGCATTCGACAAAGTCGTGCCCGCAAAAGGCCCGGCCGAAAAAATCAACGGATTATCTGGGCCAAGGGGATCAACATTAGCTATGTCAGTCTCAACAAGTGTTTTAGCAATTAAATAGCGTCCGGCCTTCACCAGAGACTCGCCTTCCCAATCCTCAGATGAGGTGGAATGGTCATTTAAATTAATTTGAAGATATTTACGAATCATGGGGTTCTGCTCCAACAGATTGTTTAAATTATTTAAGTCGACAGTAATTTTAGTGAATTTACATTGCTTAGCACGAAAATTCGCGATTTCTATCGAAATTTCCCAATTTTCTTTTAATTCGAAGACTTCTTATTTATCATCGCAATACAAAAGGCAAATAAATACGCATGGGAGCTTCCGCTGCTGTCAATTCAACTGCACCAATATCGCAACTGGCATATTGC
>JBLIMP010000148.1:0-10980 GCA_047638855.1 Cellvibrionaceae bacterium | reverse complement strand
GACTTAATCTATCTTAACGAGAGAGAAGCCATCGATAAACCAACCATTGTTTTGCAATGCCCATCGGCCGCGAGCGGCAAGACCCACCTGTACCGTTTTAGTTTGATCCACCTCAAACACATAACCATAGCGATTCTTCTTACCAATCGGCACAAATTGCCAATCACTTTGATTCCCATTGGTTAAAAAGCCAATTTCGGCCGCACGATAATCATCCGCATAGATTTTTGCCTTCTGCGTGTACTCCATCACCATGTCCGGAAAAACATGGACTGTAAATTGGTATTTCCCCGGTTCGAGCGTCAGATTTTGCACAAGCTTGAAGCTTACAGAGCCGTATCCTTTAAATATTTTGACCGTTTGATTACTCGAAACGAAAAAGTCATCATGCTCGTGAGACGGGATATCTGATTTTGTAAGCACACGCACTTCCGGCCGAACCCATTTGTTCCAATCGTCCGGGTCAAGTGCGTTATTCCCCGTTTTGTATTCAAACGTCCACAGCTTCGGTATTTGAAGCTCAATCGTTCCATTTGGATTATCAAAACCCATCTCGAAAGAGGGATTTTGCAGAAGGTTGTCTCCGGCCGGAACAGACGAGATAACCCCAGATGCAATAGGTGTAGAAGTCGGAGTTGAAGTAGGCGCAGGGGTATCAGTTGGGAGTGGCGTCTCAGTTGGAAGCGGTGTTTGTGTCGGAATGGGGGTACGGGTAGAGGTGGGGAAAGGGGTTGGAAATGGGGTATGGGTCGGCCGGGGTGTAAAAACAAACTCTCCGGCCGGGGTTAGCGTCACAACCGATTGTGATTCTGGGGTGAACGTAGGTGCTAAACTGTTGTCTGGTGTAGGTGTCGGTGTATCGGGTTGCGCCGTAGCTGCTGAGCTTGCCAACGTCGGCAGCTCCACAACCACTTGGGCCAGGGAACTAGGGTCGCAACTCGCTAGGCTCAATAAAGCCAAAAGAGCGACTAATAAAAAAAGCGGGGTCACATTCAAACGGAGGCCGTTTTTTAACAGATTGAATTGAGTGTTTATGTGTATGTTCTTTCTTAAAATCAGCTTGTGCTCCTAAGATTGATGATTCTATTTCACCGTCATTACAAGGGTCTATAGCTTTCAATCGCCACAGAGACAGTTCGCAATATAATGAAATATCGAAATAAGATCAAGGAATCTTTATAAGATCGGATGCTATCAGAGGCGTGTTTGTACTGCAAAAATAACGATTGTATTCAACACACCCAACTCCAGCAATTTCGGCCGATTAGGTTGCCTTAATTTTGTGACTGTGCAACGATAGAAACAATAGTTATCGAAGAACTTTAGGGTTAAAAAGAGCCATCACACTTATCAAAAAGGATTTTTCATGTCTGACGTTATCACTTCAACTTCACCACAGGGATATGGACTGCTGTGGGCCATTACTATTTTATCTTTGCTGCTAAATATCGGCTTAATTGCTGGAGCAATGTACTTCCTGAACCAAACAAGCCAACAAATGACGGCCGCCGCCAATTTAATAGAGCAAAATAGCGTTAAAAACTTTGATATTCCAATAAAGATCGATGAAATAATTCCAATTAAATTTACAGTCGATTATAAAGACGAGTTTAATGTCCCCATTAACACGACAATTCCGGTATCAACCTCAGTGAAGTTTCGAGAGGTTGTGACCATTGCCATTAAAGAAGTGATTCCGGTTGATACGTTTGTTGAAGTCAGTATCCAGCTCCCATTCCCTCTCAACCAATCTTTCCCGATCAATATTCCGATCAAAACAGATATCCCAGTTAATCTCACTATTGAAGTGCCGCTAGATTATGACATCCCGATTTCCGCGACAATACCGATCAATCTAGATTTAAGCATTCCGGTTGAAACACAGATTCCTATCGATGAAGACATTGCGGTTCAATTAGAGTTTCCGGTGACCGTGCCTTTAGAAGATACAGATATTCCATCCTTTATCGATAGTTTGGCTCAAGGATTAAGATCGGCCGGAGAGCGGCTACGACTGCGTTAACTGTCTGGGCAGGCTACTGCCAAGTCAACGTTAGTTTTGCATCGCTTGTCACAAATTTAAACTTATCGCCCCGATAAAGATCTTTGCCATATTCAACCGGCCGACCGTACTCATCAAACGACAAGCGGCGTTCCAGCATCAGTGGATCCCCTTTAACAATCTTTAGTAATTCCGCTTCATAAGCTGTGGCTACAACAGGCTCTAAACTCTGTTCGGCCCGCACAACTTTAACCCCATACTCAGCATCCATAATCGCATAGCCTGACAAATTTTCATGATCTTGCTGATCAAAACCGGGAAAACGATCAACCGGAACAAAAAACTGTTCCAACAAAGCAGGCTCGTCATTAATAAGGCGTACACGGTAGATATAGTAAACGGGCGCTGACACTGGAATTGCAAGAACTTGCGCGAGTGAGCTATCGGCCGGAATTTGCTCAAACGCAATCTTTTTGATTCCTGGCGTCATCCCCAACTTTTGAATGCCTAATGTGAACGGAAAAAGCTCCCCAGCCAGCCGTTCAATGCGAGGTGTCGTGACATACGTGCCGCCGCCATGTCGCCGGTCGATTAACCCCCGCTCAACCAGCACATTAAACGCCCGCCGTACCGTCAACCGGTTCACACCTAGCTCTTGGCTCAGCTCACGTTCCGATTGAATACGATCTCCCGATTGTAATTCGCCAGAAACGATCTGCTCTTCGATATCATCAGCGATTTTCTGGTAAATGGCAGTGGCCGGTTTTTGATTTTTAGCGTCAGATTTTTTCATAAGTCGTTGACCGATTTTAACGTACACCCCGCATTTGAGCAGAAACCGGCCGACTCACTTATTCAGCCAGCCCTCTTCCGTAGCGTAAACGACGCAGATAATCATTGTGCACTTGAGCAATCGCCTCTTCAAGTTCTGCATACGGTCCAGGGGTATAAACGCGCGAGCTTACTCCCGCTTGCGTATTGACAACAATCTCTTCATCCTGCTCCATTGTGACTTCATCAATCCACGTAATCGCCTCAACATTGTAGTCAACTCCTTCAACTGCATCTTCATGAACCAGCCAAGTCTGTGACATTTCGGTTAATAATGGGCTGATAGGAGTAATTCTAAAAATAACCGTCGAGGTGCAACTGGTGTACAAGAATATAGATGGCATAATTCCCCAATCCACTTGCCCTTGATCATCGGCCGCATAACTGCCTAATAGCTTGGTTGACCCAATCGCGCTGCCCCCTTCTAGTTGCCCATACGCCGCTTCCAAATCATGATGGACAAGCATTCGCTCGGCATAGTGCATTTGCGAACCATAGTTTTCTTGCTCCATTAAATTTGCCCCCCATTGCGCTGACCCCACTTTATGACCAAAGGCTTTGGCCCGCTCTTGCCAATCATCATTATGCTCGGCAAATATTGAGCGTGCGGATTCTGTGCCGTGAGCATCTCGCAACGTATGCAGCTGCACCTTGCATAACTCCGGATGCGACGTGATACAGTGATAACACTCAAAATAGTTCTCGATTGCTATCTTCCAGTTCACCTTTGAAGAATACAGTTTATGCTCAATGATTTTTGTACGTCGTAGGTCAGCCCTCTCAATCCATGGCTGCAAATTGGCTGTAATCTCATCGAAGTCGGGCACATCTCCGTCAGCCACACCCTCGCCTTCGGCCGTTAGATTGATAAAAATCATCCCGCCAAACAAACGTACTTGGCACGAGCGTAAACCAAAGTCAGCTTTATCAAAATCGGCCGGCATCGCACGCGCATTCGCCAAACTCCCATCAATCTGATAAGACCAAGCATGATAAGGGCAAACCAACCGTTTCGCATGCCCTTCCGGCTCTAAACACACACGCGAGCCACGATGACGACAGACATTAAAGTGAGCATAGACGGTATCCCCTTCTCCCCGAATAATGATTATTTGCTCTCCAGCTATATTAAACAGAAAATAATCACCTTTATTGGGAATTCGATTCATATGATCTGTATATTGCCACTGTCTCGAGAGGATATGTTTATATTCTTCTTCGAAAATAGCGGGATCAGTATAAAATGGTTGCTCAAGTGAGTAGCCAGTCCGGTGATTTTTCAATAGGGTATCAATATCTAGCTGGCTGTTTTGACCGGTTATTTGGCTCATAATTTTCTCCGTAAGCATCAAAAGCTTTCATTTTAATAAGTAATGTAACACGCAAAGTGTACTTTTAGAACGGTTACCTGTCAATTGACAGGTAACCGTTCTTACAACGCCACCCATGGAATATAAAACACTTTCACGCAAAGACGCCATTCTAGAAATCGCCCGCTACATACTAACCACAGAGGGGCATTATCGGCTGACCATGCGCAATTTGGCAGAAAAATCTGGCATGAAATTGGCCTCATTGCAGTATCACTTCCCTACAAAAACGGAGCTAGTGAGTGCCTTGATGGAACAATCTATTGGCAAGTACCACCGCATGATACTTCACCTGGTTCGGTCAATTGGGACCAATGAAGACAGTGCCGCCATCGGCCGATTGTTTTCTGTCTATCAAGATGAGCAAACGAAAGGGGTCTTTGAGCAATTGTGGGCTTTGAGCGTGCAGGAAACCATCTTGAAACAACAATATGAGAAACTCTACGCTGACTTTTGGGAAACAATCAGTACAGAAGTAGGGCGGTTTGATGCTACGGCTGATGCCGAAACCAAAAAATCACGCGCTGCCATCATCATCTCCTTGCTTGATGGTTTAGAAACTTTTTTCAGCGCTGATCAGCTACGTCAAAAAGTGCCAGCTCAGTTGCAGAATCAAGTTGTGATGCTGATCCGATCCGTTGCGGCCGGAAAATCATAAGCAAAAGCAGCCCCCGTAATCGCAATCAACTATTTAAATCTGTAACGTGCCCGCAATCCGGCGTATCGGAGTGTCACTTTCAACCGCAACCGTTGCGATCACCAAAACGCTAATATCGTCTCGTGGTCGGCCGTTATCTTGCGCCACAGCCCCTACCAAAAGCTGATCCGCTATCATTTGCGGGTCAAGTACGGCCGATTCGATAATTTCCTGCATCACCCCCAAATAATCAAACGGCTCTTTCCCACTCAGCTTCCCCGCGTGGCGTAGCCCATCTGTAAAAGCCACCACAATCAAACCGGGTTCAATCGGCAACTCTGTAATCGATGGCTTTGTTCTACGGGTCGTCCCAATTGAATGACAAGGGTCATCTAATAGACGTATCCCGCTTTGAGGGTGAAAAACAATGACAGGTGAATCATTATTGCGTGAGATCACTAAGGTTTTAAACTCAGTATCAACAGAAATAATATTGAGGGTTGCTGTCACCTTTCCCGCCCGATAAGTAAACAGATAGTCGTGTGCCGCACGTGCAGCAGCCCCATCCCGTATCCCCTCTCCCAATAATTGAATCGCTTTACGGGCAACTAAATTACTAATCGTTTTAGCACTTTTGCCACTCCGTTGCCCATCCACCAAAACGAAAGACAATCCGCCATGCGGCCGCTCTACCATTTCAAAGGTGTCACCGCTTTCGTTAACTGCGTACTTTTTTGTTTTTGCCATCCCAAATCGAACTTCCATAGCTGTCGATTATCCACCGCGCTAAATTGGATGCAAGGGCGAGCAGGTCTTCCTTTTCTTATTGTTTGCATTGCACAAGCCCTTCAACCAATAGTTTATTGCAATAGTTTATTGGATGATGCCTAACCCATCCGCTATCGTTTGCAGCTCCTCCAAACTTGTTACCCCTGCGATATTCTGCATAAATTCCTTCGTTGACCCACTTGCTTGACGGACATTCGCGACCAATGGACCCACCGGATCACTACCGGCCGCCCCGCCGCCAATATCTGCATATGCCCCATGAAAAGCGAACCACGCTTGGTTTAAGACGCGCAAGTTGTAGCCTTCTGCGACAAAAATTTGCCGTCTTGCTTCCATATACGCCTCAGCCTCTTCGATTTGCCCCGCTTCTAAAAGCCGATCTGTCTCGACTCGTGTCATCCCCATCTCACGTCGAAAATCAAAAATGTTTGGATCCGGGGTTAGTGCTGGCTCATTTTCGGCCGATTCCGGCTCAGGCTCTAGAGGCGGCACATAAAATTCAGGGTAGTAACGACGAATCACTTCTTGCCCCACATCTTTGCCAACAATGCTGGCCGAACTTTCGTTAATCGTGCGCATGGCGGGTGAAGAAAGATAGTTAATGCCAATCGGCCGTAAAGTAAACCAATGATGGGCCCATTCATGGGCAATCACCTCAGCCAAATAGTTTAAACTTCCCGTTTCGATAATCAGCGATGGGTAAAAACCCAAGCCACCAATATCAGTCACATAAGCGGACAAACCCAGATCATTGAAAACGCTGGCTTCGAGCTGTGCCCGTTCAGGTGACAAGATGCCGCTTTTCATTGGAACCGCTTTTTGCTGAACGATTTGATCCCGTGGAGAGACGATCAAAATAGCTGGGAGCGGGGTCACATGGGCCGCCACAGGTGGAAACACAACGCCTGAACCGCCAAATCCCATATCGTGCAATACGGTGCTGACTTGATCTTGCAAAATCGGTTCAGCCAGCGTTTGCAAATCGCTAATTTCGCTACGCAATTGAGAGATTTCAGCTTGCAGATCGGCCGAAACCGCATCTGGATCGATAATTTCTGGGTCTGAATAAACCCGATTGAGTTGATTGGTCAATTGCCGAATTTCGCCACTCTTTTGCACAAAGTCAATCACAATTTGGCTACGTGTTTCTTTATCAAACCATGCGTGATGATTGGCAAGTGCATCTCCCCGCTTTTGAACAACCGTCTTCACCCAAAAGCTGGGAAAATCAAACTGCCGTAGCCCGACTCTATGGCTGATTTGCGTGTCAACCTCACCAAAAGTGGGCCATTCCGGTTTTATAATCAGCACCAGAACAATGGCAGCTACGATTAATCGCACCGCTAGCCAAACGGCCGCAAACAGGCGTCGGAACTTCCCCCGCACAGGGGGTAAAACTTGATCAGAGGTTGGTTGTATTTGGGTCACGCTAAAGATGTTACCACGCTGACGAAGTGATCCGGTTTTATTTTAGAAAGGGTTTATAGATTTGGCCTAAGCGCAAGGTTAGATAATTCATAACCTGAATGGTATGCTATCACTCCGAAACATCGGACAACGGCTACGAATCAGAACAACATCAGTGAGCAAGAATAACTGACGTGTTGAAGAATTTGATTCAAATTAAGCAAGATAGAGGTTTTTATGTCTGACAATAATGAGTTAGCTCAAAGAATTAATGATTTAGAAAAATCGATCTTTAAACGACTGGATCGTTTAGAGAACATTGTTTTGAAAGGGCAATCGGCCGAAAACAGTGAAGCGATCTTAGATGAAGCGATCTTAGATGAAGCGGCCCTGGCAGATGAAACGGTAATCACGGCCGTAACCGTAGAAACAGCCAACATTAAAACCGATGTCCGGCCGCAACTCGACAGCATTGCGGCCGCAGTTTCAACACCACCCACCCCACCTGCACCCCCAAAAGAAACCCCACAGTGGATCAAAAATCTAACTGATATCGAATGGCTCACCAGCCGGATCGGCATTTCATTGCTGCTCATCGGCCTGATCACCAGCTTATTCTGGCTTAACAATCAAGCCTGGGTTACAGACGGCATGCGCCTAGCAACCGGTTACGGCATCAGCATCATTTTGTTAGGCTTAGGCTTGCGCCTTAGCGATGACCGGCCGTCGTTTGGTCAACTTCTGGCCGGAGGCGGTATTGCCGCTTCATACATCACCACATTTATCGGCCACTTTTACTTTGAGACAATTCCCGAAAACCCGACCATAGTTCTGGTGTTTGCCACAACTATTCTCGCTTACACAATCGCCGTCTGGAAACAACAGAGGTCGCTCGCTCCCGTCGGGCTAATTTTTGGATTAATTACCCCCATCATCGTTGGTTCAACAGACGCAACCATTCTGACTCTTGTTATTTATATCTGTCTGCTTCTACTTGGCCCCATCGCCATTTTTTACACGCTACGCTGGCACTACCTCATGCTATTAGCGGCCGTTTCAGGTTGGCTATACATGGCTATATTAGCCATCACCTCAATCAGCGCAGGTAGTACAACCTTAAGCGACCAGGTGGCTATTCAGGGTGGTATCTTCTTCTGCTTTGTCGGCTTTGGCCTTGTCCCCTTGCTTCAATTGCTTGCTGACAGGCATCAGCTTGACTCGGCCGACATTTTGGCGCTTCAAGCGGCTAACGACAGAATCGAGGCCGAAGAAAACATTGAAGAAAGCACCGATCAAAATGAAGAGCCATCGTTCATCGATCAGTTAACCCCGTCATTAACCCCGCACTGGACCCTCTTCTCCTACATCATGAGCGCCCCCGTAATGACGGCCGCCTTCTCACTTGTACTTTGGCCCGATCTCAATTCAACCCTATGGGCAACACTAATGATCGTTACGGCCATCGTCTATCTTGCGGCCGGTTATTTGATGGGGCAAGACAAACGGTACGAGGTTTTACAATTGCCATTCTTTGTGGCTGGCGCGATTTTACTCCTACTCGCTCCATTTAAATCATCCGGTAATTTTGCCGCTCTGCTACTCCTCATCTTCTCGATTGAAGCGGCCGGATTTGCTCTATTTGCCAGGCAATATAATCGCAACCGGGTCATGCTTTTGCCCCACTTGCTATTTATCGGGGCCTTATTCACTTGGCTTGGTGGCATTCTGCCCGAAACGATTGAAAACCCATTTTTCAACCTCAACTTCCTTGCCAGCTCGCTATTTGTCGCCAGCCTTATGCTCACTGCTTGGGTTCAAAAGAAAAGCTATACCAAAACCATTTATCAACTCGCAGCCCATCTAATCGTTCTGCCCATTACAGGGTTCGAGATGAGTGCCTATTTCAATGGCGAAACCTATTGGCTTTTACTCCACACCTTCATCCATGCTGGGGTTTTTGTGACCGGGCTATACACAAACAACAAAATGCTGCGTTATCAAGGGGTTATTTTTGCAGGTTTAGCCATGCTGGTACAAGTAGGGCTAGATATTGATAGCGTCTTGACATGGCCCAACCTCATGCTATTTATTGCGGCCGCTCAAGTGGCCGGGGTCTGTGTCAGTGGCAAACTTTGGAAAGATCAGTGGCTTTCGATAGGCGGCTATATCTTGGCCGGAATTGGTATCCTAGCAATGGTCATTCGGCTGGGCGTGGCCGACTTCACCACCCCATTTGTCGGCCCATCATCACTCTCAACCTTGAGCATGATTATCGCCCTCGTCGTTGTTGCCCTCTGGTATGCAGACAAAACAATAGACACAATCATCGGGGTAGTGGCGCACATTTTGGCCTTGATATGGTTGGCCGTTCAAAGCCAAGATTTTGTAAACGAACAAGGCGTCGTCACAACATTGTGGGCCATTTATGCGGTCGGACTGCTTGTTTCCGGGTTGCTGTTTGACAAGCGTGTCATGCGTAATTTAGGCATCGGCACTATTTTGCTCGTCGTCGCCAAGCTCCTGCTGTTTGATCTTGAAAATGTCCCTATCGGCGGCCGTGTCATGCTCTTTAGCGGTTTTGGGGTTGTTCTATTGGTGATCAGCTACTTCACCCGCACGCTTTGGAGACGGGATGAAGAGGCAGTGGAAAATGAATAATTCAGTCGGGCGGGCCTTGTGCCCGCCCTGGTTTTGTGCCCCACAGCCTGGGCACCCACAAGGGAGGCCCCTACAGTGCTGGCCGTTGTTCGCCGAACTTCGTCGCCTGCTCAAACGCATACGCCAACTGTAATACACTCATCTCATCACGGTATTTGCCTACAATTTGCAAGCCAATCGGCAGACCGTCGGCCGTAAAACCACCCGGCACAGATGCGGCCGGATGCTCTGTCGTCGTGATAATGCTGACAATCATCATCCAGTCGATGTACGTTTCCATCGGCACACCGTTGATCTCAGTCGGGTATTCGACTTCGATACTAAACGGTGCCACTTGAGCCACAGGAAGAAGCAAATAGTCATATTCATTCATGAAAGCGACCATCTCTTGGAAAAGCGCACCCCGTTTCTGTTGAGCCGCACTAATTTCTAAGCCAGTCAACGGCATCCCCTTTTCAATATTCCAAACTAGCGTCTCTTTCATTTTGTCACGATTATGTTCTAGCTCGTGACCGAGTGAAGCGGCATACCCGGCCGCACGTAATATCTGAAACACATCTTCAGCCCCATCCAATTTCGGATGCGCTCGCTCAACCACGCACCCCATTTCTTCAAAGATGGCAAGGTTCTTTTCCAGTGTTTGGATCACGGCTGGTTCTACTTGCAAACGGCCCAAGTCAGGCGTCCATGCAATCTTTTTGCCGCGCATATCAGCCTTTAATGACCCCGCATAAATCGATGGATCACCTTCTAGCGAAATGGGCGAACGGCCGTCGTATCCAGCCATTACCGACAGCAAAAGCCCCGCATCTTCAACCGAGCGAGCCATCGGGCCACTCACTGGCATCGTGCTCCATGGTTGCAAGTTAGGGAACGACGGAATACGTCCAGGTGACGGCCGAAGCCCAAAAATATTGTTAAAACTAGGCGGATTCCGCACCGATCCACCTAAATCTGACCCATCGGCCAATGGAATCATTCCGGCCGCCAAGGCCGCCGCCCCACCGCCAGAACTACCACCCGCCACCTTGCTCAGATCATACGGATTATGTGTCATGCCAAAAACCGGGTTAAACGAGTTTGATCCCGCCCCAAATTCAGGCGTATTGGTTTTGCCGATGATAATCGCCCCAGCCGCTTTCATCCGTTCAACAAAAAGCGCGTCAACATCAGGGACAAAATCCTTAAAAAGCAGAGAGCCCATCGTCGTGCGGATTCCTTTGGTCAATGCCAAATCTTTAACCGCAATCGGCAATCCAAATAGTGGGCCGGGGGCATGTCCGGCC